>CAZNLV010000009.1:0-25627 GCA_964574245.1 uncultured Candidatus Saccharibacteria bacterium
TGTTTGTCGTTTTCTCTTCATGCTACAGATTGCCCACGCCTAAAGCATAAACGTTATCTTGCCTTTATCATACCATACCTAGAGGCGTTGATATGTGGTTTGCCGCCAAGATAGGTTAATGGGGATTGAGTTGGCGGGAAAGCTGGGGTCAAGCGCTAAGTCCCAAGGTGTTCCAGAGTTTGTTGACACGTAGATGTTTTTACCGCCGATACCTCCGATTGCAGGAGCGGGTATGCCATTTACGTTTTGCTGTGGACCGGTGCCGAATTTCGTTTTGTCAAAACATATGCCGTTCATTGCTAGCAGGTATAGGCTTGGGGCCAAGGTGTAGTCGCTCCCTTGCTGGCCGACATATATTGCGCCGCCGTAGGGACATACACCGGTTTTGGACGCCGGATCTGCGCCGTAGGCGATTAGGACGATCGGCCCGCTGCCGCTCGTCGTTTTGACCGAATTGAAGTTCACGGTTCCCTCGACGAAGATATATTTCAGACTGGCCGTCGGGTTCGTAAATGTTGGGGTGCATGCTGAGGCCGCGCACAAGCTGGCCCGGATGTGGACGGTATCAGTGATGGAGTACGTAGCGCTTCCGAGGTTGAGATCACCATTGATTCCACAATTTGTAGCGATGTTACTGTTGTTATCGGGATAATGTGTTTTTTTACTACCGCTCAGCGAGGGAATAGCGCGGACCGTACCTCCCGCAGTCCAATCGCTACAACTTCCTGCCGCTGTGTAAGAACCATCCATAAATTGGCCCCATGGGATATACATGGACTGAATAGTGGAGATATTTGATTGGTTTACGGCTACCTCAAAATTCCCGTTACTGCTGTTGCCGGGTGGCGATATGCAATTGTTGTAGGCGAGGGTGAGTTTTGTACGCGTTTGCGCAGGGTTAGTGAAGCTCGCGGGTTTCACGAGACTGCCTGACCCGCCGATGGAGCAATTATTGACACCGGTATTTTTACCTGCTACCGTCAAGTTTTCGATCATCAGTTTGTTGGTGTTCTTGGTTAAGTTCACGAAGCCGTTGATGTAGGCATCTTTGCCGACAATATATTTCACGGCAGAGCCCGTCTCCAGAATATTGCGGCTGACTAGTGAAGACATGCCCTCGAGGCTACTCCGCTGAGCGCTGACCCGGATGCGGCGAGTGAACTTGGGTTTTACGGCAGTTTTTGGGCTATAGACTTTGCCGGTTGCGACGATGATTCGTTCCTTGTCGCTGCTACCAGTGGTTACTGCGGTCGTGTAGGTAGATCGGTATTGGTTGCCATTGAGCACGGTAACCTCGCTCGCAGAGCCGGCAAAACTCGAATTACCGCTATTGAGCATAGCGATGGCAGCATCGGCGCCTGATTCTGCGGAGTACTGCGCCTGGAGAAGCATGATGCGCCCCCGGGCTCGGTACAGATTTGAGTTTGCCAGCAGCAGGAGGCCAAATAGTATACTCGATAAAAACATCGTAACCACCAGAACCGTAACTAGTATAGAACCCTTTTGTCGCATATTATGTCCACCTATCCATTTCGTAATGCCACCCGGACGATCGTTTGATTAGCCGTGTCTTGCGCCCCGTGGATGACCGCTTTGCGGCCCAAGTCCACCGTCAGCTCTACGACTTCAACAGACGGGAAATCGGGACCGATATATTCGCCGGTCTGAGGGTCGGTGATCGACATCCAATTTAGCGTATTGCCCGAACGTGAAAAATATCGCGTTGACACGGCCATCACGTCTTCGGCGACCATTTTGTCGGCCGCGCAACTGGCGTTTGCGTGAGCCTGCGGGCAGGTAGTGCGCAGAGCATTGGAACTGATCGTCGCGGGGTTGATGAGATTGCGTAGGTATAGTTTGTGCGTGCTGCCGTCGAGGTACAGTACAAATTCATCGTAGAACATGAGCGAACCATTCATGATCGGCTCTTTTGCATGATTAACGCTGGGGGCAGTGTAGTATATGACCGGAGTAAAATTTCCCTTGGCGGGAGTAGGTACGGTCTTTGGCACGGCGTGGAGCAGTAGCCAGTGGCTTCCTGAAACATCCGCCGGGTCAGATACTTCAGCGTACGGATCGGGGATGCTGTTTTGCATGACTAGGCCGGTTGCGACATTGAGTCTGTCTCTCAGTATATCGCCCAGGTTTTGCCGAGTCACAAAAGTTTCGCTGTCATTTTGCAAAGTTGTTGAGCTTCCCCAGTAATCAAGCGCGAATGAGAGTATCATACCCGAAAACGCCAGCGTCAACGTCATGACCACGATGAGTTCTACGATAGTTAGGCCTCCCGAGTTGTTGCCTAGGCGCGCTGTCATAACTGTCCTACACCATTTCTGGTTATGAGCATGCGGAGCTCGAGTGGTGGGACAGTCGTCTCTTTGGGATAGCGCACTGTTATATCTACGACCTTTGAATCGGGCGTGGTATGCAGGGGATCACTGACGGATATCGAAGCGGTATCGGTGACTGTCAGAGTTGGGGCGTACGAAATGTAGCCGCCCGCGTTGTTTTCTACTCTGAATTTATTGTTGGGGTAGCAATTGGACGTACTGCTGAGAGAATTAAACTCAAGCGCGCGGTCTATTTCGGGACAAGCGCTGAGGACCGTGTACATTTCATTGAGCTGGCGAGCGATACGGTATGATTTACGGATTGAAATGTAGGCGCTGGTGATACCCGTGATCAGTATGCCAAAAACAACGCTTGCGATTAAAAATTCGACAGCACTGAAGCCCCGCTGTGATGAGTTTTGGTTTCGTAAAAAGCTCATGGTTATGCAATCAGTATACGTCGATGCCGCATATAAAAATAGAGCCCCGATATGTCGAGGGCTCTATTTTCTGGAAGAGGGCTATATTTAGCTGCTCTTCTTGACGTACGTAGCGTTGGCGCCAGTCTGGCCTTCCATATTGGCTGTGAGCGTGTAGCCATCGCAGCCGTTATCGGTGAAGTTGCCATCGGTATCAGGCGCGTCTTTTGTGGCTGCGCATGTGCCGGTAGAAGCTGTGGGCTCATATCCGTAGTGTGATGCATCCGCCGTACCTTGGATGTTGCCAGACGGTGCTTTCGGATCTGACAAAGCTGCTTGGTCGAGGCCTTTCATGTATAGCTTTACCCATGTGCCGTAATCCTGTAGATCGGCGAGATTTGGGTAGAAACCATGCTGTGCATAAAACGCTTCAACGTGGCTGTTAATAGCGTTGATATCTGTTTGCCGCTGGCTGTTGCGACCTTTTTGCTGGATACCAGTAAAGGTAACGATGACCAGCGTTGCCAAAATACCTATGACGACGATCACGATGAGAAGTTCGACGATGGTGAATCCTTTTTTATTTTTCAGTGATGCGGTTGAAACCATGGGGGCCCACCCTCCTTGTATGTTTAATTACTTGACGGCTATTTCCGTAAGTCTGTCTTTGATTATAGTCATAAGCGGCACGGCGTCAACCCCAACATGCATTGTGCTTGATCGGCTGCGTGCATGCTTGATGCGGTGAAGCCGACCTCTGAGCGGTATGGTATCCCAGGTGAATACGCATATGGTAGCCCGCAAGCATGCTTCACGGGAACTGCGTTAGAGGCTCATTCTACACGATGCTTTGCGGCTACGAAACGGGGTAAATACCTAAACCTCGCGGTATCAGCCATCGGGCTGAGTTAGTTATTTCCAACGTTGTTACTGAGACTGGCAATTGGCCCCATCACACTTGCAGCAATCAACCCCACACCTGCCCCGAGAAACAGTATCATCACTGGCTCAATCACCGACGCGAGACTATCTATGGCCGTTGCCACCTCCTCTTCGTAAAAGTCGGCTACTTTGATGAGTACCGTATCGGTTGTACCTGTTTCTTCGCCGACGGCAAGCATCTGAGAAACAATTTTGGGGAAGTGCTTGCTCTGCTCAATAACCTCCGAGAGTTGCTTGCTATTTTTCACTTGTGCGGTCGCATCCGATAACTCTTTCTCGATAACTTTATTGCCGATAGCGCCGCCAGTCACAGAGAGAGAATCGAGCACCCCGACGCCCGCAGACATGAGCGAGGCGAACGTACGAGAGAAGCGGGCGATGGCGACCTTAGTGACGATAGTTTTTACGATAGGCAGTTTGAGTAGTAGGGCGTGAAATTGGTATTTGCCTTTTGGAGTGCGAATGTAGCGGCGGATACCCCAGACTAGGGCAATCATGACGGGAATAAATATGTACGCATACTGTCGGCACAGTTTGCTGATGTCTAAAAGCACTTGGGTGTATATGGGTAATTTTGCGTTTGGCCCACCAAGATCAAGGAGGATTTTTGATATTTTTGGCATGAGCACAAACATGATGCCAAAAAAAGCGATGACCGTGATTGTCAGTATGACAACGGGGTAGGTCATGGCGCCTTTTACCTTTTTCTTTATGCTGGCGTTTTGCTCTACTTGGAGCGCGAGCCGCTTTAGGATGTCATCAAGTATACCGCCTTCTTCGCCGGCTTTCACCATATTGACATAGACGTCATCAAAAACATTCGGGTATTTTGCAAACGCATCACCGAGTCCCGTACCCCCCTCTATATCTTTTGTGATCTTGGCTATGACGCCACGAAAGTATGAACTGGTACTGCTCTCTTTGAGAGTTGAAAGTCCGCGTGCGATGGGTACGCCGGCGGAAATCATGGTCGAAAGCTGGCGTGTAAAAATCACGAGGTCGCTTGTCTTGACCCTATTACCAAAACCAAATTTTTTGCCACTCGATATCTCTGTAATGACGATAGGGTGAAGCTCTTGGTGGGTGAGCGCGTCAACTGCTGCCTCACGGTCGGTAGCGTCAATGGTGCCCTCTACGGGTGAATTGTCTTTTCGGAGCGCTTTGTAGGTAAATTGCATATGGTTTTATTATTGTATTACGTTTTTTCGGCTGTGACACGGAGAATCTCTTCGAGCGATGTTTGTCCGCGGAGCGCTTTGATTAGTCCATCTATCTGCATAGTGAGCATGCCGTCTTGGATGGCTTGGGCCTGAATTTTTTCACTCGTGGCATTTGAGACGATTAACTGCTGAATGTCCTCAGTATTGCGCAGGACTTCGTAAATACCCATTCGGCCGTGGTAGCCGGTGTGATTGCATGAGCTACAGCCTTCTTCGTGGGGGCGCCATAAGCGCATAATGCCAGATGTCGATGTGCTGAGTTCGGCTGCGCTCTGTTTATTGGTTTTGCTCGTGTTCGCGCTCCCGAGCCCAGCAGCCAAAGCAGTTTTTTCGAGCTCATGTAACCCGCGGAGTGCCTCGGTGCTCTTGATCTGAAAATTCTTGAGAAGTTTCTCTAGAAGCTCAGGGTCGGGTGTATATGATTCCCGACAATCAACGCACAGCTTTCGCACCAACCTCTGACCGATGACGATGCGAACCGTACTGGCGATAAGGAAAGGTTCAATGTTCATGTCTAAAAGACGGGGAAGACATGTAGCGGCGTTGTTGGTGTGGAGAGTGCTAAAAACAAGGTGCCCGGTGAGGGCTGCCTGTACGGCGAGGTCTGCCGTTTCACCGTCGCGAATCTCACCGACCATAATGATGTTTGGATCTTGGCGCAGTAGAGCCCGGAGTCCGCTGGCAAATGTCATGCCGGCGAGCGGATTTACTTGGGTCTGATTGGCGCCAACGATTCGGTATTCTACGGGGTCTTCGACAGTACTGATATTGACCCCAGGGCTGTTTAATATACTGAGGACACAAAACAGGCTCGTGGACTTGCCAGACCCAGTAGGGCCGGTAATGAGCACCATGCCATGCGGCTGAACCATGGCCTGCTGGACAGCTTGGAGCGCATTTCCCCAGTAGCCAAGTTCCTGCAGAGTTGCGGGTTTGCTCGATTCATCGAGAATACGCATCACTACCTTCTCCCCGTCAACTATTGGCAGGGTGGAAACGCGCAGTGCATATACATGATTGCTTACTACGATCTTAAATCGCCCATCTTGGGGGGCGCGGTGCTCGTCGATTTTTAAATTGGCAAGGATTTTGATGCGTGACACGAGGGCGCCAAGCACTTTTCGGGGTAATTTATTGACCTCTCGCAAAATGCCGTCCACTCGATATCGGACGACGACAAAATTTTCACGAGGCTCGATATGGATATCACTCGCGCTATTTTTGACTGCATAGTCGATGATCAGATTGACGGTTTGTGCAATCGGGGAGTCTTCAGCAACTTCTGCCCTATCCACGACTTCGTCGACATCTTCTTTTTCTTGGATAGCAATGACTTTTTCGATTTCAGTACCGACGTTCCCCGCATCGCTGCTGTACTGGTCAATGGCCGCCTGTATGGTGCTGGTGGTAGCGATATGGAGCCGAATGGGTTTTGTAAGCTGCTTTTGTAAGAAGCCGATCGCAGGGATGTCATCAGGATCATCCATGGCGATGAAAACGACGCCGTCTTCGCTCATACCGAAAGCAACTGCTCGGTATTGGCGTGCGACCCTCTCAGGTATTAACTCCAATATTTCACTCTGGAGGTCTCGTGCGGAAAATTCTGCAAACGGCACATCGATCTCCTTTGAGTACAGCTGCGTAAGCTCTTTTTCGGTTAGGGTGTTCCCGGCAACTACGATATCTTGGAGGGGTTTTTTTTCGCTTTTCTGTTGTTCTTGGAGAGCATCGAGCTGCTCCTCGGTAAATTTACCGGTAGCTTTCAGCAGTTTCACCACCAAACTATCTGATACACGCATTGCCTCCTAGTATAGCAAAAACCGCTACCACAATACATTCACAATCACCCCGTTGTAATTTTGTGAGGTTCAACCTCTAGATTTACATATTTATTGTATAGTATTTTACATGCCGAGTAGAAATGTCATCAAGATCGATATCCCCGATAGCTACTATCACGTCTATTTCCGTGGCGGCAACCGATCCCGTATTTTTCGAGAAGAGGCGGATTACGAGAAAATGCTAGCGCTCTTTGCGCGCTACCTAGCCCTGAAAGAGTCAAAGAATTCGGCTGGGGTGTCTTTCCCGAACTACGCCAACCAGCTCGAGCTCTTGGCTTTTTGCCTCATGCCAAATCATGTGCATCTGTTTGTGTTCCAGAAGCAAGCAGGGGTAATGACAGAGTTTATGCGCAGCCTACTCACGAGCTACAGTATGTACTTTAATAAAAAATACAAACGAACCGGCCCACTACTGGAGTCGTGTTACAAGGCGTCACGCATAACGAATGAAGCATATCTGGTACACATCTCTCGATATATTCATCTCAATCCCAAGCACTGGCGGGACTACGCCTACTCAAGTCTGCCGTATTATTTGCAACAGGTCACAGATGAGTGGATATTGCCTGATCGAGTACTTGAAGCAGTCGGAAGGGGAAATGATTACTTGCAATTTGTCAGTGATTATGAAGAAGCAAAGGATATGTTAGACATCTTAAAACTCGAACTTGCACAAGGCAATAAGTACCTATAGGTTCAACCCATAGATATTGTTTTGAATTTGCATTGGATGAGGTGAGGGTGTAGGCTCGGATGTACAACTATTATTTGATGCAGGTCACCGCCGAGGTGGCCGTAGACGAAAGGGCGAGAGGTACTATACTATGGCAAAAGCAAATGATGCAGCCGTCAACGAAGTGAAGTCAACAGAGAAAAAAGCACAGAATGAGGGGAAGGCAAAGGCTCTCGGCCTAGCTCTTGAGACAATCGAAAAGCAGTTCGGTAAGGGCTCTATTATGAAGCTTGGTGAAGCTCACGAGGTCGATGTGGAGACGACGCCCACGGGGAGCCTCAGCCTCGACCTAGCTCTGGGGGGTGGTATACCGAAAGGCCGTATCATCGAGATATATGGCCCTGAGTCGAGCGGTAAAACGACACTAACGCTCCATGCAATTGCCGAAGTGCAAAAGCGGGGTGGCACAGCCGCTTTCATCGATGCCGAGCACGCACTCGATCCTGCCTATGCCAAGCGCATTGGTGTCGATGTGCAGAATCTGCTGCTCAGCCAGCCGGACAACGGCGAGCAGGCGCTTGAAATTGTCGAGACGCTGGTTAGGTCAAATGCGGTCGATCTGATTGTGGTCGACTCGGTTGCTGCGCTTGTGCCGCGGGCAGAAATAGAGGGTGACATGGGGGACAGCCACATGGGTCTCCAAGCACGCCTGATGAGCCAAGCCCTTCGTAAATTGACTGGCGTGATCAATCGCAGCAAGACTACCGTCATTTTCATCAACCAGATCCGCATGAAGATCGGTGTGATGTTTGGTAACCCTGAGACGACCACCGGTGGCAACGCACTCAAATTTTACGCCTCAGTGCGCATGGATATACGCCGTATTTCCCAGATCAAGGCCGGCGATAGTGTCATCGGCAACCGAGCCCGAGTGAAGGTGGTCAAAAACAAGATCGCACCGCCCTTCCGCGAGGCTGAATTTGACATCATGTACAACCAAGGCATCTCCAAAGCGGGCGATATACTTGATCTTGCCGTGACGCACAACATCGTTGAAAAAGCCGGTGCGTGGTTTGCCTACGATGGCGCCAAAATCGGTCAGGGACGCGAAGCGGCCAAGACGTATCTGCAGGAAAATCCCAAAGTCCAAGACGAAGTGGCCAAAAAAGTCCGTGAAGCCGCTACCAAAGAGTGAGATGGACAGTCGATCGAGTAAGGGAGCCGTCATATTGCACGGTACGGACGCCCACCCCGTCCAAGCTTGGCAACCATGGTTACGTGAGCAGTTTGAGCGGCGGGACTACCGTGTCCTCCACCCCGAACTTCCCGAGAACCACCGGCCAAGCAAGCAAACATACAATGAGTTTTTGCTCGGCCAAGATTGGGACTATACAGACAATATTTTAGTCGGTCATTCCTCGGGTACGACGGCTATTTTGAACCTGCTTGCAGAGAAGGAGTTCCCACGGGTGCGAGTGGTTGTGATGGTCGCGGCCTTTCTCGTGAAGCCGACGTCCGAACAAGCTACTGAGTTTGGGTTTGAGACAGATCAGTTTGACGCGTTGTTTCCACCGGGCGGTTTTGACTGGGCTTACTTACGCAAAAAATGCGAGAGTTTTTATTTCGTGCATAGCGCGGATGACCCATACTGTCCGGTCGTGTTTGCCGAAGAGGCTGCGCAAAAACTGGACGGGCAGATGATCTATATCGAAAATGGTGGTCACCTTGGCGCGAGATCGGGCTTGACGGAATTGCCGAGTGTGGTCACGAAACTTGAAGTCGACGGAGTTTTGTAGATGGGCGAGTGGAGACGCGGCAGCGGTGTCTGCGTGCGGCATACACCATGAGGATCACCGCAATCAAGCCGCAAGTCAAGCGTGAAGGACGGTATTCTGTGTATGTAGACGGAGCATACGCGTTCAGCTTGAGCGCAGAGGCGTTGTTAGAGACTGAATATATCACGGGTCAAGAACTTTCCGGGGTGGAACTAGCAGAGGCAAAAGCTCAATCCCAGGTGGATAAAGCCTATAACCTTGCACTCGCGTACGTAGCCCGTCGGATGCGCAGCCGAGGCGAGTTGCAGGACTACTTCCGCCGCAAACAGTACGATCCGGCATTGGGAGATCAGATCATTGCCAAATTGGTTCGGCTAGGATTTGTTGACGACACGGAATTTGCAAGACGCTGGGTAGAAAATCGTCGGCTACTACGAGCTATGAGCACCAAAAGGCTGCGTCTCGAACTGCGTACAAAACATATCGCCGATAGCATCATCAGACAGGTTTTGGCCGACGACGAAACCGACGAACGCCAACTGCTCCATGGACTTGTAGAGAAAAAACGTCGACAAACGCGTTACCAAGACGACCAAAAACTCATCGCCTATCTTGCCCGCCAAGGCTTCAACTACGACGACATCAAAGATGCTCTCTCGGATGAACCAAGTTAAGCACACTTCCCTACAGGCAGTGTCCAAGGTGAAACCAGAATGAAGCAGATGGTTATGTGCTTGCGTACAACGCGACGATAATGCTGCTATGAGAAAGCCATATAAACGCAAGTTCATAAAAGATGAAAGAGCGCATACGAAAACCTGACACAACTCCGAGCATGAGTAAGACGCAGGCCAGTACGAACTCGGCATATCGATATGGTTTCGGTAGTACTATGGCGTATAGCAGTGTTAGTAGATACACGCCAAGTCCCATGGCTGCGGCAAAAAGATTGTGCGCTTTGATAGATTTTGAATGAGGTGTTGCGGGGAAAACGGCGAGCAATAAACCGCCAACGAGTGTTAAGCCGAGTGCCAGCTTATGAAAACTCTGGTGGGTATACCGTGGCACAAGGTAAAACCAGACAGAAATAATAACAACGGTGTGCATATCCACATCATCAAGCGAAAATACCACAGTGTGTGTTTTCTTGCGGCCGCTAGTTTGCTCGGTGTTGTTGGGTTGAGCCGGTCATGGTGTCGTCACACTAACAAAGACCAGCCCAGTATAGAAATAGCGGTTCCAACAAAAGCACAGTAGGGGGTTATTGTCTGCACGGTATTCACTATAGCTTGCATTTTTTGGTACGGGGCAGTGAAGGATAGCGTCACTCTTCTCACGGGCTGCTCAATATCAACGCTGTGAAGTCCTGCAGCTTTGACTTGGTTTGACTCGTGAAGAATCGTGCTTACGCCATGGCGCCCGAAGGGACGGTTGCGGAGTCTAGGGGGTCATTGACGACTATTTTGCTGTCGGTGATTTCATTGATTTGGTTGCGGTCGACGCTCAGGTTTCCTTTGGTAAGACCTTTCAGGATGCCTTGAGAAACGTATAGCTTTTGGACGTACATGGTTTCTATCTCAGTGGAATAGTCTGTCACCTTACCGAGCTTGTGCTTACTGAGTGTGACCACTTGCTTGCCGAGCAGCTCAAAATGGATCTCCATGACTGTTTTTAGCCGCACGAGCTCATGCGGCTCTGCGAGGACGTCGTGGTCGTTGACTACTACGCCCTGTGGGATAACATCACGAATATCTTGGTACAAAAGCACTAGCTGGGCCCGGCTAAATTTGTCAGCGCAGTAAAACCCCTCGATTTTTAGATTGTCGGGGTTGATGATGGCGGAAGTAATCACGGCAATCGGCTGCCCAGTACGAAGACTCATAACCGGTTGGCCAATCAAGCTAGCACTGAGACGCAACATACTTCAAGTATAGCGCATATGCACAGCGAGAGCTGTATCCAGCACGATAATCAAATCGTGTTGTAAAAAACAAACATATTTTAAAATGCTGTTGCTTGCATGTCGGTTTTTGAGAGGCATACACTGAAAATCAACTATGAAATTCCTGAGGAAAAATGTGGCGCTCGGTCTGATATGCATATTGAGCAGCGTTCCGCTCAGTGCTGCCGCCCAAACGAGTAGTGTGCCGCCACTCGTAATACGTGAAATAAAAGTTACCGGGGAAGAGTTTGTGGTCTTGCAGGCTACAGAGGATATACCGGATCTCAGTATTTACTGGATTGGCTATGCGAGCAGTGATACGGTCAGTCCGGGCGCCGTGCTGCCCTCGCAGCAGTTGCCCGCTCGACCCCTGGGCAAGGAGCAGGCTCTGCTCTTGACAAGTGACAGCGGTTCGACCTGTGATGCCGTGTATACAGCTAAGTTGTCAGTGTCGCTGGCAGATACAAAGGGCACGTTTGCAGTTCGGCTGCTAGAAAACAGCGGTCTCAGCAGTACATTTACGACCATTGATAGTGTCAATTGGGCGAAGCCTGCAGCGACCGCAGTAACGACAGCACTGCTCGATGTGCGCAAAGAGACGACCATGCTCGCCTATCCTGTTTGGTACCATGACCCAGCCTTTGTAAAACCGTGGCGACTGGGTAATCTGGTGGGGTGTGAGCTGACGCTTGCTCCAGTGTCGGGAAGTAGTTCAAATGCCACTGAGACCGTTAGCTGGCAACAGTCTGCCGTGGAGCCACCGGCAATCATCGAGGTGCTGAACGAGGTTGAGATGAACGGCGACGGCGACAGTGTCCCAAGTGAAAATGCTACCTTAGCCCCGCCGATTATTACCGAAATCTTGCCAAATCCTTTGGGGACAGGCAATGATGCAAGTGATGAATACATAGAGCTATACAATTCAAGCGATGCCCAGTTTGATCTCGGGGGCTTCACGCTGCAAACGGGTTTAGCCACCAAGCATGCCTACACACTACCCGCTGGTACGACCATTCTTCCGAATGAGTTTAAGGTTTTTTATGCTGCGCAGACGGGGCTCAGCATGAGCAATACGAGTGGACAAGTGACGCTACTTGATAGATCGAAAGGCACTGTCGCGCAGTCCGATCCGTACGATTCGGCACCTGATGGCCAAGCTTGGGCACTGGCTAACGGGACATGGTATTGGACGACAAAGACAACGCCGGCAACGACCAATATCATTAATCAGCCCATACTTAAACCGGCTACCGGCATATCAAAATTATCCGTTAAGGCCGCGTCTACTTCGGGCAAGAAGTCCTCAGGCGCGGTAAAATCAGCCGCAACAAAAAAGGCGAAGGCGACGAAAACGAAAACGGCGGCGAACAAGCAAAAAGCCGCAACTACACCAGTCAAACAGACGGCAGTAGCCCCGAGGTCGACATCCATACACCCCGGAGTACTTGCCCTATTTATATCTGGCGGGGTAGGATATGGAGCATATGTCTACCGTAAAGATATGGCGAATGCATTCTACAAGCTCAGGCGACACTGAGGAGCTTGGGGCAGCAATCGGGTCTCGGCTCAAAGGGGGGGAGATACTGGAGCTCATAAGCGACTTAGGAGGCGGCAAAACGACGTTTACTCGGGGTCTCGTCCGTGGAGCGGGTAGCGGGGATACCGTAGCCAGCCCCACGTATACTATTAGTCGCGAGTACACTGCGCCGAACATCCACATTATCCATTTTGACTTTTACCGGCTGAGCGAGGCAGGGGTTATGGCGGAAGAACTGCGAGAGGTGCTCGACGATCCACACAATGTAACAGTGATTGAATGGGGTGATATCGTGAGAGATATTCTGCCGGAGCATACGTTGCGAATAACAATTGCCGCTGCGGGAGAGGGGGAGCGAGATATCTCGTGTCAGTATAGAGGAACACTCAGCTACCTTCTTGAGGCAGGGAAATGAGACGATGACTATCTTGACGCTTCGCACTGATAATCCTGAGGCAGAGATTGGCCTTTTCGATGACGCTCATGAAATCGGTTATCAAAAATGGCAGGCACACCGCCAGCTGGCAGAATCGATCCACGAAAAGATTAGCCGGTTACTAGGGGACCATTCACTGGGCTGGCAAAGCATCGAGGGTATTGTTGTGTACCAAGGGCCAGGGAGTTTTACCGGGCTGCGAATCGGTCTATCGGTTGCGAATAGTCTTGCTCAGGGTCTAGGTGTCCCGATTGTATCTGGCCGTGGTACGAAGTGGCAGGAAAAGGGGGCCGCCCAGCTCCTAAAAGGAGAGAATAGCTTCGTTGTGCTGCCTTTTTACGGTGCGCCGGTTCATATCACCGCTCAAAAGAAATAGAAGAGGCTAGATTGGACTTGCGTGGTGTATAAAAACCGCTTATGATTGAGGTGTAAATGAGGGGAAACAGAATGAGACGGCATAGTATGAGATCAGTGAAGGTTTTTGGAATCGCCGCAGGTCTATTGGCGTCGGGGCTACTGGGATTTATCCCGCATTCAGTGCAAAAGGCGAGTGCGCAGACACCGCCAACATTTACCTGTGACGGCACCTTCTATATCGCGTACAATTCTACAAATACCCAGCTTTCGACGCTAAATCTCCAGAAGAAGCCAGTCGATATGACCACTATCGGCTCCCCGTATGCACAGGGCTACAATGCGATGGGCTTCAATTTTAACGACGGTTATATATATGGCTATAACAGCACCGACGAGCAGTATGTTCGTATTGCGGCTGATGGCACGGGCACGCAAATCGCACCGCCGGCAGGTATGCCTGCAGGGGCTCCATCGTATTTGGCTGGCGATTTTGATGGTGATGGCTATCATAATATGCTTTCGGCTACCGGTGCGGGGGCAAATGAGTGGGTTGTGACGGATCTTTCTGGCACCACAGCGACACTAGTGGGCACATTTACGATCACCAACGATGTAGCGGGCTCGCTTGCAGTCGGAGATATTGCTTTTAACCCTCGAGACGGCAAATTTTATGGCATGGATACTCAGACACATCAGGTGGTAATGTTCAGCGTGAATGCAACACATACAGCCGGTACGGTCACTCACCTGCCGACGGATAACTCAGCGCTGATGGTGACTGGCACAAACGGCTTACATGGCGCCGCTATGATAGATGCAAAAGGTAATCTGCTGACAACTCAGCTAAACCCTGGAACGCTCTTCCGATCTGTTATTGGTACGAATGGTAGTGGCACGGGTAAATCTACAGTAGTGAGTGACGTTCCAACTGTATCGCAGTACGACGGCGCCGCTTGTCCCTATGCTCCGCTGTTTGAAAAAGACGCCTCTCCAAGAACTCTGAAAGCTGGTGAGCAAGTCACCTATACCTATACGGTCTATAACGCTCTCGTGAGCGGCCCCATGACGTTCAACTTCAATGATACGCTTGATGAAGGCCGAACATTTGTTGCCGATACGCTCAGCAATGCATTTGGCGGAACAGCAAGTGCGTATGCTGGCCAAGCTACGCTCGCAATTACCGGTATGTCCGTGCCTGCTTCTAGCTCGATTACCTTCACTGTGAAAGTACAGATTCCCGCAAATGCACCCACCAAGACTGTAACGAACCAAGCTGTCATTAATAATTTCAACATTGCATCGTTCCCGACGGAGCTTCGCTCGGATGATCCGGTAACCGTGATTACGAATGACCCTACGGCGATTGACGTAGAAGCTGTCCCGGTTCCTGCGACCCCAGACACAGGGTTTGGCGTGCTGACGAGCAATCCTCTAGTATCCGGCGGCTTAATTGTGCTCATCGGACTTGTCATCGCTGGTCTCGCTCGACGCAGCAGTCTTCTGAACAACAAATAGTTGGTTTGTAGATAATTTTACAAACAAAAAAACAAGTTACCTACCTGTTATCCGCCCCTTGCGTTGTCCAAAATAATGCACTAAAATGGTAGTGGCTAAACAAAAGAAAAATGAAACAAATCGAACTCTCTCGCGGTAATTCTGCTTCACTGCCTGCAGCAATTGTAGTAGCACTACTGACACTGCTGTTGACACTGGGTTTTACTGCACGGGTAAATGATTTTTCTGAAAACAACAATACAACACAAACAACAAAAACATATGAGTACCGCTCGCCTAACACTTGATAGCCCAGTCTTTGCCAGCGCCCAGCTAAAAGGTAGCACGTCTGCGCTTGAGGTATATCCTTCGGAGGATCGTCCGGTCAAGTATGCATCGAGTGAGGTGCGGATACGGGCGAGTCTGCAGGATGGGTTTATTGCTAGCAGGACGCGTCTGTCGAGTCGCTACGCCCAAACGTCTGTGCGAGAAAAACCTCAGGTTAACCGGCGTGCAGTGCCTACGGCTGACAAGTCTCGTGTCACAGACAGCGGTGGTCTTATCACGCGCCAAACGGCCTCGCGCGGCAGTATGCTCGCACATAAAACGTTAGGCGGTAAACGCAAGCAGTTCACCCAGACCCTTCAGTCTGCGAATACTGCTCATGCCGCACAGGCGAAGTATCCGAAGTATCCCAAGGTGTTAGATTCGCTCAGCGTGACATCAAAACATCCCGCGGAGAGCTCACTGCGTTTTCGTGGAAGTGTTGTGCCTGCGCGCCAGCGTGCTGCTACAAATCCGACACAGCCTGAAAGCCATGAATCTCAGACGTTGAGAGTGAATGCGCTGAGGGCTGACGAGCATGCCTCTAGCGTACCTGTGCAACAAAAGCTACTAAAGGGTTTTCGCCGCAAATCATGGCAGGTTGTTTGTCTGTACACTATGGCTACAGCGCTTTTTGTGCTTGGGCTTGCCGTTACGCTCAACGGGTTTCAGGCAAATACGCATGTGGCGGCACAGGTAAAAGCGATGCAAAAAGCGGCTGCGACACAGAGTATGGCAGCTGCCAGCACGCAAAACTCAAATGACAGTGTACCCTCGACCGAAAAACCTACACCAGCTGCCGTGCGGGCGTACACGGTTGCGCCAGACTTACCGCGCTATCTATCTATCCCCAAGCTAAATGTACATGCTCGAGTAAAAGCGCTATCGGTTGACTCCGATAATCAGTTGAGTGTACCGACTAACATTCATGACGTTGGCTGGTATGAAAGCTCTGCGCGGCCCGGTCAAGCAGGAGCGATGTTGATCGACGGCCATTCAGGCATAGGGAGCACTAAGGGGGTTTTTCATGATGCTGCCAAGCTAACCGCGGGAGATACTATAGAGGTTGAGCGGGGAGACGGCGCAAAATTGAGCTATACAATAGCTGAAGTACGTGTGGTTGCTCATGACGGCGTAGATATGGCGACAATGTTGACTCCCGCAAATGGGGCTGGAGAGGGACTCAATTTCATAACGTGCACGGGCAAAGTGGTGCCAGGTACAACAACACTCAATCAACGGGTACTCGTTCGAGCTATTCGAGTATAGTTTTTTCTATGTCGTGGCTTGTTTTTTTGCGTCGAACAGGCGTATATTTTATATAGGCCCAACTACTCTTAGGAGGGGCCGCTTCCAACCTATAACGTGTAAATAGTATTTGGTGGGTTTTCGTACGGGCTAGAGAAGTGATAGCGATTGCCCTAAAATCCTGACAAATCGAAAGGGAAAACATGGATCCATTGACCATATTGCTCGCTGTAGTCGGGCTTGGTGCCGGTTATGGTGCGAGTACGTATGCATCAAAAAAGAAATCTGCAGACGCCGAGAACAAGGCCGAGAAGGAACTGGTAAAGGCTAAAAAAGACGCCGATAAGCTCGTAGACGAAGCGCGAGCAGAAGCCAAAAGAGTCGCTGACGATGCGCGTCGCGAGGAGCAGTCCCGCCGCAATGAGCTCAAAGACCTCGAAAACCGGCTCGTGCAGCGCGAAGGTAGCCTCGATAAAAAACTCGACGAACTCGACAAGCGTACTGAAAAGCTCCGCTCGAGCGAAGACGAGGTAGAGTCGCTCAAAAATGAAATACGGGATATCCGCGTCAAGCAGCAGGAAAAACTCGAAAAAATTGCCAAACTGAGCAAGGCCGATGCCGCCGACAAGCTCATGCAAATGACCGAGCGCGATATACGTAACGACCTGCTCGGTCTCGTCGCGAAGCTGCAAAACGAAGCTAAAGACAATGCCGAAGAATCTGCCAACCTCATCCTCGTCTCGGCGATGGAACGTATGGCCAGCGAAGTTACTGCCGAGCGCACACTGACGAGCGTCAAACTCGAAGACGAGGAGATGAAAGGCCGCATTATCGGTAAAGAAGGTCGCAATATTCAGGCGCTCCAACGAGCAACGGGCGTAGATATCATGGTAGACGATACACCCGGCTACATCGTACTCAGTAGCTTTGATCCAGTGCGCCGCGAAGTAGCGCGTCAGGCTCTTGAGCTCCTGCTGAAAGACGGGCGCGTACACCCCGGACGCATCGAAGAGGTGGTAGAAAAGGCCCAAAAACAGGTCGAAAAGGACGTGTTGCGTGCCGGCGAGGATGCCGCCCGAGAAGTAGGTGTGCTCGGTGTGCCAAAAGAGCTGCTACACATGCTTGGAGAGCTAAGGTTCCGCACCAGCTACGGCCAAAACGTACTCAAACATTCAACAGAAATGGCGCACATGGCAGGCATGCTCGCCGAAGAGCTCGGTGCCAATGTGACGATCACCAAATATGCCACGCTTTTCCACGATGTTGGCAAGGCATTGACCCACAAAATGGAAGGCAAGCACCACCATATATCTGGAGAAATGCTCCGCAAGTATGGTGCGCCCGAAGAAGTTGCGCTCGCTGCCGAGCAGCACCACGATGACATGGAGGCAACCAGTCTTGAGGCGGTCATTGTACGGGTGTGCGACGCCGTTTCGGCTGCTCGTCCCGGCGCTCGTAACATCTCGGCTGAGAACTTTGCCGAGCGTATGAAAGAACTCGAAAACATCGCCAATGGCTTTACTGGTATCGAAAAATCTTATGCCATTAGCGCCGGCCGTGAAGTCCGCGTCTTCGTAAAGCCGCAACAGGTAGATGATCTATCGGCCATACGGCTAGCCCGAGACATTGCGACCAAAATCGAATCGAGCATGAATTATCCGGGGACCATCAAAGTGAATGTCATCCGCGAAACTCGTGCCATTGAATTTGCCAAATAGTTGCTATGATCGAGCTGCGTAGTGAAACAGGATTTCACGGGACTGTTAATGCAGATGGAGCGTTTGTGGAGTCTTGGACGGCGCCGGATGGCACGGAATTACTTTTTGTGCGGCGCGATATGCCGAGCGGCAAAAATCGTGGGGGTATACCAGTGTGTGCGCCCATTTTTGGCCCGGGCGAGACAGTGGGACTCAACCAGCACGGGTTTGCCCGAAACTGTGTGTGGAATATCGACGCCCAAGCAGAATCCCAGGTGAAGTTGTCTCTGGACAATCCTGCATCCCAGGTGGAAAATATCCCACCAGTGTATGCTGGATGCGCTATGGAGCTGGACATCGAACTGCTCGAAAATGGTCTGCGAGAGACGCTCGTCATTCGCAACATAGGCATTGAAGCGTTCCTGTTGAATCCGGCATTTCACCCGTATTTTCCAGTGCCCACTGGGGATACTGCGACGCAAATGGACGTAGCTATCGATGAACAAAATTTCACTTTCAGCGCTGAGGAGCTAGGGGCAACTCGCAAGATAGACAGCATTGACTCGGCTGCACGGCTCATGTCAAAGCAAGGGGCTTGGACGATTAGCGCAGCCGGACTGCCTCTGTTTGCAATCTGGAGTGAATCGCCCGAAAGTTTTCTCTGCGTTGAGCCGACCACTGGAGGGTATTTGAGCGACAACCCGGCAAGACCGCTTATGCCCAATGAAAGTTCGACCGTTTCTATGACTGTTATTTTTGATCCAAACGAATTGTAGTCGCGGCGTAGCATCGCGATGGTCATCAAGCTGCTGAAAAGCCGGCAGAGACACCTGATGCAATAAACACTACCAATGCAACCATGCTAGACCGTTACGGGCTAGCTTTCACACGGGATCGGTGTACAACAGGGGAGGATTTTACTTCATTTTCTCTGCTACAATGAGCGTATGAAGATTCTGTATGTGGGTGATGTGATGGCGGAGATGGGTATGCAGGCAGTGGAGGCAGTTTTGCCGAGTCTCACCAAAACTGAGGGCATCGATTTTGTGGTGGCCCAAGCCGAAAACGTGACAGACGGAAAAGGGATGGGTCCGGAAGATATGCAGCGGCTGCAGGGGGCGGGCGTACAGGCATTTTCGGGTGGGAACCACACGCCGCATCTGTCGGTCTTAACCTCATTTCTGGAAGACACAGCGCAGCCGGTGGTCGGCCCGGCGAATATGGTTGAGTGCCCGGGACCGGGCTACAAGCTCGTCGAGACTGCGAAGGGCAGGGTACTCGTCGTGAGCATGCTCGGTAGTATCGTGGGCAAACAGGCGGACGTGGAGGTAGAAAACCCACTCAAAAAAATCGACGAGATACTTGCGAACGTGCCACGAGATTCCTATGTGGCGAGTGTCGTAAACTTGCACGGCGACTTTAGTAGTGAAAAGGTTGTGTTTGGCCACTATCTGGACGGCCGAGTATCCGTGGTGGTCGGCGATCACTGGCATGTCCCGACTGCCGATGCGCAAGTGCTCGTAGGAGGCACGGCACACATGACAGATGTCGGCATGTGCGGCTCGCTGGACTCGTCACTGGGCGTGACTTTCGATAGCATCATCCCGCGCTGGCGAGATGGCTGCCAAACCCGCAATCACCTCGAAACTAGCGGCCGCTTGCAGTTCAATGCGCTGCTAGTCGACATCGATGAGTCAAATGGCCGCGCCGTGGCCGTGCAGCACATCCGGCGTGTCTGGGAACGGTCATGATCCCGAGCGAACCCCTCTCATTCTTTCGGTTTTTTGACCTAACCGCACTAGCAATTTTTTTGCCTGCAATGGGTTGGCTGATGTGGCGAGAGTATCGTCGTACCCTAGCTCCCTTCGCTACCATTAGTCATATGGTACCGCTTCACAGAAGTCGGCGGTTCTATACGGTGCCATGATGAGCTTGATCGTGCCGATGTACTATGGTTTTTGGTATTTTTGGCTATCTCCTTGGTTTGGAGCGCCCAGCTGGTTTTACGGGCTACTAGCCGTCTCTTTTTTATGTGAGTTGCTCTTTGTGTGGTTTCCGCCCTCAGGTAGGTGGGCGCGGCTGCATACGGCGACAGCAGGGACGGTTTTTGTGGTTACATTTGCAGCACTTCTCATGATCATACAGTCAGGCGTGGGTGGAGCGGTTTCACGAGTTCTCATGGCTTCTGGACTTGTCGCCGGGGTTGTAGCCGCGTTTGTCGTGTTTTTGCGACGAGAATCTTGGCTATTTTCGGCAGAACTAGTTTACTGTGTCCTCTTTTTGGCTGCGGTGTCTGGGGCCGCCCACGGATTGTAGGGATATTTGTCCTTGCAGCAAAAAGACATTATGCTTGTAGACATGACATCAAAGATAGCTGGGCGTCAGCAGCAACTTGCAAATTTGTTTGAAAAAATAGGGTACTTCGTGGTTTTTATGGAGTGGTTGTTTCTGGTCGGCATATATCTGCCGGGTTTTATTGATTCCGGGCTTGGACGACTATTTTTTCCGAGAGGGGAGGCGCCACCGCCCCAAGCTCAGCACTCGGTGGCTACAAGTACGTCGTCAGGGATTACGATCGCCTCAGCGACGGCGCTGAGTCTGTGTCTCATTGGGCTGGTTGTGTACGCAGTCTTGAAAAAGTATATTCCAGCCGTCACTCATGTCTCGCGCAAAACACTTGAAGTGACGGCCGAAAAGACCGTACCCATCGTGGTGCATACACCTCTGCCCAAAATCTCGAAACGCAAACGGCGAGCACTGACCGATCGAATACTCTTCTGGGTGAAGCTTGGGGCGGCGACGCTACCGCTGCTGATAATAGCCGTGAGTCGTGTCGGAAATGCTAGCTTAGAATCTCAGCTCGTTCTGTTTGCTTTTGCCTGCCTCACGGCTATCTCATGCATGGCTTTTTTGTTGCATCGGTATTTTGCATCTCGCTAGCATGTGAGGGTAGCGGGACTATGCATTTACTGCTTCATCTGGTAGAATCGACCAGTAAGCGCAGTTTGGGCCTACTCGCGTGCATGAAAAAGACCCATGTACATCACAAGCCTATTTTGTCGGGGAGTGGCGCAGTCCGGTAGCGCACGCGGTTTGGGACCGCGGGGTCGCAGGTTCAAATCCTGTCTCCCCGACCAGGAAAAAAGAGTTTGCCTGTGGCAGGCTCTTTTTTCCTGTTGGTGAGATGTGTTGCAGATCCTGCCTCTGCAGGTTCGCGGACGAGGAACGGAGCAAAAAGAAAAACTGGTTTTTCTTTTTAGCGAGTACCACAGGGAGTAGGGCGAAGCCTGATAATCCTGTCTCCCCGACCAATAAAATACGATCGGCTGAAAGTCGGTCGTATTTTCATGTCAGGAACAGGTTTGGTTATACGACAGATATTTTCCGCTAGGAAAAGATCGTAGTCGCAGGGTCGCGGAAGGAGTCCAGCAAAAGTAAGCGACGGTAAGGCATTTTCTTTTACAAACGGCTGGAGGAGAAAGCGATACTCCTGTCTGACGAATGCGGCAATACTATCTCGCAGACCCTGATTGAGTTGACGAAACTGTTTTTCCATACTTAATTCTTACTGCTTGGGTGGTGCAGCTCAAAACGGAATGTACGCTTGCGTCGCACTCTGAACGTAAGCCCGAGAGGTTTGATTGTCGCCGTTGCATTCGTGGGTTTCGCGGGGTACGATAATGCATAAGGAGCAGCGGGATTATGCCTGTAGGATATGCAAAGAGCAAATCAGTGGCGTCAGTGCGCATGAAGCTTTTGATAGCACTGTGTGTTGGTATGATATCGGGCGGGATCACCGATGTTTTTTGGAAATGGCAAATCGCGTTGTTGCTCGCTTGGGATGTCAGCATGCTGGTGTATCTCGCTTGGACATGGAGCACTATATGGCCCATGGACGGTCCGACCACAGCTCGGCACGCTGTCCGCGAGGACCCATCCCGTGGGGTATCAGACACGGTACTTTTATGCACGCTCATCGGTAGCCTCGTGGCAGTTGGTTTTTTGCTGGCAGAATCTTCGAGCCATAATGGTGTGAGGCTACTTTTTGAGGCAGTCTTCGGGGTGCTCAGCATCGTTATATCGTGGGTAGTACTCCACACACTTTTTATGCTGCGCTATGCCGAGGAGTACTACACAAAGCCCGAAGGCGGCGTAGACTTTGGCGATACAAAGCATCCTTCGTATCACGATTTTGCATACCTTGCTTTCACGATCGGCATGACTTTTCAGGTGTCGGACACGCAGCTTGGGTATAAAAGGGTACGCCGAACTGCCCTGCGCCATGCTCTCATCTCGTATATCTTCGGCACTCTTATCATCGCCGCAACCGTCAACCTCGTTGCTGGCCTCGGAAAATAATCACTACCCGAGTGCTATGAGTACAACTCCGGCTAGCCCGAATAGGGTTCCGGCTGTGCGTAGCCAAGTGGTTGTTTCATCGAAGTGTTTGAGCGCCAGAAAGACGGTGAGCAGCGGGTAGCTGGCCGACACGGCAGAGATAAGCGCTCCGCCGCTCGCGGGTGAAGCAAAGATGCCGTAATTGAACGCCCCTATGCCGATAACGCCGAACGCCACAGCGCCAAAGATGAGCTTATCTTGGAGCATTTTCTTGAATTCAGTGGAACGAGCAGAAGATTTTTGTCCCAGATGTAGATATACACATACGCCAATAAAAAACAGGTTAAGTGTTATGTATTGGAGGAGCGTAGTGCTTTGCCAGCCCTGCAGAGACATGGCCTTAGAGAGGAGTGAAAAAGCTGCACCCCAAGCTATGGCTGTACAGACAGCGGCGAGCGGTCCTTTGCCGAGCCTGAGGTTACGCCTCGTGGTAACCCCAGAGACCAAGCAGACGCCGACGAGTATGAGCGCGATCGCGAGGTATTGTCGTGGGGTGAGGTGAGCTCCGAAAATTCCCACTGAAAGTATGGTAGTGATGAGGGGATACATGCTCCCGAGCGGGCTTGTGATACTGACGGGCCCGAGCCGCATAGACTGAAAGAAAAACAAGAGAGCTACCGCGAGGAAGAGTCCTGCAGCAATGGTATATAGACTGCCGGCGGAGTCAAAGGTGAAGTGGGAACTCTGGAAAAGTAGCAGGTATGTTATAACGATGCTGCCCTCGACGAGATTCATGACCGCAGCAGCACGGAGTACATCGTAGGCTCTTGAGCATTTTGCCACCAAAAAATCGCCAACACCCCATGCGGATGCAGCGAGTAGCCCGAGACCGACAAGCCCTAATGTAGACATGATTTTCAAAAATTTTGGTCGGGGTGACTGGATTTGAACCGGCGACCTCAGCGTCCCGAACGCTGCGCGCTACCAAACTGCGCTACACCCCGAAATAGTGATAACAGGGGTAATTATACAAATAATCCCGAGATATTACTAGAGTATTTGATCCAATCATCACATACCAATCGCATTTTTCTCCAGAGGTAAAGATCAGATCTTTAAAAAGGATAGGAAAAGGGGGGTTTGGGTAAGCATAAACATGATATATAGTTGCTTTACAAACAAACATATGTTATATATAAAATCAAAATAAAGTGAAGATATCGAAATAAAAGCATTTACATAGTAAGGGTGGGAAACCAGTGGGTTGGCTGTCCAATCTACGAGGAGGATGTGATGGTTGCTAACAAAGTTAAATATGCGGGGTTTGTGACCTTACTCGCTGTCGCCTGTGCGGCCCCGGCTTTCTCGGGCGTCAAAGCGCAAGCGTTTAGTTTAGATCCAGATGCTTCGTACGATAAAGTGTACGTGTGCAAATATGTCGGCACTCCCGGTGAGGATGAGCGATTGCAGACCGGCCAAAACCCCATCAGCGTCAGCACCAATGCGGTTGCTGAGTTTGCTGGTCTCGGTTCGTGGTTCAACGACCAACATGGCCGATCATTTGTCGTTGCATGGGATAACGGCGACAAAGTTGAACCTCCCGTCAGCTATTGCCCGGGCCAAGAGGTAGAGGTACCTGTTCCTGTAGCACCAGCCGTAACAGATCCCTGTGGTCCATCCAACGCGACGTGGGTTGTGCCAGAAGATACTGACTCAGTTGTGTGGGAGCTTGCCTCAGATGGTACGCTGACAGCATATGCTGAGCTCGGTTATGTTTTTGCTGACGGCACCTTTACACACGAGTATGGTGTGGCGGGCGATAGCAACGTTGCCTGCCCCGTGACACCTCCAGAAGGTGGCCGTGGTGGAGGAGTAGTTCAGGGTGCAACGACGACAGTCGCCGCTCCTGCGGCCCAGCTGGAAAATACTGGGGTGAATGCTAGTGTTATGACGATGTTCAGCAGTGCCGTCATGTTGGCAGCCGTAGCAGTTTTTGCGCAAAACACTCTGCGAGGCAGACAGCTTGATCGTCGTATCCGCACATATTTTGCACAACCGTTTACTGTGCCAACCGCCTAGAAACTGGCGTAAGCAGGGGATTAGTCTGTACTCGGACAGTAAAAGCCTCCTGGTTTCTCGCCAGGGGGCTTTTTCGTCTAGGGGTTCGGCTTCCGATATGGACGCACATTTTTGAGCGTAAACTCGGGGGAGGGCGACCAAGCATATTGGAGTTGACGGTAGGGTGCGTGATAGGCGTACAATAGAGCTCAATGAATCTAATAAACATGGTGTTTGCTGCCGCGGTCGTCCTGACGCTGCTGCTGGTCTCGGAATGGGGCTGGCGATGGCATTGGCTGCATGGTGAAGTTGGGCGTAAGTTTGTGCACATCAGTGTTGGTACGTTTGTGGCGTTTTGGCCGTTTTTTCTTGACTGGACAGAGATACGACTACTCAGCCTGGCCTTTTTCGTAGTTGTGCTTGCAGCCATGCATCTCGGGGTATTTCGAGCAATCGGGAGCGTGCAGCGACCAACGTATGGTGAGATTTTTTTTGCGCTTAGCGTAGGGCTTCTCACGCTCATCACGACCTCAAAAGGCATCTATGCGGCAGCCATATTGCAGATGGCCTTGGCGGATGGGTTTGCGGCTATTTTTGGCGGTCGCTATGGTAGAGAAACTAAATACCATCTGTTTGGTCGCACCAAGAGTCTGGTGGGGAGCACGACATTTTTCGTGATATCTCTTGCGCTACTTATTGGGTACAGTCATTTTTCGGACAACGGGCTCGCATGGCAGTTAGTCCTAGTGGGTTCACTTGGCGCCACGCTACTTGAGAATATTGCTGCGCTTGGTTTTGATAATCTGCTCGTTCCTATGGCAGTTGGCGTGTTGCTCCAAACTGTTTCGTAACGCTTGTGCTTTAAAGTGTAATATGACAAAATTGTAATATTTCTCACAGCTATTTCTCAGCCACTGATGTACCGTTAAGACAAAATATAAAAAGTTTTGGGCAAGCGATACACTGGAATTCTTGATCTAGGTATACGCCAGATAC
>CAZNLV010000010.1:0-25128 GCA_964574245.1 uncultured Candidatus Saccharibacteria bacterium
GACGAAACAGCCGCCGTAATGGGGTTTGTCAGGTCCTCTTCGTTGAGTTTGAGCTCAAACTCAAGATGCGCTTTGATGGGGTCATGGGCCGTAATCTCTTTGGAAAATTGCAGGGCAGTTTTGTGTGACACGCCCTTCTTCACAAACGTCTGGGCGAGGTCCTCCAGCTCTGCCTGCGGGTTTTCACGAATCAGCCGCTTCTCTTTCTCTATATACGCTCGCTCGCTATCACGCTGTGTGCTCACGGAGACGAACTCGCCCAGCCCCATGCTGATAGCTCCGGCGATAAGCCCGGCAAGTCCGGCTGTAAATATCGCACCTTTGTTGTTTGTCGCTCCGGCCACGCCAAAAATCAACCCGGCAGTACTAACTATCCCGTCATTTGCTCCCAGCACGGCTGCTCGTAAGCTGTTTAGTTTGTCATTTTGTGATAGTTCTAATTTGTTTTTAATGACTTCCATGCTACTCCTTTTCACCTAGGATTATACTATTCATGCTGTTGATTTCACTTCGTTTTGTCTCTTCCTGCTCGGCAAGCAATAGCTTGCGTAGTTCTTCTACATTGGGGAAAAGTGGTAGAGTAGACATTTCCTGCACGCTAAAAAACCGCAGCTCCTGACATTCGCTAGAAGGAGTAAAGTCTAGATTTTCGAGCTCAATCTTATATACAACGTTTGCTACAAACGTGTCTGCGTTGAATCTTTGACACGTAAGAAAGTAGTGGGGTGCGGCCGAAATATGGGCAACCATAAGACCGGTTTCTTCGCGTATCTCACGTCGTAATCCTTCGTGCGGAGATTCCCCATGGTCGAGGCCACCGCCCAGCAATTCCCACCTGCCGCTATCTTCTCGGGCGAGCAACACTCGGCCGACGGCATCAACTTCGATCCCTTTAATACTCAACCGGTAATAGCATTGTGCATTCATATTACTCCTCCAGAGACTGGTGGGGCTGGAGGGATTCGAACCCCCGACTTCAGCAATGTGAATGCTGCGCTCTAGCCAGCTGAGCTACAACCCCGTAATTTCGCGAGAGGAATGCACCATGTCCCATGCCCCGCGGCCCCGAAACTCTGTCTTTGAAATCATAGATTTTAAGAGAAGATTTCCTTGCGACCCGCCACTGACGGCCCTGATCCTCATCTCTTTTCTGAAATACATTCTGAAAAACTCACCTTCTCCTAAAGCAGGCACAAAAGCACTCCGAAAAGCCAATGTCTTGCTCCAAGTGACAGTTCTAATAGTATACGCTAATCTGGAGAAGTTGTGGAGAGATGCCAAAGGCCGCAGTGGCGGCAGCGGTAGGCATGGGGGCGAGTGCCGTACCAATACGCGCTCGTCGTAGCCGTCGCCACGGCCTGTTTTTTGCTGTCAAAGGCGATTTTGTCCGCACACGGCAGCTTCACTGCATCGGTCTCTTCCATATCTGTTTTATCTTACCCCATCACAAAGTGCATACAAAATATGTTTAATTTTAAGCAAAATATTATATAATACTACAATGTATGTTGAGCTCCTTCCACCTGGCTATACAGCCTCGGACAACCCCCGTACTATCGACCTGCACGCCGAATCACTAGGCGCATTAATCGAAGCTTGTCATACCGATTCGTATGACCCGATAAGAAAGCACTCGCCGAATCCCACCAAAACATACGAGATTGCCGTATTTACATCTCAAGGTAATCAAACACTCGTGGGATATGGTGAAGTTTGCTATAAACAGGTTTCAGGAGGGTTACATGCAAATTTCTACACATTGACCGTGGCCGAGGAGCATAGACGTCGAGGCATTGCACGTTTTATTATCGCCAAAAGATTTGAGCATGTCCGAGGACAAACGGGTGTGGTCAGTGCTGCTGTACCGGCTTTATCCCGTCAAAATAATCTCGAGTCCTACTATGAGAGTCTTGGCTTTGCGCCAGACCCGACCGAAAAAAACGCTCTTGTCTGGCATCGCCCGAAGATTATTTCGACGGGACTATCTACCCCAGCTCAATAATGGCAGCTTCGTAGGGGCGGAGTTTGAGGACATGGCGGCGGGTCAGGCGGGGTAATTTCGTCGGATTTGAGGCCATCAGCACGCGCCCCGCACTGGGCAGCGTGTATTTACGACGGCGACTAGAGAAGTTGAGTATCGTAAGTACGGTTTTGTCACGCAGCGTTCGCGTATAGGCATACAGATGCGCGTCATCATCAGTTTGCAGCGTCTGGTACGTACCTGTAGCCATACTGTCACTTTCCGAGCGAAAACGCAGGAGCCACCGATACAGTGTCCAGTACGAATCTGGTTGCTGCCGTTCAACCGCTACATTAAGCTTTTCCGCTCCCTGAGCAATCGGCAGCCACGGATGTGTCGAGCGAGTAAACCCGGCGGTACGCGAACTGTCCCACTGCATGGGTGTACGCTCTGGGTCACGACCTTGGGCCAAACCGGGCTTGATACGGTTGAGCGGATCCTGCTCTTGCCCCTCCGGGATCAGCCCGTTTTTCATCCCCAGCTCGTCACCGTAGTACAGCACTGGCAGACCGGGCAGTGTCATTTGCATAATAGCAACTAGGCGGGCCTGCCGCTCCCCTACCCGGCTGACGAGTCGATGTTGGTCGTGATTGCCAAAACAATACACTGGTACGTGTAACTTCGGGTTCAGAAATCCTTGATACGTCTCAACAAACGTCCGGTAGCTTTCTGCAGTAAACGGTCGTCCGATCCCCTCAAAGTTAAACGGCATACCGACTCTGGGATTCACCCCGTAAAACCCGAGATACTGATCCCGCGTCGTAAAAACGGCGTCCGGATAATCTTCAAACAGAATGATCCGATCTTTGTACTGCGCTGCCACATCTGTCAACTCACGCAAGTATGTAAAAAGATGCGGTCCAAACCGACTATGTACATGGAGCAGCGAGCCGTACTCATCAGCCTGAGGGCCGGGCGTAAAACCTTGGTTGAGCGGATCATCGCGGTAATGTTCGTCTTTGGAAATCCAGCGCACGGCATCGGCGCGTATACCGTCGACACCCATCTGAAACCACCAGTGCAGAACATGCTGCATTTCGCGTCGTACCGCTGGATTATCCCAGTTGAGATCCGGCTGTTCTTTGAGGAACGTGTGGAGATAATACTGCCGAGTGGTGTGGTCCCATTGCCACGCTGAGCCGCCAAATATACTGAGCCAGTTATTGGGCGGCGAGCCGTCGGGTTTAGGGTCGCGCCAGACATAATAGTCGCGTTTGCTGCTTGTACGCGCCGACTTGGACTCCAAAAACCACGGATGCTGGTTGGACGAGTGGTTTGGCACAAAGTCTATCATGACCTTGAGTCCACGCGCATGAGCTGCACTCAGGAGCTCTTTGAAATCGTCGAGCGTCCCAAAGAGCGAATCAATATCGCAGTAGTCACTCACATCGTAGCCAAAGTCGGCCATAGGGCTCGGAAAAAACGGCGAAAACCACACCGCATCTACCCCCAGCGAGTCAGTGTCGCCCGCTAGATACGGTAGCCGGTCTATAACACCGCGCAGATCGCCAATACCGTCGCCCGAGCTATCTTGAAAACTCCGCGGATATATCTGGTAAACCGCATTGACACTCCGCCATGTTTTTGTTTGTCCTGTCATACCTACCAGTATAAGCTACGAGACAAAAAGCACGAAAATCTTGCGTCGAGGCTCCTATGAGTCTCTCCTATAGGTCTGACCTCACAATTTTACAACGGGGGGCTATTGACGGGAAAGTCGGACAGTTGAGGCCAGAAGCGAGCCGTCTGACTGTCTCGCGCCCGCGGCCATGATGGTGTCGTTAACCTTCGCCGGTTTGTCACTGCCCGTGTAGGTCGTACTATCATTGACGACCACTTTTGTCGTCGTACCACCCCCTGATACCGTAACCGTGTCACCATCAACGGCCGTCACCACTCCCATGACGCGCGTGCTGTCAGCCGCGTTTGTCGCGCCACCCATCATGCCGCCGCGCGGACCCAGCTCACCATCACCCATCATGCCGCCGCGCGGACCACTCCGGTAGTCTCGCCGGTCCTGCATCATAGTCGGAGCTCCGAACCGGTCACTACGGCCCGCTCTATCGTCAGAATTTTTACCGAGTGCATACGCCCCGCACAGCAGACCCAAAAACACTGCCGCGAGTACAATCATACTCACCCATGAGCGGCGGCCACTCACCCACTCTCGCACAATTGGTTGAGGCTTTTTTACTTCGGTGACTTTTACCTCGTTGTTGCTTTCGATCTTTTTATCTTCGGCCATTGCTATCTCCTTATATATTAGCTTGAGCTCATATATACTCGATTTTTCTGAGCGATAGCTGAGGGGGTTGGCTCGTATACGTTGGAGATTTGGCGTTAGGTGTACGAACCGTGGACAACAGAGTGGGCCGGAAGACCGCTTAGATACATCCGACGAGACTTCGATAAAATTGGTACAGCGAGAGGGTGGCACCCTAGCGTCAACCCAGCCAAGCTGTTGTCAGATCGCACAAGCCAGTAAGCCATCTCTGTTACACCGAGTGGTGATTGTACCTCCTAGCAACAGCTCGCTAGGAAAACGGAAGCGTGCCGAGCTCTTGTGGCTACGTTTCTTGTGGCAAAAAGTGGCTCGACCGTGGGGCGAAACCCCATTACTACGCTGCTCACGCAGCGAGTTTCTTTTAAGGAGATTGTGAACGCTTATCTATAAACTCTTGGCAAAAGCGCTCAAAGACGGCGTTTGTCCAGCCGAAGCCAGTCTGGCTGGGGTAGACGCCTTTCTGAGGCGGTTTATCCGGGCTCGCCACATTGTACTTTTCCAGAAACACTCCATGCGCATTGAACCAATCTAGATTCGTGCGCAGCCATTTCATGGCGATACGTTCGGCGTCCTCATGGTAGCCATATTTTAGGAGCCCTTCGACAACTACAAAATGCAACGGCGCCCAGCCATTTGGAAACGCCCACTGCACCGGTAGACTCCCGGGCACATACTGGCCGATCGGCAGGGCATCGGTCGACGCGAGGCCTCCTTTGTTTTCAAATCGTCGCAGTGCTTTGACCATCGCCTTTGCTTTGCGCTCGCTCACCATACCAGCCCACATAGGATAGTAGGCAGCGAGGCTGCTGATATTTCCTTGCTTTTGCCTTTTGTAATCGTAATCATAGTAAAGCCCTCTCATCTGATCCCACATGAGATCATCCATGGTATTTTTGCGTTTTTCTGCTGCTTCGAGCCATTTTTCTGCCGCTTCATCGTCACCCAGTATCCGAGCAGCCCGAGCAAAATCGGTTTCGTATTTGTAGAGCAGTGCGTTGAGGTCAACGGGTAGGTAGTTTAGGGCTTTGCGGCCAAATCTGGGCGTCATATCCCAACCACTTTCGGCTTCAGCTAGATCATGGAGGTAGTTGATGTCGTAGTATCGACTGAGTCCTCGGTAGACGAGGCGCTCATTTGGCTTTTTTAGGCCGCACCACACCACTTGATACTCTTCACTCGCCGTGGTCATCGCTTGCTTGAGCCACTCTCTATCAAGCGCATAGCTGTTGTACACGTCAAAAATAAAGCTCGTCAAAAAAGGCGGCTGAGAGCGACCCGTCAAATACGTTCGCGAGGCGTTTGGTATACTCCTGAAGCGTCCAAACAAATACAAGAGATCGCCCAAAATACCCGTCACGAGATCGCGGTGTTTTTCGTCCAACATGCCCTGTACCATAAAATAACTATCCCAGTAGTACAGCTCGTTATAATCGAAGCTGGCCGTCTCGTCGTAGCTCGGCACTAGGTACGGGTACGGCATGCCTAGCAAGCTTTCATCGTCTTTTGGATGGTGTCGTTTGAGCTTTTTCCAGTAGTCTGCGATGTACTCACGCGCCGGCGCCACATCTTTCGCTGTGAGCGGTGTCGGTTTTGCAGGGAGCAGCTTGCGAGCGGCTTGTTCGGCAGAGTTCAAGGCTTTATCAAGCGCTCTATCGAAAAGATCGGCATCTAACATACGTTTAGCGTAAGGTACTTATGCTACGCCGTCAACGCTCAGGGTTATTTTTGCGACTTGAGCCGTCTTCTATTCGTCGGGTGTTGACTGGGTTGTCTCGGTTGTACAACATTTGGTGCAATATGCCCATGACGGCCTTTGCTTGGTCATAGCTCATCCCAACCCGTGAAACGGTGAGGGGCGCACTATTGGGTCCGGCCGTTTGTGCAAAGTTTAAAATCACACCTTGCTGGTTGGAAATCACCTCTACACTGTCGCTGTACATGACCCGCGGATCAAGCATGATCATCATGGTTGCGGTACGCTTGAGGTCTTCATGATCATCATGTTTGGAGTTTTGAGGTTCGTCGTCCCGCGGATCACTCTGCGACTCATAGCCCGCGAGTTCCCATAGCTCATCCGCAAAATCTTCTCCGATATCAAAATGGCTGATCAGCAGCATCAGTATATCCTCGCTCGGACGATCGGTGCCTGACTCTATGACCGCTAGATCCGCTTCATTTATTTCGACGGCAGCCGAAACCTCAGCGAGACTTTCGTGTCGCTCTTCACGCAAGTGCCGCAGCTTTTTGCCGAGCGGCTGAAACGGATGGGGAGTTTTAGTGTCACTCATAACGTACTATTTTACCCCTGTTGCATATATGATGCAAGTCAACAAGGAGGTATACTGGAGACTATGCTGAACATACAGGGAGACGTGCCGCTCAGTCAGTTTTCGACTATGCGCCTCGGTGGTACTGCCGCTTTTGCAGTAGAGATTCGCACCCGGGCAGAGCTCAAAGAAGCCATCCAGTGGGCCCAGGAAAAAAGCCTGTCGATCATTATGATAGGCGGCGGCAGCAATATCGTCTGGCAGGATGCTGGTTTTCACGGCTTGCTCATGATAAATCGCATTCTTGGCTACGAAGATTATGCCGAAACTGAAGAAAGTCATTTTATCACCGTGGGAGCCGGAGAAATCTGGGACAGTGTCGTGATGCGCGCAACAGCCAGCGGTCTAACCGGTATTGAGGCCCTCAGCCTCATCCCTGGAACAGCTGGCGCAACTCCTATCCAAAATGTGGGGGCATATGGTCAGGACATTTCCCAAACCCTAACCAGCGTCGAAGTATTTGACACTCAAACGATGCAGCTGACAAATATACCGCGGGAAGCATGCGGTTTTGGATATCGCAAAAGCTTATTCCAGACAGATTACCGAGGGCGCTTTTACATAACAGCTGTGACCCTTCATCTCATACGTGCCAACCCCTACCCGCCGTACTACAGTGCGGTAGAAAAATACTTTGCCGACAATCCCCTTGAGGGTCCAGCTACACCCCACGATGTGCGCAGCGCCGTTACCGCTATTCGACAGGCCAAACTCCCTGACCCTGCCACGGTAGCAAACTGCGGTTCGTTTTTTGGTAACCCTATCATCGAAAGTGGCAAAGTGATCGAACTGCAAGCCCAATACCCGATGATGCCTGTCTGGCCGAGTGAGGATGGCGGTTCCAAAATACCGGCCGCGTGGCTTCTGGAAAACGCAGGCTACAAAAACGTCCATGATCCCGCGACGGGCATGGGCACATGGCCAGCGCAGCCACTCGTGCTTGTCAATGAGCATGCCAAATCAACAGCAGATCTCTTGGCTTTTCGCGATACTATCCTCGCTGCCGTCCAAGACACATTCGGCATCACTCTACATCAAGAGCCGGAACTACTGCCGTAGAGAAGTTGTGCCTTCAGTCGCAAGAGGCTAAGACCGAGCGTTGCGGCGGAATTGATCGCCAATTGATTTCATCGTTGCCACATCGTTTTTGTCATCGTGGTATGCCCGCGGCCAGACATTTGCAATCCCCGGCTGCCGTTTTATGCCATCACCAGATCCGGGGCCTGTTGTCTCAGCAAAATAGAAGCCTTTTGATGCTGCCCACCGAGCAACATTATCCCACTGCTCTGGGTCGCTTGGCGTTTTGTTACCATTTGCAACGTTTTGTGGGCGCGCCATTTGTACGCCTGCCCAAGCTTTCTTGGCCTTGGCTTGAGCCGACATCCAGTCGTACATCGTGTCATAGTCACCCTTGCCACCGTATGTGAAGAGTGACCGAGCTGAGTAGTTTGCGAGCACCGCCCGATTGCCAACTGTAGCCATGAGAGTTTCACCCATCTTCTGGTACAGCAGCTTATCTCTATTCGTCGGATCACCAGTGTTTTCGTCAATATTTTGGTATGGATTGAGCGCTAGTTCTACTTTGATATCGTGAAAGTAAGCGGCAGTTTTTGGCACCCAAAGCATGAACTTGTTGTGCTCATCTGCGGTGAAGCCCGACCTGATGAGGCTTCGCCGTACTGCGACAGAGCTTGTGTATAAGATCATCGGTTCAGCGTAGTTCGGTGCTGCCGCCGGTAGATTGATGGAACCAATGATGTTAGGGTGTTCCGGGTCAGCATTGATAGCGTCGATAGCAGGGGCGAGTGCTTTCATGGCGTTTGCGTAGAGCTCTCTGTATAGGTAGTGCTGGCCGTCGCGTGACTTTGCCCACCACCGCGGGACAACCGCCGTGACGTTAAAGTTCGGGTCTGTCATCGTGACACGGCCGCAGATGTCCTTCCATTCCTCCGGGGCAGTGTCTCCGACTTGGAGTCGCACATGTACTGTTAGCTTTTGATAGCGATGGGATTTGTTCCATTTGACTGCATTGGCAATACGATCCTCCAGAGCATGAGGCGCATAGGTCGTTTTCCCCGTCGCCGCATCCACCCGTACGAGTTCACGCAAGCCGACATTGAGCACAGTGTGACGCATGCCTCCTTCGGTGATAGCAAATGCATACGGGTTTTTATCGCCGCCTTTTAGATAGTCGCGAACTGACGAAAACGGATGCTGCGCTTTGGATACGTACGCTCCATCGTCGACAAAACCGATCTTTGCGGAAGGACTATCAGGACCCTTTGCATTACTCGCGAGCGTGAGATATAGCCCGATCGCTCCCACTACCAGTATGGCTATGAGTGGCAGTAAAAAGTGATGGCCAAAGCCCCGTGAAGACCTAAATACCGTGTGTTTGCTTGTAGCCGTGTCCGTGTGCATAACCTGATGGCTTTCTTTTTGTGTTTTTATACGATGTTTATGGATATAAAGTATATTTTTTGAAACCCAGAGTCAAGAGCCTGCGCCCATACAACAGCCCCCAGGCGTGAAAACTTTTGTGTCTCTGTACAGGTCGAGCAATCCTTTGCGTGTGGTCGACGGATAATCTCCGACCAAAAACTCTCCCTGCGTCTGATTGATTTTTCCTGCCATACTAAACGGATCAGCGAATGCTGCGTCCGTTTCACAAACAAACTGTATCCACTGATTCATAACTAGAATACTTGCGTCGGGCTTGTAGCCAGTACCGTACGAAGCGCAAAGGCAGTTCCCAACATCGCTATAAGCAACACCGCTGCTAGGACAAACTTCTTGGGTGATTTTTGAGTCTGCACTATCATAGGTGATGCTGGATCACCGATTGTGTTCGAAACCGGAGTCACTGGGGCGCCACTGTCATTGTCATTGTCGGGGAGTTGATAGGATTGCAGAGGTTGAGTGTTTGGTTCCATAGTATTTTCAGTGTAGTACCAGCGGTACGAAACACAAGACAGGAACTGCCGGTCCACAGATCGGTGATATATGCTTTTCCAAGGCCGCTAGGAGCCTCCTCTCGCGACAAAGTCCAAGGACTATTTGCTTCCACCGAGCAAGATAGCGGGTCAAAGCAATCGATTTTTGATGCCGTTGTGAAATCACGCGGTTTGCTTGCGCGGATGAGGGCAGAAACGGTACTATTTACTGTAGTAGTGAGTAGCGCATACAGGCAGTAGGTTTCATGGCTGCCCGGTTGACGTTTCACCCTTACTAGCAAAGGAGCGGGCACCCTATGACACAGTCCTGTCACGATGAAAAACCGAGAGAAAAGTGTGCGGTGTTTGGCGTATTTGGCGCGACCACTGAGGTAGAGGCAGCTCGGTTAACCTTTTACGGCCTCTGCGCACTACAGCACCGCGGTCAGGAAAGTTCCGGTATTGCGGCGACTGATGGCCGCACTATACATCTCCACGCAGGTCTTGGTCTTGTCACGACGGTCTACCGCGAGGAAGATTTAAAAAAACTGCGCGGCCACATCGCCATCGGCCATAATCGCTACTCCACATCTGGCGGCGCTGACGGCTGTTTCAACCAACCATTTCTCGATGATCAGCATGATTTTGCGCTTGCACATAACGGCAATCTGCCTGATGTTTCCGCACTCGAGCAGTTTCTGAAAACTCGCCACGTTGCCACTCGCAAACTCAACGACTCCGGCATGATGTCGGCGGCTATCGGCTGCTACCTCGGTGACGGCTTATCACTGCCCGATGCCATCGCTGCCTGTTATCCCCTCTTTACCGGGGTGTTTTCTGCGGTAGCCATGAGCCTCGGTACACTTGTCGCCTTCCGCGACCCCCATGGCATCCGCCCATTATCCCTCGGCCGGCTGGAAGACGGCAGCTATGTCGTCGCCAGCGAAACCTGTGCGCTCGACACCATTGGTGCTCGTCATGAACGCGAAATTGCCCCGGGTGAAATGGTCATCATCACAACAGATGGCATAGAGAGCCGTCAGGTGGTTCCCGGTGAACAAAAGCTCGACATTTTTGAATTTGTCTATTTCGCTCGGCCAGACAGCAACATGCTCGGCAAAAGCGTCAATGAAGTCCGCATAAACTTTGGCCGGCGCATGGCGGAGGAGTTTCAGGTAGAGGCGGACGTCGTCATACCGGTACCTGACTCTGCTATCCCTGCAGCCCTCGGCTACGCTGAGGTGAGCGGCATACCGTTTGAAATGAACCTGATCAAAAACCGCTACATCCATCGCACCTTCATCCGTCCCACTGCCGAGCTGCGCGAACATGACCTCAAAATGAAGTTAAATCCGCTAGTCGACGCTATACAAGGCCGGCGCGTGGTACTGGTCGATGACTCCATCGTCCGCGGGACCACCATGCGTAAAACCGTGCAAATGCTCCGCGATGCCGGCGCGACCGAAGTACATTTGCTCATCAGTTCACCGCCCGTCCTCTACCCCGATTACTACGGCATCAACACTCCTACCCAAGCAGAGCTGATTGCCTCGACCAAAACCGTACCTGAGATTCGCGAGTACGTCGGCGCTGACTCACTCTATTTCTTGAGTTATGACGGTATGGTGGCCGCCACCGAGCTACCCGAACGCGTTTTTTCTGCCTCATGCTTTACTGGCATATACCCGACCCCCATCGGCGTACGTGAAAAAGAGATCAAACACATCACCATCACCGACCGCCTCGTAGCAGAAACGGCTACGGCCGCATGAGCCAAACCCGTGTGGCTATTTTGGCCTCGGGGAGCGGCAGCACCGCTGAAGCATTCATACGCGAGATTCATGCTCGTCGCTATCCGCTCACGGTCACGCTTATCCTCGCAAATAATCCTGACGCCTACGTACTAGAACGCGCCAAAAGCCTCAATGCCGAACTCGGGCTGGATATCAAAACAGCCATAGTCAACGGCCGCACACAAGCCGCCAAAAAATCAGCCACACGCGGTCAGCAAACCGAGGAGGAGCAGGTGGCAATCCTCGCACTTTTGGAACAATACGACATTGATCTAGTCCTTTTACTTGGCTATATGAAGCGAGTTGGTGAGCTTTTGGTACACAAGTACGGCTGGCAGCCCGGATATACCAGCGTCTATCAAGCACGCATGCTCAATACCCACCCTGGTCTCTTGCCGCATACTCTCGGTACACACGGTCGAGACACCCAAAAGTTTACACTCGAGGAAGGCATGACAGAAAGCGGTCAGACACTTCATGTGGTAGCATCCGCATACGACACTGGCCCGCATGTGGCCGAACATCGCGTAGTCGTACTCGCCGATGATACCCCCGCTAGCCTCTTTGCACGTGTCCAAGCAGTGGAAAAAGAATATATCGCTGCCGATGTTGCCGGCTTTGTACGAGCCCAAAAGCAGTACCGAGGTATACTTCAGGATGACGTCGCATGCCAATTCGAGGAGACAATCACTAAAGGAGGGGAAGCTATGGCGACAGTACTTATCATCGGCAGCGGCGGCAGAGAGCACGCGCTCGCATGGGGTGTAGCGCAATCACCACGAGTGGAGCGCGTGTACGTGTCCCCGGGGAATGCAGGGACGGCCGGAGAGGAAAAATGCGAAAATGTCGCAGTTTCTGGCAATGAATCCACAGTGCAGTTCTGCCAAACACACGGCATTGATCTCGTCGTGATAGGCCCAGAAGCCCCGCTCATTGCCGGCCTCAGCGATGCGCTCCGCACTGCCGGTATAACCGTGTTCGGCGCCAGCCAAGCCGCCGCACGGCTTGAGGGCAGCAAGGCCTACGCCACCAAGTTTATGCAAAAGCACGGCATACCGCTGCCAAGCTCACGCGTTGTTCATTCTGCCGAAGAGGCTACGGTCGCCATAACCGCATACGGCGGGCCGAAAAAATCCGTCATCAAAGCCGACGGCTTAGCGGGCGGCAAGGGAGTCTTTTTGCCCGACAACGAGGTTGAGGCGACGGAGGCACTTGCCAAAATAGCCAGCGGTGGAGTGGACGGAGACGGCAGTATCTGTGTCATTCAGCAGCGCAACCACGGGCCTGAAGTTTCGGTGTTTGTGCTCAGCGACGGAGAGCACTACCAAATCATCCCGCTCGCCTCCCAAGATCACAAGCGGCTGCTTGAGGGCGACAAAGGGCCAAACACCGGTGGTATGGGGGTGTATGGCCCGTTGCCTGAATGGATGCTGAGTCCAGAACAGTGGGACAAAATTGCGACTATTTCGCAAAAAAGCATCGAGGGCATGGCCGCCGATAGCACGCCGTATCACGGTGTGCTATACATCGGCCTGATGCTCGCCGAAGAGCTCGACGGCGACCCCCTAGTCATCGAGTACAATGCTCGCTTCGGCGACCCAGAAACTGAAGTCATTATCCCGCTGCTACACGGCAACGGCGTGGACATATACGAGATGCTCTACGCTACTGCAACTGGCAAAATTGCCGATTTCCCTTTGCCTACTGAGCTCAACGCTGCCGCACTCACTATATGCCTAGCCGCTGCCGGTTACCCCGACGCACCTGTCCCCGGTGAAATAATCTCGGGCCTAGACGAAAATTACAGAGATGTAACCATCTTCCACGGCGGAACCAAGTTAAATGAGTCCGGTGAAACCGTTAGCAGCGGCGGCCGAGTACTGTACATCACCGGCCTCGGCGTCAACTTAGCTGCCGCCTCGGAGGCCGCCCGCGCCGCCATTGGTGATACGGCCGTCTGCTTCCCCGGTATGCAGTACCGTCCCGATATCGCCTGGCGCGCCCAAAAAACATAGGCAGCGCGTCTACCCATGCTCGGACGGTGAGAGAAATGGAGTATGTAACGCCGTAACCATTGTGGGATCATGTGGCGTGGCGTGGCCCATCACAACAGCAGGACCAACGACTTGATAAAATGGTCCATACGCAGGGCTGTCTTGAACAGTAGTTATTGCCCCACGCTCGTTATGCGTCCATCGTATCTTTGGGATGGGGGCAATATCTGCCATCCCCACGATCTCAGCTATTGATTTTCTCGACACAGGCATGAAGCCATTTCTGGTCAGCATCAATGCTACAAGCGGTTTGTTGATTCTACCCGTCCCAATGACCGATTGCCGCACTCGGTAGGTGTCTTCGTCGAGCGCCCATTCCAACATAGCACTCCCAAGACCTCGTTGGCGATCTTGTGGGGGGACAAATAGACCAGTCAGAATAAGCCCCACCCTACCCTTTACGGCATAACGCACCCCTAAGCGTGGCGCATTCAAATTAGACCTATCAATTGGTAAACTACTGTCATGAAAGGAGATACGAATCCTGCCATCGTCGAGATATGTTTCTGCAGGTAACAGCTCTCTCCCACCCACGGAGATGGGCTCGCCATTTGCAATATAGCATCCCTTGCCAACCCTAAATGCTACAATTTTATCCGCATACTGCGTCGTGTCGCCAAAGGTATGGGGCATGGCTCCAATACTAGGTTCTGTTCTCTCTTTTGACATATTCTAAATTTTAAAATATTTTTAATATTTTTACAAATATATTCTCCTCAGGTTACCATGGTGAGTTAGTACTTCATATTAACTACTTACATTAAAGTAGGGATGTTGTCAGGTAGGTACTGAGGAACGTGGTATTTGGTGCTAGGCTAGGACGGTTTCTTCCTAGCGTACAGGCAAATCTACTTACGCGTTTGGTCGAGTTTAGGCCTTGGGCGAAGAGCACAGCCTTCTGATCACTTGACGAAAGGACAGTTGAGACAAATGCCGCCTAAGGTACGTCCGAGTTGCGACAACATTGCCGCAGTAAGCCCTTCTGGAGAATGATCGGCTCCTAGTGCGACGAAAGTCATTTCACCAATATGGCCCGCCGGGTACCTCTGACAGTTCAGGTCGGCTTCAATGCCGTACCGACTATTATCCTTGCTTACAATGCCTACTGATGCCTCCCCCTTCTCACCGCACGCTCCATGTACTACAGTTTGCCGGTTTTTGGGGGGCAAGTCAGGCACGATCGGCAATCGAATCTTCCAGATTAGTTAGCACACGCAGTCGCCTTGTTTGCAATCAGCGCATTTTTTGTCGCTGGGGAGGGGAAACTGGCGAGAAAAGGCGATGACCTCGTCGTGGATACTCGCCAATTTTGCATCATCTTCGCGGGCGTCGATGGCACGGCTCATCCAATCGGCAATCTTCACCATGTCTTTTTCTTTGAGACCGCGCGTAGTAATGGCTGGAGTGCCGAGCCGGATGCCGCTGGGGCGGAAGGGTGGTAACGTGTCATTGGGGATGGAGTTTTTGTTGAGGTTTAAACCGACTTTGTCGAGTGCTTCCTCGGCCACCTTACCGTCGATACCAAAGCTGCTATGCACATCGGCCAATATGAGGTGATTACTCGTGCCACCGCCTATGAGGGTAAAGCCGCGCTTTTGTAACTCCTCGGCGAGTACCTGAGCGTTTTTGACAACCTGCTGAGCATATGTCTTGAACTCAGGCTTTAGAGCCTCACCAAATGCCACTGCCTTGGCGGCGATGGTGTGCATGTGCGGGCCGCCCTGCGTGCCGGGGAAAATGGCACGGTCAATGAGCGTCGGGATGTTTTCGATGGTTTTTTCTGGCGCCTTGAGCGGTGTCGAGACGGTCCCCTTACTGAGTATTAGACCACCGCGCGGACCACGAAGTGTCTTATGGGTCGTAGTAGTGATGACATGAAAGCCATAGTCAAACGGGTTTTTGGCTTCGCCTGCCACGATAAGGCCTGCGATGTGCGCCATATCGGCCATGAGCAGACAGTCAGGGCCAACCTCTGCGGCGATGGCGGCAAATTTGGCGTAGTCGAGCTCTCTTGGGTAGGCGCTGAAGCCTGCGAGAATAATCTTTGGCTTGTGTTTGAGTGCAAGCTCACGCAGTTCATCGTAATCTATTTCACCTGTTGTTACGTCTTTGACCTTATAGCCGACGAAGTTGTAGATGTGCGCAGAGCGCGTCATCGGGTTGCCGTGGCTGAGATGACCGCCGTGGCCAAGATCCATGCCGAGCACCGTATCGCCCGGCTCAAGCCACGCGTAGTATACGGCTTCGTTGGCAGGGACGCCAGAGTGAGGCTGTACATTTGCATGGTCGGCTTTGAAAAGCTTTTTCGCGCGGTTGATGGCGAGCTGCTCGAGAGGGTCGGTGAAGTCTTGACCGCCGTAGTACCGTTTGCCCGGGTAGCCTTCACTGTATTTATTGGTGAAGATGCTGCCGTTTGCTTCTAGCACATCGGCGCTCACGTAGTTTTCACTTGGGATGAGTTCTAGACCCTCGTGCTCACGCTTTTCCTCTGACGCAATCAAATCAGCAACAGCAGTATCTACCATATACACCCCTCCTTTAGACGTCTTTATGCCTTATTTTACCCCGTTTGAATGAGATTGGGCTATAGTAATTTTGTCAGCAAGGGCTCGCCTTCAAACCTCCCCGTAGGACAATGTGAGGACAATTGCGCCTTGAACTCTGCTGTCCAGACATTTTCTGAACTCGGGCATAGTTTGGAAGCCCGCGCCTCGCGGAACCCTAATGACTGGTAGCTCGTGATAAGATGGAGGGCACCCTGAAATACGCTCAGGATAACACCGTCAGATAATCACTGCCGAGCTTGCTATGCTCCCATTTTGCGGGACCCGGAACCTTACAAGACTTCATTCCTACGCAAAAGCTGGCTTCATTTATACCATTTGTGATATACTAGACCGCACTATGACGACACAAGCAAATGAACGAATCGGTGATTTTGTAGCGCGCGTGCGCCAAGAACGCGGTATGACGCAGGCAGAACTGGCCACTCGCTTGCAAACCAGCCAATCAGCGATCAATCGTATCGAAAAGGGCCGCCAAAATCTCAGTCTCGAGATGCTGACTCGGCTCAGCAGCGCCCTCGACAAACAAATCGTCTCCCTCGGAAGTGGTTCGGTCAATCTACGTATCGAGGGTGGCCATGAGCTGAGCGGCTCGATCAAACTCAAAACTAGCAAAAACGCTGCCGTCGGCCTGCTCTGTGCCAGCCTCCTCAACCACGGCACGACCAAATTTGTAAACTTCCCGCGTATCGAGGAAGTTTTCCGTATTTTGGAAGTACTAGAGAGCATTGGCGTCCAAGCAAAATGGACACACGGCAATGACCTCGAACTCAAGCGGCCAGAAAAACTACGGCTCGACAAACTCAACAAGGACGCTGCTCGCCGTACTCGTACCGTTATCATGATGATGGGTCCGCTGATGCATGAGTTTGATTCATTCAAAATCCCGTACGCCGGCGGATGCAAGCTCGGCTCTCGAACTGTAGAGCCTCACCTCTTTGCACTGCAAGAATTTGGCCTCGATGTACGGGCGTCAAAAGGTTCGTATCACGTCAGCGTGCACGAAAAGCCGGCCGGCAGATTTGCGCTGTACGAAATGGGCGATACAGTCACCGAAAACGCCCTCATGGCGGCGGCCGGTCGACCAGAAGAAACCATCATCGAATTTGCCAGCGCCAATTATATGGTGCAAGATGTCTGTCACTACCTGCAGAAACTCGGTGTACAGATAGATGGCGTCGGTACGAGCACGCTCAAGGTACGGGGCGTCAAGCACATCAAAAAAAATGTCACCTATGCGCCAACCGAAGACCCCATCGAAGCAATGTTTTTTATCGCCGCGGCCGTCACGACAGACTCAGATATCACTATCGAGCGCGTTCCAATCGAATTTGTGACACTCGAGCTGCTGAAACTACAAAAAATGGGGCTTCGTTACGACGTTTCGGCTCGGTATCCTGCAGCAAATGGTATATCTGAGCTGGCCGACGTGCATATCTACAAACATGGAGGTAGTCTCACTGCACTCACTGACAAAATCCATCCGCTCCCCTACCCCGGTGTCAACACCGACAACCTGCCCTACTCTGTGCCAATCGCCTGCATCGTCAAAGGCCGTACGCTTATCCACGACTGGATATACGAAAACCGCGCCATATACTACACCGAGATGACAAAAATTGGCGCAACCGTAGAGCTCGCCGATCCGCATCGCCTCTACATCACCGGTCCTACGAAATTTACCCGAGCCGATGTATTTTGCCCGCCGGCTCTACGCCCCGCCAGTCTACTACTCATCGGCATGCTCGCCGCTGACGGCACCAGCACACTCCGCAATATCTACACTATCCAGCGTGGTTACGAAGACCTAGCCGAGAGACTCAACTCGCTCGGTGCCCACATAACCGTGATGCATGATTTTTAGCCGGCTACTATGAAACCCATTTCAACCATCTTTTTTGACTGGGGAGGAGTAATTGCCGACGACCCCGGCGACGACTTTCTCATGAGTCTGCTGAGACAAATTGGTGCCACAGCAGCACAGGCTCAGGAGATATATGACGGCACCATGCGGCGTTTTATGACCGGGGAGATCAGCGAAATCGAGTACTGGCAACGGCTGCGTGATGAGTACGGCTTTACTATTCCCGACACAATTTCCGAAGAATTCAAAGCTTGGCGGGGTCTGGCTAAAAATGAGGCGGTACTCGATTTAGTCCACGAAGCAAAATCCCGAGGATATACAGTCGCACTCCTCACGAACGTCATCGAGCCAACGTACAATGTTCTGCAGGCGGAGGGGTGTTATGAGCCCTTTGATGCAATCATCGCTTCCTGCAAAGTTGGTTATGCAAAGCCTGACCCGGCAATCTACCGCATCGCTTTGCAGCAACTCGACGCCACACCTGAAACCTCACTTTTTATCGAGGATAAGCCAAAAAACATCGCTCCTGCAACACAGCTTGGCTTCCAAACCATACTCGCCGAGAACTCCGCACAAATTATCCGTGACGTCCGAAAATACCTCTGAAAACCCCGCGAGCCACCTTCACCTCAGCTCGACGTTTCCGTCAGATTTGGGTATGTTACGCTCTGCGGTTACGCCGCGAGCTGCTGAACTCTATCGGCCAGCATACAGGCGGAATGGTCCACATCCGCTTGTCCATTGACGGCAAATGTTTCGTAGCCCTCGCCTGCAAAGGTTTTGTATTCAGTTATACGACGTAGCAGCGTCGCGTCAGACGGGCCATGACCGCCCGACAGTTTCCTGTCATGTACACGCTGTTTGGCGGCCTCTGCCTCCGCTTCAACCTCTACAACCAAGATAGGTAGAGTGGTTGCATTTTGAATAGCTTGGGCTCGGAGGCGGGCAATCATTTTGTTGAATATTTCGAGGTTTGTAAACGGTTGATTCCAGATAATGATTTTGTGGTCTGTTATCGCTTGGTAGGCTTGGGCACGCAAAAACCGGTAGGCGTGGAGCGCCGGGTCCACACCTTCTGCTGAAGCGCCGACCACATGACGCCGGTAGGCTTCGCTATCATATGCAATTGCATCTGGGTCTAGCAGTACAACTTCATCTGTATGGAGCGCGGTGCGTAGCGCCCGAGCAAGATATGATTTACCGCTGCCGGGTATACCGCGAATAATGATAAGTGTCGGATGTGTCATACGAGATTTTTTAGCCGTAGCTGCCTTCTATGGTATACACTTATTAGCATGGCCACAAGTCTGCCCCTAGAATCGATACTGGCACTAAGCAACAAAGGAAATATGCATCCCTATGCAACCATCGATATTTACACTTGATCAACTGTCGCACAAGACAACCAAAATGTTTTTGCTCAGTTTCATAGCTTTTTGTTTGGCCATGGCCCTCACGCCGCTCTATACGCACTTTGCCTACAAATATCAGTGGTGGAAGCGCCATCGCAGCACCTCAACGACAGGTGAAGCACTCGAGGTTATCGCCAAACTTCGTATCAAACGACACATCCCGCTCATGGCAGGCCTCGTGACACTCGCAGCTATCACCATCGTCACGCTCGTCTGGAACCTCAATCGGAGCCAGACATGGCTACCGTTGGCGGCGCTGCTCGGCGGAGGCTTAGTAGGTCTCATCGACGATATCATAAACATCCGCGGCCATGGCGGGACGGGCGCCGGGCTTCGGGCCCCCATCAAATTTGCCATGATCACCATCGTTGCTGCAATCGGTGCATGGTTTTTTCACTACAAGCTCGGCCAATCGAGTGTCATGGTGCCCTTTATCGGCGATATCAACGTTGGCTGGATGATTATCCCTCTCTTTATGCTGGTTGTGGTCAGCACGGGCAATGCGGTTAATATTAGCGACGGCATGGACGGTCTAGCCGGAGGATTGCTGCTCAGTTCATTTGGTGCCTTTGGAGTTATTGCCGCCTTGCAGGCGCGGTTTGGTGTGGCTGCTTTTTGTCTGACAGTTGTCGGCGCGCTCCTCGCGTACCTATGGTTCAATATCCCTCCAGCCCGCTTCATCATGGGTGATGTCGGCTCATTTGGGCTCGGCACATCTCTAGCGGCGGTCGCAATGATTACAAATACCCTATTTTTACTCCCGCTCATCGGCTTCGTTTTTGTCCTCGAAGCAGGCTCCAGCCTCATACAGATATCCTCAAAACGTTTTTTCCATCGGAAAATATTTATTGCCGCTCCAATTCATCACCATTTTGAGGCACTTGAATGGCCAAAAACCAAAGTTACTATGCGCTTCTGGGTCATCGGCCAAGTTTGTGCTGCCCTCGGCGTCATCGTTGCCCTCACCGGCGGTTATATCTAAGCTCTGACCTTACTCAAATATTCTACTATTGCGAAGAATTTGGATCATACTTTTTACAATAAGCCATTATTTGTTATATAATATGATGGCTAGGAGATACACTAATGCACACTACTGTGATGCTCACATCTACTGCTCGGCAGAGCAAGTCTACAATTGAGCGCCCCCTCGTGACCATACGCCGTACTATATTTTCAAATACGCCGAAATCCTCTGACCTATATCATCGATTGCCAAGTGTGCTGTCACGAAAACCCGTAATGCGGATACGTCGAAGCACATTTTCTGCCCATTCGACAGGATACCAGCCCTTAAAAATCCTCAGCTAGACGCATCCCTTGCGTAGCTAAACGCCCAAGTCACTCACTCCTAACCGCGCACGACGGCTGGCCACTGGTAGTGCCGATGAGATCCTGCTAGGATATGCGGAGTTCTGGAAAGTTGTCGCGTTTTCCTTTCGGATACTTGATTTTTGTAGTGCGACACATGGGGAACTACAGTTACGTCATACGGGCGACTCGGCGAAGTTGTATTGATATTGTTTGTCCCCTTGGTCTTGGACGGCGCCCGACCAAGCAAAAAATGAGATTTCAACGTCAGTGCCCGCACATAGTCGACGACACCTACTTCCGTTTGGCCCGCTCGAGCGGGAGAGGCCCACGTGGACGAAGTTCGAGTTTTTAATGTTACCTGCTCTCTGTGAGACAACACGCGTATCATCGCTACCAGCTGCACAAAATCCATGGTGAAAAACAAGCCGTAGATGAAAAGACTCTGCAAGCTCATCACAATTTTTTCTCGCAACCCATAGTGCTCATCCGGCCATATGACCCACAGTGTATAGAGTGTCAGCGTCATGTATGCCCCTGCAAATATAGCAAATGAATGTCTGCTAATGCTGATGTACAGCAGGTAAGCCATCATGATTGGCCCCAGCAAAAGCATGATTTCACTCAGGAATGCCATCGGTAGTCGATACATGGTAAGCGTCATTGAGTATTTCTTGCTATCACGGTTAAACAGCAGATACCGGTATTTGTACAGGTTTTGCAACGAGCCAAGCTTCCAGCGATAGCGCTGTTTCATGAGCGCAGCAAATGTCTGGACACCGGCGGTAATAGCGATGACATCCGCCGCATATATCACACGTTGCTTTGCATTTCCCTTGTGCGCGATCAGCTTCAGGCTCAAACCAATATCCTCTGTCATTGTATCGGTATCATAGTAGCCAACCTCTTGTACGAGCTCTCGTCTATAGGTAGAGGCGACACCACCTACCAAAAACTCGCTATTGCTCACAGTGTAAAATTTCTTAGCCCGGTAGCCTATCATGTGTTCAAAACGCTGCAAAAGCGTCAACCAGTGATTACCGCCTCCGATCCTGACATTTGCTGCTACGCCCATCACATTTGGATCTTCGAGATGTCGAACCGCTCTTTCTATGGCATGTGGCTCCAACTCAGAATCGGCATCTAGGCACATGACATATTCGCCTTGAGCATAATTTTTGATGGCATTATTCATGGCAGTACCTTTGCCTTGGTTTGACTGACGCACGGTTCTTCCTTTGGCACTTACTGCAAACTGTCGCAGATATCGCCGGCTCATCGAACCAGAGCGAGGGGTACGGGCGATATACTCTTGCACCCGAGCATTCGGACGAAAGCGCCAATAGGTGTCGACAATGGCTGCCGTGTCATCGCGCGAACCATCATCTACCACTATGATTTCGATGTTTTTGTAGGTACTTTGCATAATCGAGTTGAGCGTTTTGCGTATGCCTGCGGATTCATTATGAGCAGGCACGATCACGCTCACCAGTGGTCGACGAGACGATTTTTGAGATTTGATCTGAAAACGACGACGCATGAACTGCCGTATGTCATAAATATTGCCACCAATAATATACAGCCCTAGGTGAACCATACTGACGAAGTTCGCAAGGAGTATGAGATAAATGAGGACTAGTTTCATACCTTTTTCACCTCCACGATATCAAACGCAAACAGTTGGCGTTTTTGCCACCAAGCGCCTGTGCAGGTCTGCAGCAATAATCGAGGCGCGCCATTTTTTTTGAAAGCAACTGCGCTTTGATCAGGCATGACTGTCTCACCACCGACGAGTCGATAGCGGAAATCATATCCGTTGTCAGTCCTAACGATGACCTCGTCTCCGAGCGACAGCTTTGGCAGGTCGCCAAACAGCTGTTCTTGGGCGTGAGCATAGAGCAGTGTTGTGCCCTGTGTGGTGTTGAGCTTTTCACTCAAATTAGCCCAAAAAACATGGGTAGAATTGAGCGTCCATGTTCTAGAGCCCGTACTGTACGAACCCTCTAGCACATCCCACTGCTTGCCCAGTGCCGGTATGCTGAGGTGCACTGGCCGACCTGAAAGTGCAGGTTCGTCAGAAGTGTCCGAACTTGCCTGCGCCACAGCAACAGGAATGCTCGGAATATGCAGCTTCTGCACTTGCTGCTCGCGCCACAGGAGTCCAGCGCCCACCGCTATGAGTGTTAACGCGCCGACTACCACCATTTTCGCTTTGCGTTGTAATTTCATCACCAAACCTCCGGGCGCGAGCTAATACACTTCAGCGACTTCTCCCTGATGTGCATTAGACTCGCACGCGAACTTACTTATGCCTTGTATGCACGCTTGGCAGCAGCACGGGCAATCGATGACACCAGGATGGCGACGCCGACCACGATAGCAGCCACTGCAAAAATACGTACAACTGAGTTGCCCTGTGTGTCAGGTAACAGCAATGCGCATGTTCCTGTCAGACTACAAGCAATTCCTTTTCCGTACATAGTCTCTCCTTGGTTAGTATTATCGATTTCGCACGCGCACAAAGGATTTCCACCTGATCGCTTCCTCACAATGCGTCATCAAGCTGCATTGTACTATACTTATGCATTTTTGTAAAGTATATTATTATCTATGCTTATGGTTACCCCTTGATTTACAGGTAGTGGCACCACCTATACGCTTCGCTTTTTGATATAGTAGTATTTAAATTATATAGTTGCTTTTTTGTAGATTTTATTGTACTATCAAATCATGAAGAGACAATTTTTGCATATGCATGCGCTCGCCAAAAGTACTAAAACACACATGTACCGGACATTTTTGGCTACAGTAGCTACTGCGCTCAGTCTGTGCCAGATTGCATCACCGCTTGCATCTGCAGCGGTCACCCAAAACACAACACCGAAGCCAAATGTATCATTTACTTTTGACGACGGGCTTGCGAGCGTACGCACTCTCGCTGCTCCAACACTGAAAAAATACGGCCTAACTGGCACGAGCTACGTCCCGACTGGATGCGTCGGGATGGTGAACGTGCCCAATACGTGCCGCGCCGACAGAGACAAGCCCTATATGACATGGGCGCAGGTGCAGGCAGTCCAAAACACCTTTGGCTGGGAAATCGGCTCACATACAGTCAACCACTATCTCTTAGCATCCTCTGACGCGAGTGATGGTCAACCCAACCCTCTTACTACTGCACAGGTTCGATCCGAACTCACCAAAAGCAAAAGTGCCCTTGTGAATCACGGACTCAGAGTCCAAAGCTTTGCTACGCCATATGGTGACTACAATATGAAAACTCTCGCAGAAATAGCCAAAGTCTACTCGAACCACCGCGGTTTTGCCGATGTCGGCATGAATGATTGGCCGTACAATGAATATCTGCTATACGACATTCAGATCACCTCTGTCACTACAGTAGCGAGCATCAAAGCCCAGATCGATACTGCCATCGCTCAAAATAAATGGGTTGTCCTAACCTTCCACGATATTGTGCCCGCCAACCGAGTTGGTCTCAGGCCAGCCGCACCTTCACCGGGACGGCATACCTATTCATATGACTACTCGGTCGACCAATTAGCTCAAATCGCCTCCTACGTCCAGCAGAAAAAAGCTGCTGGCCTCATACAAAATCTCAATCCTGGGTCCGCAACAGTCAGCGGAACCTCACTACTAGCCAATGGAGGTTTTGCCAGTGGTATCTCGGGCGGCTGGACGACCGACGCACCGACAGGCGTTGTAGCCGATACAGCCCAACACGGTAGCTTCCCCTCACCGGTCAATTCGATTCGTTTTACTTCTACCGGTGGTGGCGATAAACATTTGTTTTCGCCAAACGTTCCCGTCACATACGGGACGAAGTACGCCCTCAAGGCCTTTTTGAACGAAGTGAAAAGCACAAATGGCTACATAGGCATGTACATGGACGAATACGACGCGGTGGGCAACTGGATCTCTGGCCATACGATGGCCGAGGAACGCTCTGTCTTTGCGGAAAACATCAATACGATCTATACCCCAACTTCCCCCAGCGTTAAAAGCGCTCGGCTACAGATTTATGCAGGAGGGAACGCAGTCGATGGGTACATGGACAATGTTCAGCTCATTCCTCTCAGTACGAGCCCAGCGCCAACAAACCTAATGCCAAACCCTCAGTTTGACTCCGGTCTCTCTGGCGGCTGGACGACAGACAGCGCTTCTACAATCGCATTAGATACCGGAAGCCACGGCTCGCCTGCCGGAGCCACAAACTCCATATCTCTAAAAAGCACTGCCGGCAAGGAAACACACCTGTTTTCACCTCGTGTCCCCGTCGTCGCCGGCAAAACGTATACGCTCACCTCGTATTTGAATGTCATGGCAAATGGCGGAAATACCTTCGACTACTACATCGACGAATACAATGCATCCGGTACTTGGGTCTCTGGCCAGTACAAAACGTACTACAGCGCAGGGGCAAAAGATAGAACCGTCAGCTACTCACCGAGTTCGGCCAATGTTGCGACGGCAAGCCTGCAAGTCATCGTACCACCGGTTGCGGGCGCCCAGGCCTACTTCGACTGGGTCCGTTGGTACCAAAACTAG
>CAZNLV010000011.1:0-23940 GCA_964574245.1 uncultured Candidatus Saccharibacteria bacterium
TCCTGAACCATGTGCTGAACTTGTTGCAGTATTGTTTCAGGATCTTCTCCGCGTGAGCATAGACTTCCATGCTTTCCGTCATCCTGAATTTATTTCAAGATCTCGCTGTATACCCCCAGACTCTCATCTCCACCGCCGTGTCTCGTCTCAGCCCCCAAGCGACCTTTTTCTGTGCTACCACTCACAGGGAAGCTACCGAAAGCCGTCACCATGCTGCCCATGACCCCCCTATAGGACACTTAGTAGTTGTAGCTGCTCTGCGCGCGGTCCCTCCCTCCTACGGCCCTACCAACCCGCACTGCAGCTGACTCTAAGCTCTAAGCTCTAAGCTCTAACCTCAATGCCTGATTCCACCTCCCAAGGTGGCACAAAAAAATTGACACCAAAAGCGCTTATCATGCACAGAAATACGCGTACAATACCAGTTGATTCAGCTTTTGCTAATCAATCTTAAAAATTGTAATATATTTTACTGCAACCATCAGTACAGTAGGTGTATTACAGACATTGAGATATACATCTATGTTTTTTATACAAAAAGCTATTAAACAAATTGCTAGGGCAAAGGAGTCATTATGAGAGCGTATCATGGTTATGTTGCTGGCCCCGCGGGCCCGGTAGAATGTATTGGCGTACGATTTACAAAGAAAGAATTGAATGATCAGGCGGCACGCAAGATAGGGGGGCTCTGTTGGGCAGTGGGAGAAACAGTAGATAGGGTCACTGCCGTGAATGGCACTAACCCCCCGCAGCCAAGTGTTTCGGGTTGGTTCGTTCGTAGCGTGATTGATGCCGCTTCGCAGAGTGAGGTCGGTGATGTTCTTGAAAGGCTGGGGGCCTACAGTGATGTTGAGGTCCGTGAAGTAAACGGGGTAATGCCATTAGACGAGTTAGATCGTTTAGCCGGAGATCCGACAGTGCGCGAGAAGCCGGGGTATGACGGTAGGGATTATTTAGGGCCCAGTCGGTTTGTACTTCGGTATAGTCCTTCCCAAGATCTAGCAGCTTAGTATCGTATAAATGCTGGACATACTCAAAGTGAAAATCTGCCGGAACCTAGGTGAGGCAAAGCAACGCTAGCTGTGCGATTTTGTGGATAATCATATATGCACTTCGGCTTGGCGGGAGTGCGGAAGTAGCGATTTTGGCCACACAAAGTTTTCCGCTTGGAGTATTTCCCCAGAAAGCCGTAAGTCGGTGTCGATAAGATAACAGTTGGCCTGCACGTATGCTACAATAGCAAGCATATGCTTGATAGGGTCAAGAGTCTTAAAGATAGTGCTGTCACGGCTGCAAAAGGTCGGGTTGGCAAGAGTACAGACAAGGCTCCGGCCGAAAAACATCTCGTAGCGCTCGATATCGGTACCGAATACGTCAAGGCGCTCATCGCTCGGGTGACTGACGAGAGCATCGATATCATCGGTGCCGGTCGGGCTCACCAAAAACTGAGCGACATACAGTCCGGCGCCATCGCCGATATTGGCGGGGTGGTCGAAAACTGCGACAAAGCGCTCAACGAGGCCGAGCAACAGGCGGGGGTCAGTGTCCGCAGCGCAGTGATTGGGATAGCTGGGGAGCTGGTCAAGGGCACGACTACGACGGTGCGGGTGGTACGTAAAACACCCGAAAAAGCGCTCGATATGCCTGAAATAGAGCGTATCATCAAGCTCGTCCAGGGCAGGGCTGAGGCCCGCGCCAAGCAGCAACTCGCTTGGGAGCTGGGTGGCAAAGACGTCAACGTGCGGCTCGTGAGTAGCGCGTTGGTTGGCATGGAGATCGATAGTTATCCTGTCACAAATCCGGTTGGTTTTCAGGGCAAAGAAGTGCTCGTCCAACTCTACACGGCTTTTGCGCCGCTCATACACATCGGTGCACTCGAGCGCACGGCCGAACAGCTCGATCTCGATCTCATCGCTGTAGCGGCAGAGCCGTTTGCGGTCGCGCGGGCGGTTATCGGCGACGATCAGTCGGCCAGCATGAGTGCAGTACTCATGGACATCGGCGGCGGCACAACTGATATCGCGGTTGTCAATGACGGCGGCGTGCAGGGTACCAAAATGTTCGGCATCGGTGGTCGAGCCTATACGCGGGCCGTCGAACGTGATGCGGGTGTGGAATTTGACGAGGCTGAACGGCTCAAGCTGGCACTAGCCAAAGGGGCAGTCCAAGAATCCCAAGTGAAAACAGTTGAGGAATCTCTCCGTAAAGTACTGGATGTTTGGGTCGATGGGGTGGAGATTGCCCTCGGCGAATTCACCAAGCTTGATCATCTGCCGCACCGGCTGTATCTCTGCGGCGGCGGCTCTAGTCTGCAAATGTTGATTGACCGGTTGCACGACAGTGATTGGTATACGCGCCTGCCATTTACTCGCAAACCCATTATCGAACATATCCACCCCGACCAAGTAATCGGTATGAATGATCAGACCGGCAAAGTCACTGATCATACGTTTGTGACGGCCATGGGACTCCTGCGGGTTGGTCTAGACACGGTACAATATACGGGTAAAAGTGGTGATAGTATGAAAGAAAAACTCGATAGGATTTTGCATGTCTGAGCCAAAAAAGATAAAGATTTCTGCCGGCGCCGTCTCAGCGTCGGGTAAGCTGCGGTCACCGGGCAGTTCGCCGGTCACCCCCCCATCGAAGCAGGATAAAAAGACAGCAAAACCCAAACGAAAGCCAGCGGCTAATACGTCCAAACAATCTGCTTCACCGAAGCATGCCAGTGTAACAACCGTAGCCAGCGAGAGTGGACTGGAATCAATACCAGTAGCAAAGATACAGCCCCAGCCCAGCGCTCCCTCGCCCCTCGTGGCACCAAAACTCAGTACGCTCAGCGGGACAGCCTCCAAAGAAACGATATATGTCGATATTGACGACGAAATCACGGCCATCATAGAAAAATTGCAGCGCGCCCGCGGCACTATCGTCGCGCTGGTACTGCCAAAACGTGCGGTTGTCATGCAGAGCATCGTCAATATGCGACTGCTCAAAAGAACGGCCGAACAGGCAGGCAAGCATCTCGTGCTCGTCACTGGAGAGAAAAGTCTCCTGCCGCTCGCTGGCCTTGTAGGGGTTCATATAGCCGATACTCCTTCGAGTAAACCGGTTATACCACCCACCCCCGAGCGCCTCAGCGATGAGCCTGAAAATATAGATGAAACGCTCGACGTTGTCGATAACAGCGGAGGGGCAGAAGATTTTGACGCAGCCGCTGCGGCAGACACGCCAGTGGGTGACTTGGCGGGAGTGCCGACGGCACCTCCAGCCGATCAGGACGAGGTAATTATCGATGATGCTCCAGAAGATCCTGAGCCAGCTGAGCTCGTCCCGGCAACTCCCGTAAAAAAAGATAAGAAATTGCTCGTTCCCAACTTTCAAAAATTTCGTCTCTATGCGTTTTTGGGCATACTGGCGTTTATCCTGTTGATCATTGGTCTGGTCGTCGCCACCAAGGTTATGCCGCGTGCGACCGTATCGATTAAAACCGATTCTCAGCGTATTGCTTCGACGCTCAATCTGACGCTTGATACCGCCGCCAAAACGGTCGATACAACCACAAAGGTTATCCCCGCAATGGCACAGACAACGCCAAAAACCGGGAGCCAGCAAGTGGCCGCGACGGGGCAGCAAAACAACGGCACAAAAGCTTCCGGCTCGGTCAAAATGGCCACAAGCATCTGTTCGTTGCTTGCTCCAGATCCAGAAGATATCCCAGCCGGGTCGAGCGTCAGCTCCAACGGACATACCTATATCACACAGGACACAGCAAGTTTTTCATACGCTGGTCGCAGTAATGGCTGCCTGAACTATACGAGTAATAGTGTTGATATAGTGGCGCTGAGAGCCGGTGCAGATGCAAATCTTGCCTCTGGGTCATCATTTGCGGTTAAAAGTGGCGTGACAGGGACTGGTTCAGCGAACGGTGGCACCGACAACATAGTGAAAATCGTCAATCAGAGTGATATTGACAGTGCCAAATCCAAGCTCGCCACTCAAGATACCGCGCAGCTCAAACAGGACCTCGCGGCAGCCATGCAGGCAAAAGGCTTGCTCGCCATTCCCTCGACATTTGTGGCTGGTGATCCGCAGCTTACCACAAGCGTCCAAGCAGGCGCGGCAGCTGACTCGGTGACGGTAACGGCTGTGACACCGTACACGATGCTCGGCATCAAGCAGTCTGACCTTCGCCCCATGGTGACAGAGGTGGTCCAAAAACAAATCGATTCTGAAAAGCAAAAAATCATCGACGATGGTATCAGTACGGCAGCGTTTAGCCAGCAGTCTACCGGTTCCCCAACAGCAGCATCGGTCATCATGAAGGTGAATTCCATCGCTGGCCCAGAATTGAATCCAACAGAGTTAAAACAACAGGTGGCCGGCAAAAAATCTGGTGATATCAAAGTCGAACTGTCCCAACTCCCCGGGGTGACAGATGTCAGTGTGCGCTATAGTCCTTTCTGGGTAACGGTGGCGCCAAAAGATGTCCAAAAAATAACGATTGACATTGCGCAGCCAACTGCAAAGTAGCATATCAATATGGCGCAAAAAGAATACATACTTGGCATAGATTACGGAGCAAAACGTGTGGGAGTGGCGCTCGCACACACTATTGCTCGGCTGCCGCGCCCGCTCACGACGATTGCAAATACTGCTGAGCTGATGGGAGTGCTCGAAACCATGATCGCCGATGAGTCTGTCGGGACGGTGGTCGTTGGGGTGCCGCGGGCAATGGATGGGTCGACAACCGAGCAATCGGCTCTCTGCGAGTCCTTTGCGCAAAAACTCTCGAGTCGTGTTGATGTGCCAGTTTTTACCGTCGATGAAACACTGTCGAGCGTTGAGGCAGAGGATTTTCTAGGGACTAGTCAAAAGCACTTCACAAAAGCAGAGATTGATGCGGTGGCTGCTGCCTGTATTTTGGATAGATTTATTTCCGGAGAAGATGCTACAGAGGTGGTGCGCGAGGCCGCACCGTGAGCTATCATTCATATCCGCCGCGTCGTCGACCAATACTGAAATGGCTGCTTGTGATCTGCGTGCTGGTCGTCGGGGTTACCGGCATAGCGGGTGGCTTGCTCTGGCGTCAGTACCAGACGAATCTGCGTCCAGTGAGTACCACGTCCACCGTTGTTTCTATCACGATTGAGCCAGGAAGTTCACTCTCAACCATTGCTCGCACTCTCGAGCAGAAACAACTGATTCGGAGCGCTCGGGCTTTTGAAATCTATGCTCGGCTTCACGATGTGAGTAGTAAAATACAGGCTGGTTCCTACGATGTCAGTCCTGCGCAGAGTGTTCAGGCGATCGTGCAGCTTTTGACACACGGCAAAGTCGCGACAAGCCTCGTTACTATCCTGCCCGGCCAAAGACTTGATCAGATACGCAGCGCACTCATCAACCAAGGATTTTCAGAAGCTGATGTGGCAGCAGCGCTTGACCCGGCGCAGTACGCAGCACTCCCGATTTTTTCCGGAAAACCAGCAGGCACAAATCTCGAAGGCTATGTATATCCCGATTCTTTCCAAAAAACCGCGACGACGTCGGCGAAAGATATTGTCGCTGCTTCACTGCGCGAAATGGCAACGCATGTAACCGCTGATATCGTGAAGGGATTTCAGCGCCAAGGGCTGACGACATACCAAGGCATCGTTATTGCGTCTATCGTCGAGCAAGAAGTGACAAATCAGGCAGACCGCGCCCAAGCAGCGCAGGTGTTTATCAAGCGGCTCAAAATAGGCATGCCGCTCGGCAGCGATGTCACAGCATACTATGGATCGCGTTTGGCCGGAATGGGCAAGGATGTTACCTATGACTCACCCTACAACACGAGGCTCCACACTGGTCTCCCGCCGACGCCAATCAGTAATGTCAGCGTGAGTTCGCTGCGTGCCGTGGCCGAGCCGTCTACGACCGACTGGCTCTTTTTCGTCACAGGTGACAACGGTACAACGTATTTTTCAAAAACGGTCGAGGAACACGAAGCGTTGGCTGCAAAATACTGTCACGTACTGTGCCAAGAATGACGCCTCTAGTATCGGCCAAGCGAGCACTGGTACTCCGAGTACGTTGCGTCTCGGGCCTTCTTCTGGTACTATAGTTTGGTAGCTCGAAACGGGCCCCTCATGCAGGGCACCATGAAAGCTATACTTTTGTAGGCAAAACAAAGCACAAGACGTCACTAGTAGTGTGATATCTGAGCAATGTATATAGCAATTAAACGCATACAAAAGGGTCGGCTCTTTTTCTGCCATCGTCCGAGCCAGGAGTTTTTATTAGCGTTTCACAATCAAGTACCATTATCAGTAATCGTTTGCAGCGCCGGAGGCAGCTTGCCAGTACTCGTTTGCAACATGTTTTACGCCGCAAAGCAGTAAAAAAGCGGTTTATCCGTTTTGGACTCGTTGCGGCAAACGTAACAATCCTTATCGGTGTGATGGTTTTTGTCATGACCAGTCGTAAAACACAACTACCTGAGGTCGTGGCTGCCCAGAAAACCGCTGCTGTTACGACAACCCCTGTCGATAAACTCACTTCGTACGACATAGCAGCGAACGTCGCCAAGATAGTCGATCTGCCAGAAAAAACGCCGATCACCAATCAAGCACAAAGTGCGCACGTTGCAGTGATCACCAGTGCGAGTGACGCCGGCGTAGCCACCAAACCGCAAATAGTCTCGACGGCTCTCAAGAGTTGGCGTGACATCACCGAGTATTCGGTTGCCAGTGGCGAAAATGTCCCAACGGTGGCCCAGAAATTTGGTGTGACCAGCGAGAGTATCCGATGGTCAAACGGTTTGACCGGTGATGCACTGAACGCTGGCACAAAACTCATCATTCCGCCGGTAAATGGCGTGGTCTATACGGTAAAAAATGGCGACACGCCGCAAACAATCGCCGCCGCATATCATACGAGTGCTGACAAAGTTATCCAGTACAACGATGGTGAAAACGGGCTTGCTGTCGGACGTCGTATCATTATTCCTGACGGACAAATCGTGCCTGTGACGCCTGCCCGACAGATCACCTATGCCACCAATCGTACTTTTTCCGACGTTTCGACCAGTAGTTTTACCCCATCGTACGGCGCCAACGGGTATGACTGGGGATGGTGTACGTACTATGCGGCCGCACGTTCTGGCGCACCCGGAAACTGGGGCAACGCCAATACGTGGGCGTACTACGCTCGTCTGAGCGGCTGGAATGTCAGCTCTACCCCTGTTGCAGGCGCAATATTCCAGACGCCTGCCGGTTGGGCTGGACACGTTGGTATCGTCGAAGAGGTCTATGAAAATGGCACTATGCGGATTAGCGACATGAACGGCATCTCAGGATTTGGACGGGTGGGCTATGCGACTGTCTCTGTTTCCGCATATCCAAACTATATTTACCGCTAAATACCTCCGAAAGAATGCAAACCAACGACACAAGTTATGAAATTTATTGATGTAGCAGAGGTAAAAGTGGCGGCCGGTGATGGTGGTGATGGCCGAGTTTCGTTTCGCCACGAAAAGTTTGTAGACCGCGGCGGTCCTGATGGTGGAGACGGCGGCAAAGGAGGCGATATTGTTTTCTACGCCAGTCGTAGTCGCAATACGCTGATGGATTTTCGCTATCACAAAGAGTTGGCTGCCGCGCACGGTGGCAATGGGGGTAAAACACGTAAACACGGTAGAAACGGTGCTGATCTGCGTGTAGCGGTGCCGGTAGGGACGGTGGTGTACAGTGGGGGCGATGAACTCGTAGACCTTAAAATGGATGGTCAGGAGGCGATTATTGCTGCAGGCGGCCGCGGTGGTTTCGGCAATGCTCATTTTACGAGTAGCACGAGGCAAGCGCCGAAATTTGCTGAGCCGGGCGGAGAAGGTGAGGTAAAGGTGCTGCGCCTAGAGCTCAAACTGATCGCCGATGTGGGCCTTGTCGGCTTACCAAACGCCGGGAAATCAACCTTTCTCTCTGTTGTCAGTAATGCGCGGCCAGAGATAGCCGACTATCCTTTTACAACGCTGACGCCAAATCTGGGAGTCGCAGAGGTACCCGACGCGGGAAGTCTGCTTATTGCTGATATCCCCGGACTTATCGAAGGGGCTGCGGAGGGTAGGGGCTTGGGTGATGAATTTCTGCGTCACGTTGAGCGTACAGCGGTGCTACTCCATCTGGTCGATGTGACGAGTGATGATATTGTGCGTGATTATCAGATCATAGAGAATGAGGTAAAAGCCTACTCTGTTGATCTGGCATCCCGGGCGAAAATCATTGCCCTGACCAAGCTTGACGCGAGCCTGCCTGAAATTGCGGAGGAAGCACAGCAGCAACTGAGGGAGGTTGTCGGCGATGCCGCGCCTATTTTTGTCGTCTCTTCGCAGTCACACCACGGCATCAAAGAACTCCTGTATGCTACCCTCAAACTCGTCAAAGCAGAGCGGGAAAAAGCCGCCAGCCAGACGGCACTTGATGACGAGGAGCAGTTGATTCCCATACTACAATTGCCTGACCAAGACACTTGGACTGTCGAAAAAACGACTGAGAGCTACCAAGTCAGCGGCGCCAAGGTCGATGACTTTGCTCGTCGTACCGATTTCTCCAATAGCGAATCAGTTGCACGCCTCAGAGACGTACTGCGGAGAATGGGCGTTCTGCATGAGGTCGTACGGCTCGGTGCAGAGCCCGGCGATACTATTGAGACTCAAAAAGGCTCATTTGTCTTGTAGTCATCCCTGAACTCACATAGAAACAGATTGATTGGAAAAGCATAGGCGTTTTGCTATAGTACTAACATATAGCGTAGCAGCGAGGCTCATATGCATAAAAAATTAAACAGTAGAGGGGTCGGGCACCATTTGTTATTGCCCCTTGTAGCTATACTGTGCGTTGGCGCTATCGGGTATTATATGGTGAATCTTACAAAAGCTGAGACGCCCAGTCAGAGCGCGACATTTAAGCTTTTTTCTCCGGCATGGCGTGGTATGGGAGACGATTCAAACATCCCAAATCGTAAATATTTCACTGAAGTATTTACCAACATGACACCAAAAAACATTAAAGGTCTTGCCAAAAATGCAAAAGTGTATAACTACACGCTCGGTCCATATGTCACTCAGGCATATGTACGCTGTGGATTGATACCGGATACGAACAAAGACAAAGACCTAAAAAAATGCGGTCGACCCGGTAAGGTTCTGCCCGACTCAGCAATCTCCGTACAAAAAGATAACCATCATCAAGCGACATATGCACGGGCTTTTACAAATAATTTTTTGCTCGTTCCCGATGACACGGCTACGCTGCGATATGTAAAATCACTCGCTGCTCAAGAGTTGAGGGCAGGCGGCAAGGGAGTCGACGTGTATGACGGTATATTGAGTGATAGTATGGGTGTGGCCCCCCTTGGCTCGGGCTACCTCATCTCTCCTCCGTGGAACCCGGGGACGAACCCGTCACAGACATATGGCGCGGGTGAGTGGTTGGCTGCGCAAAACAAAATGCTGAGTGCCAAAAAAGAAGGGATCGGTGACAAAGAGCTTATTATCAACGGCCTTGCCAATGGAAGGGCGTATTTCCAGTCTCCGAGTGCTGGCAAGGTCTTTGGCGACAATCCAAAGGTGACTGGTCTGATGGCCGAGCGAATTTTCCGAGAACCACAGGACCCTATGAACAGCCGTCCAGATAAGACTGAGTGGAAAAAAGATGTCGACATGATCGCTGACGTGCAGGCAAAAGGCAAAAAAGGCTACTGGTGGACAAAATGTTGGACCAAAACAGGCTCAACAGGTCGGCAGACATGTCATGACGAACCAGATTACAGGAGTGGAATCAAGAAGTTGCTCCGGTTCACTATGTCCTCTTACCTGCTCGGCGCAGGCGACAAAAGCTATTATAACTTTGACACAGATATTTGTGACGGAGGTCCTGTCAATAATAAGTGTCCAGCGAGCAACGCCGCCGAGTGGTTCGACGACTATCTGGACGCCAAAAAACTCGGCAAAGCAAAGGGTGCATACACGGCTCTTGCCGGGGGTGATGTATTTGTCAGAAAATTTGAAAATGGTATTGTAGTCGTCAATCCCGACAAATCTGCACACACCGTTACGCTCGACAGTGGCACATACAAAGATCTTGATGGCAATAGAGCTCCAGCGAAGCCCAGTGTGCCGGCCGGTAGCGGCATGATCTATCTCAAAGGCTAGGACATATCTGCTCGTCACCGGAGCTTCAAAATGTATATTCATGGTACACTGATCACGTGAACACCAGCTCGACGCTTTTTTGGTACGATTTGGAAACCAGCGGCATAAACCCCCGTGAAGACCGTGTTATGCAGTTTGCCGGACAGAGAACCACGCTTGAGCTAGAGCCGGTGGGTGATCCGGTCAATGTGTTCATCACGATGAGCAACGACATTTTGCCGCAGCCCGACGCGATACTCTTGACGGGGATCACGCCGCAGCAGACTATTAACGATGGAGTGACAGAGGCTGCTTTCCTCAAAAAATTTTGCGACGAAATCGCAGTTCCAGGTACAATTTTTGTTGGTTTCAACACCATCCGATTTGACGATGAATTTATGCGCTACCTCCAGTATCGCAACTTTTATGATCCGTATGTTTGGCAGTGGAAAGAAGACCGCGGCAGATGGGATTTGTTGGATGTCGTACGAATGACTCGAGCACTTCGGCCGGAAGGTATGCACTGGCCAGTGGTAGACGGCAAGCCGGGTAACCGGCTGGAACTACTCACGAAAGCAAATAATATCCCACACGACGGTGCGCACGATGCTCTAGCGGATGTTGTTGCGAGCATAGAAATCGCCAAACTCATCCGCAAAAACCAACCAAAACTTTTTACGTGGTTGCTAAAAATGCGTGATAAATCCCAGGTAAAAGCCCTCGTTGAGACCGGCGAGCCCTTCGTCTACAGTAGCGGGAAGTATGCGAACGACACCGAAAAAACCACCGTAGCAGCGTGGCTCGCAGAGCATCCCAAAAAGCAGGGTGCTTTGGTGTATGACTTGCGCACTGATCCGACAGAATTTTTAACCATGGATGCACAGGCCCTTGCCGAGAGATGGCGCTGGACGGCAGATAGGGAGGCGCCACCGCGCTTGCCGGTGAAAACCATGCAGTTCAACCGATGCCCGGCCGTAGCTCCACTGAGTGTGCTGGACGAGGCATCTCAGCAACGCATCCGGCTCAGTCCAGAGCTGGCACAAACGCACCTCAAGATCATCGAAGAAAACCCAAGTTTCAAGGAAACTGTGGTTGCGGCACTAGCGCTGCTCGATGTCGAACAGGGCAAAAGACAAAAAACCCAAAAACTACCTGCCGAGGCCCAATTATATGACGGCTTTTTCGATACGCATGATAGCAACCTATTCGGTGTCGTGCGTGCGGCTCAACCAAACGAGCTCACGCCAGAACTTGCCGAGAGCTTTCATGACAAACGTCTCAAAACGCTGCTCGCTCGCTACAAGGCGCGCAATTATCCGACCAGCTTGACTCCAGATGAGCGTACGGCTTGGGAGGCGCACCGACATGAGGCGTTGCTGGGTGGTGGTCAAAATAGTCAGCTTGCGAAGTTCATGCACCGCTTGGGCGAGCTCGCGCAGTCCGATACGAGTGGCAACAAGCGTTTTTTGCTGGAGGAGTTGCAGCTGTACGCCGAGAGTATTATGCCGTCGCTCGATGAATGGGGTAGCTAGTAAGATACCAGCCGGTATTGCGCGAGGGAGCGGATCTTTTCGGGTGTCGTTCGCGCTTTTTTGCGGCTGCATTTGAGCAAGGGCTGTATGATACGAGGATTTTTCTGCCGGGAGGGGTGATAGCATTGCTTTCGATGAGAGCAGTGTTTTCGATGATAGCATTGTTTTGATATGGCTCTTCAGGATTTGATGTCGAATTACCTCGATGCATACCCAGATCGTGACAATGAACAATGCCAAAATGAGCCAAAAGAAATACTGTGGCTGATAGTCCGTACCCGGTATTTGTCCCAAAACAATAGTTTCTGAAATGCTCATTGCATCGCCTTCACCTTCAGTGAGATGATTGTACCACGAAATAGTGTAAAAATCAACGGGTTTTACGACCAAATAGGTGCAGTGCTCGAGGCGCGGGACGTTCAAAAAAAGAGTTATGACCCGGCTTGCTTAGCTTCAACTGCTCCGGATTTTTTGCGCCTACGCTTGAGTCTCGCCAGACGATCGCGGTTCATGAGTGCCACGAATGTTGCGGTGAAAAATGCGCTGGCTGCAACTGAAACCTGCCAGATTGCTGCATGCCGCCATCCTAAGTACGCCGCGACACAGAAAAGTGCAAGAGCAGCCACATCATATGCCCACTGTGCGACAGGGTGCTTGGGGAAGAGTAACTGGACAAACTTACCGCCGTTTTCCAGAAGGTATTCACGGAGCCTTTTGGCCCAAGCATTATTGATACTGAGCAGCCCGAGGCCGGCGACAGCCAGAGGAATACCACCCGGGCCGGGCAGCCAACCGGTTAGGAGTGCTGCAATGAGCAGCAAGTAGCCTGCAAGGTCAGTCAGTATTCTTTTCCCGGATTCTTTGATGCGCATACTGTATAGTATTGTAACAAAATGGTTGTAATTTCCTGTCGTGAGAGTAGAATGAGGCAAGTACGGAAACGTGTGATATATGTTACTGAAAAATGTTTTCACCATAACCGAAAGCTTGAAACGCGCCAAACAGGAGCGTCCATCACTTTCAACGTACTTTCCAAAAGGAACGCAGTTTTTTTATGGCTATCCGAGCGGTGATGACTCGGGGTTTTTGAACCTTGTATCCCCGGCAACCGAAGAAATGGTGGCGGCACGGGTGGTGTGTTGCGCTGGAGAAGATGTAACCCCGGTCTGTTTTTATGCTACGACGAGCCAAGCCGTCGGCGAAAGGCTCTTGCACGATTTTGGCGTGCCAGTGGAGCCGCAAAGCGCCCTCGTTATATCGCCGCAGATTGGGCCTGAAACTCGAGGTGAAGCGCGCAATGTTGCCCTCAAGCGAGAGCTCAAAGCAAAACTCCAGAAGCACTCATTTGTCATGGCCCAGCCCTACCTCGACGCTGATCTCGCGGAGTATTACCAGATACGGCCATCTGTTACGGCGTATTGTAATGATAAACACCACATGACTGACTATATCGGTGAGCAGTGGCTGCCCAAGCGCCTCCATGCGTATGAAAATGGCGCGGCATTTACCGCGTCTGACACTGTGATTGCCCTGCCAGCTGTTGTAAAAGTTTCGGCATCGAGCTCCGGTGACGGAGTTGCTATCTGTAAAACACCCGCCGATCTCGAGGATGCCGTGCGCCGGTTTGGACAGGCGAGTGGCAGAATCATCGTTGAAGAACACATAGATTTTCAGAAAAGTTACGGCGTTCATTTCGGCATCCCGGCCGATCCCGCTCGCGAAGCCGATCTCATTGGTGTCAACGAGCAAATCACAACTGTGCATGGTGAGTTCCTCGGCGGCATTATCGAGCACGTAGAGGTGCCGGCTGCCCTTGAGGGAGCGGTCGAGCACCTCATGGAGCATATCGTGCCCCAAATCCGTGCAAAAGGTTGGTATGGGATTGGCGGTTTTGACGTACTGGTCGATGCGAAAGGGCGGGCGTTTTTCATCGATGCAAACTTCCGTATGACTGGCATGTCCGCGTACCATTTTTTGATAGATTCGGGAGTGATTCATCGGCCAATCATGAGCGTACTCGGGGAATTCCATGGCAATGAGGACCAACTTCGTGCTGCGCTGGGACAGTTCAGTATGCCGAGTAGCTCCGCGCGATTTTTGAAACTAATCTGTATGAGCCGACACGATGATATCTGGCGGTTCAATGGTGCCCTCGAGTACAAAACCGAAAATGAACTCGCAGATCGGGTAAAGCTACTCCTCGATGCGGGTGTGCGGTCTGATGTGCTCGAGACGGTGTATCGGGCGCTCCACGCGTAGCGGCAAGAAGTATACGTTAGGCCATGGAAAAAAGTGTCGAAACAGCGTATACTAGACCGACTTATGCATGACGAAATTGTGGTGAAGGGTGCACGGGAGCATAACCTCAAAAATATTGATGTGACGATCCCCAGAGAGAAGCTTGTGGTGATCACGGGCCTGAGCGGTTCGGGCAAATCCAGTCTTGCTTTTGACACGATCTACGCCGAAGGCCAGCGTCGTTATGTAGAATCACTGAGCGCCTATGCTCGGCAGTTTTTGGGACTGATGGAAAAACCCGACGTCGATCAGATCGACGGCCTTAGCCCAGCCATATCCATCGATCAAAAATCTACAAGTCGCAATCCGCGCTCTACGGTGGCGACAGTTACCGAGATCTATGACTATCTCCGTTTACTTTTTGCCCGTATCGGCGTGCCGCACTGTCCGGTCTGCGGGGAAGCAGTCGTCAGGCAGACGACGGCAAACATTGTTGACCAAGTTGCGGCGCTACCAGTGGGCGCGCGGCTCATGGTACTGGCACCGATCGTGGTTGATAAAAAAGGACAGTTCGAGCATATTCCCGAGCAGTACCAGCGAGCTGGTTTTGCGCGTGTGCGTGTCGACGGTGTGGTGTATGCGCTCGACGAATTTCCTGAGCTCGATAAAAACATTCGCCACACTATTCAAATCGTCGTCGATAGGCTTGTCAACGACACGGAGTCGCGTACACGTCTGGCGCAGAGCGTCGAGCAGGCTCTCGAAATCGCCGAGGGCAAACTGCGCGTGGTCAATGCCGACACTGATGAAGAATTCACGTATAGCCTTATGTATGCATGCCCCAACCACCCAGAGGTCGTAATCCCAGAGTTGGAACCGCGCACCTTTAGCTTTAATAGTCCTCACGGGGCATGTCCGGTTTGTACGGGTCTCGGTAGCCGTCTCGTTGTGGATCCTGAGCTCGTTATTCCCAACGGTCGGCTTACTATAGCTGAGGGAGCCATCCGTCCGTACAACCGTATCAATATGGACAACTGGTATGTGCGTAAACTCCAAGCTGTCGGCGACAAGCACGGTTTTAGTATGCAGGAGCCTACGGTGCAGATTTCTGAGGCCAATCTTCATCGCATTTTGTACGGTACCGGAGACGAAGTGTATCGGGTTTCACTTGGACATGGCCGCGCATTCAGCACCACGTACGAGGGAGTGATCCCCAATCTTGAACGTCGGCACAAAGAAACTGAGAGCGATTTCATGCGCCGGGACATCGAGCGATTTATGCAGGAAAAACCCTGTGCGGCGTGTCAGGGACGGCGGCTGAAACCCGAAGTGCTGGCCGTAACGATCGCCGGGCAGTCGATCATGGATGTTTGCGAGCTTTCTATCGACGATGCGCTCGACTATTTCAAACACCTTCAGCTTAATGAGGTCGAGATGCAAATCGCTCGCTTAGTACTTAAAGAGATCTCGGCTCGGCTGCAATTCCTAGTCGACGTCGGGCTGAGCTATCTGACATTACTTCGTTCGGCGACAACGCTTTCCGGCGGCGAGGCGCAGCGCATACGACTTGCGACACAGATTGGTTCGGGGCTGATGGGCGTGCTCTACGTGCTTGACGAACCAAGTATTGGGCTCCATCAGCGCGACAACGAGCGGCTTATTGCGACGCTGAAACACCTGCGCGACCTTGGCAATACTGTACTGGTGGTCGAGCACGATGAAGACACTATCCGCACTGCTGACTATTTGCTCGATATCGGCCCGGGTGCGGGTATCCACGGCGGCCATGTCGTGGCACATGGTACTCCAGCTGAGGTAGAAAAGGCAGCGGGCAGTATCACGGGGCAGTACCTTTCTGGTAAAAAAACCATCAAAGTCCCGACCAAGCGCCGTAAAGGCAACGGCAAATCGCTCCGCATCGTGGGTGCGCGGGAAAATAACCTGCAAAACGTCACGGTCGATATACCGCTTGGCGAGCTGGTAGTTGTGAGCGGCGTGAGCGGCAGTGGTAAATCCAGCTTAATCAATGATATTTTGGCCAAAGAACTCCAAGCCCGGCTGCACCACGCCTCAACCGTACCTGGCAGACACGATGACATCGAGGGTATCGAGCATCTCGACAAGGCAATCATCATCGACCAAAGTCCCATTGGTCGTACCCCGCGGTCCAACCCCGCTACCTATACGGGCCTTTTTACACCTATCCGTGAGCTTTTTGCGAGCGTACCAGAGGCAAAACTGCGTGGCTATCAAGCGGGCCGGTTTAGTTTCAATGTCAAAGGCGGTCGCTGTGAAAACTGTGCTGGTGACGGTATCATCAAAATAGAAATGCACTTTTTGCCCGATGTCTATGTGCCGTGCGAAGTCTGCCACGGCAAACGCTACAACCGTGAGGCGCTCGAGGTACATTACAAAGGCAAAGACATTAGCGACGTGCTGGCCATGACCTGTGAGCAGGCGCTTGAGTTTTTCGGCAACATCCCAGCGATTGCCCGCAAACTCCAAACACTCGTCGATGTCGGTCTCGGCTACATCACGCTCGGTCAACCGGCGACGACACTCAGCGGAGGAGAGGCCCAACGAATCAAACTCGCGAGCGAGCTATCTCGGCGCGCTACTGGCCGCACGCTCTATATTCTCGACGAACCGACGACCGGTTTACATATCGCCGACGTTGAAAAGCTACTGGGTGTTATGCATGCACTGGTGACCGCAGGCAACAGCATGATCGTTATTGAGCATAACCTCGATGTCATCAAATCAGCCGACTGGCTCATCGACATGGGTCCCGAAGGCGGCAATGGCGGCGGCACGGTTGTAGCCGAAGGCACGCCCGAGCAAGTAGTCAAAAATTCCACGAGCTACACCGGCCAGTTCCTGCGCCACATGCTCTAGGCCGTTGAGCGGCCGTGTTTGGTGCTAGTGGGGTTAGTTTGAGAGGGGCATTGTGTGGTGTGCTTGATGACTTATGCGTGGAATCTCGGCTCGCGGCGAAAAAAGAGCAAAATCCCCATAGGTATCGATAAGTCTAAACGATCAAAGGTATAATGCACGTGCTGACCATGCTGCAGCAAAACCCGGCGCTTTACGGTATGTTGCTTGACCTTATCGGCCCCTAGAGTTTAACAACAAGCTATTCTGGGAGCGGGTAGTCCCAGCTCATTATGAGATTAATCTTGTCTTTGGAAGCGTGAATCTCATCAGCGAGCGCTTCTGATTCATCTCTGACCACAAGCGGATAGTCAGTATAGTTTTTCTCTAGCCAACCAAGCGTATCGCCGTTGTCTTCCAATAGCTTTTCAAATTCTCGTATCTGCTCGTCAGTGAATTTGCTTGCGAGCACGTTGCCTACCCGTAGTTCTAGTTCGGCAAGAGTTTTGTTTATGAGAGTACCTGCGTCTTCATCGGGGAGATCGGTAAAATCAACACCTGTTTTTTCCAGCCATTTTCTGTCGATTGTCTGCATATGTTCTCCTTGGTTATGCTCCTATTTTCTCAGCCAGACCGGTTAACCGTCAAGCAGTCTGCCCGTGTTACAATCGGATTATACATAACCTGACGCTTATCTTTTCTGTCGCAGTCATCCACCTGCTCGCCGTAATGAGCCCGGGGCCGGATTTCATCATGATTGTACGCAGCAGCTTGGTATATTCGAGGCGGAGCGGCGTGTACTCTGCGATTGGCCTAGGCCTAGGGATTGCCGTGCATATAGCGTATTGTCTAGCAGGAATTGCGCTCATCATCGCGCAGTCGGTTGTGGTATTTAATGTGTTGAAATATATCAGCGCGGCATATTTGCTGTACATCGGCATCAAATCACTGCGAGCTCGGCGTGAGCACGAAGTACGAGCGGAAGGGCGCAAAGACGCAGACCTCACCAAGCGGCAGGCCATACGGTTAGGTTTCATCACGAATGTAACAAACCCGAAAGCCACGCTCTTTTTTCTGAGCCTTTTTACGCTCGTAATTAGTCCCACGACACCGCTATTCGTAAAGCTAATCATGGGTGTCGAGATGGTTCTCGCCACCATGCTCTGGTTTGCACTTCTCGCGACCATCATCTCTCACCGCAGCGTCCGACACCGTGTGCACGGCGTACAACAGTATCTCGAACGTGTCATGGGCGGCATACTCATCTTGCTTGCCATCAAAGTCGCCGCAACGAGCCATAGCAAATGACGGCCTCACCTCAGATGGTCATTCTCTCTCTGATGGTTTTACCGGGGGTTTAGCTCGGAGCGGGATGCGGCGGAGTAGTTTGGCGCGGATTTTGGGATCTTTGAGGGCGTGGTAGATGGTCGGGATGAGGGTGATAGCGATGATACCGAGTAGGACCGGTTCTATCATTTTTTCGACGCCGGGGATGCGGCTGCCCACAAAGTAGCCGAGCAGCGTGATGCTCGTGGCCCAAGCGATGTCGCCAATGGCGTCGTAGAGAACGAACTGTTTGTAATCCATTTTGCCGGCGCCCGCAGTGACAGGAGCAAATGATCGGATGACCGGCACAAAGTGTGCTATGAGCATAGTTTTGGTGCCGTATCTTTCATAAAATCTCTCGGCCTTCATAATCAGATCTTTGCGGAAAATGATCCCGTCTTCTTTCTTAAACAGACGAGGGCCGAGATGCTTGCCGATGTGGTACCCAGTATTGTCACCGGCGATTGCCGCGGCCGCTATGACGGCTATGGTGAGTACGATGGGCAAATGCCCGGCCGCGGCTAGTATGCCAGCGCTAAAAAGCAATGTGTCACCGGGAAAGAAAAATCCGACCATCATGCCGCTCTCGGCAAAGATGATCGCCGCGAGCATGACGAGGCCACCGGTCTGCACAAGATGGGTAAAATCGAGCATGCCTTTAGTGTAACGTATGAATGGTATATGGCGAAGAGCAATTGGAGTTATTACCACGGTGCACTATGACTGCTTGGTTCGCTCGCAATTCTCGCTTTTCTGTGCTATACTCTACCCCTGAATAAGACGGAAAACTAAGGAGATACCACTATGTCTGACGCTATTACATTAACGGTAGAGCCGCGCGCAACACTAGGCAAAAAGGTCAAAACCATTCGTCGTGAGGGCCTAGTGCCGGCCGTTGTCTACAACTTTGGCAAAGAGTCGAGCCACATACAGGCGGACTATCAAACGCTCGCTCGGGTCATCAAGGTGGCTGGTCGTCACCACCCCGTAGAACTGACGATAGACAGCAAAAAATCAATCGTCATGATCCGCAAAATCGACCGCGATCCTCGCACAGCACAGATTACGCATGTTGTGCTGGAGTCGGTCAAGGCAAACGAAGTCGTTGAGACAGCCGTACCCGTTCGGGCAGTCTTTGACGGCGATAATGAACAGACTCCTGCTGAGCGGGCCGGTCTCATTGTGCTTGCCCAAGCTGACGAGATTGTCGTAAAAGCTTTCCCGCGCAATTTGCCAGACGAAGTGACGTATAGCGGCGAAAAACTCGTTGCCGTTGGCGACCAAGTGACGGCCACGGACGTGACGTTGCCCAAAGACGTGGAGTTGGTCACAGAGCCTGAGCACGTGATCGCAACGGTGTTTGAGCCAAGTGCGCTTGCTGCTGCCAACGAAGAAGCCGCCGGCGCCGAAGAATCCACTGCTCCTGAAGCCGCAGAGGATACGGCGGCTGAAGGCGAACCGGTTGAAGCCTCCAATCAGTAATTTCATCCGATATTTTAAAAGCCCCTCTGGTAACGAGGGGCTTTTTCGTTTCGTGTGCTACTCTCGGTAACCCTCCGCTTGCTTGGTGAAGAGTTCGTGGTAGAGGCTCTTTTGCTTCATGAGCTCGGCGTGTGTGCCTTGTTCTACTATTTTGCCGGCTTCGAATACGATGATTCGATGTGCACGCCTGACAGTAGAGAAACGGTGACTCACGATAATTGCTGTACGATTTTCGTAGCGTGCAAAGATGCTATTGAAAATATCGTACTCGGCTTTGGCGTCGATAGCAGACGTAGGCTCGTCCAGTATGAGTGTGGGCGCGTCGCGGTAAAAGGCCCGAGCGAGGGCTACACGCTGCCACTGCCCACCGCTCGGCTCCACGCCGTGCTCGAAACTGCTATCTAGGTACGTGTCCAGTTTATAGGGAAGAGGCTCAACGACAGTATCGACTCGACTACTCTCTAGGGCGGCCGCAAAGTGTGCCTCGTCAGCAGCAGTGTCTTGGCGGCCAATAGTGATGTTTTCGCGTATAGTTAAGGGGTACTGGTTGAACTCCTGAAAAAGTGTTGCGACTCGGTCGTACCATGACTCTAGTGCGATGTCCCGTAGGTCATGCCCATCGATTAGGATCCTGCCACCAGAGGGTAAGTAAAACCGTAGCAAGAGTTTTATCATTGTTGTTTTACCGGCGCCGTTTTCGCCGACGAGTGCGACGTGCTCACCGGGTCGGATAGTGAAAGACAGATCACTAAAAACTGGGATTTTTTTACCAGGATAGGTGAAGCTAACATGCTCAAACTCGATCAGTGGGGGAATAGGCGATCGGGCGAGAGTGATAGCATTTGGGCTGTCGACTATATGTGGTTTACGTTCGACGAGAGCAAAAAATGACTGCGCAAATAACAACGGCTCTTGCATGTAAGCTAAGGCACCAATCGAAGCGTTGAGAGCTCCATTGATACGCAGCAGCGCCCCGGAGAGAAAAAAGTAGCGGTCGATTCCTATGGCGCCACTGATAAACTGTCGTAGCAAATACACACTGCCTATCGCTATGCCAGCAACCTCAAAAAGTTTTGTTGGCATGAGAAAGCGGCTCACGCGTCTGTAGGTGTTTTCTTGTTTTTCGTAAAACTCTCTATTCATGCCGTCAAGTTTACTGAGCACATACTGCCGAGACTGCATACTTCGTAGCTCCATTTGTTGCTTGACTCGCCTCAGTATCCACTCAAGGCCCCAAAACATATGGCGGTTGTCGCCTTTTTCGTCCCACACAAACCACTGTAGTTTTTGGAGTCGGTGCTCCCCGAGTAAACTCGGCAGCAGAAATAGTAGGAGCATCGGCATAAGCCACCACGAAATTTGGATGATCACTATAGACAGTGCGAGCAATCGCGCAAGTGAATAACAGAAATCCAAAGTATTTTGCATGAGGTTTGACATCTGCCATGTGTATCCTGAGCTAACTTTGTTTATTTCGGAGCGGACGCTACCATTTTCAAAATCAGCGATATCATAGCGACAGAGGGCGGCTTGAAAGGTGCGGGTTGACCACGCAACAGTACGAAAATACAGGATTCGTTTGGCGGCTCCCATCAGCCAAAATCCCAGAGCAACCGCAAGAGCCGAGGCGATATCTATCCATAGCCATCGCCACATTGCAGTCGTGCCAGTGTGGGAAGTGAGATACTGAGCAAGCAAAGCGCCGAGCTGAGCAGTCGCGTATATCGACGCCACAGTACCGCCAATTTCAAGCAAAGCTCCTGCTACGTAACCGATCATCATTCTGGAAGAAAGTCGCCATCCCACGACTAGTATGCGCGTAGAAATACCACCCATCTCACGCACACTTGAAAAAGCCGAATGTACGTAACCCGAAAAAAGCTCTTTTCCGAAAGGCCTACCCTTTTGATCTGTTAATTTTTCGATTTTTGATTTTGGGTGTGATTGACGCGCTGATTTAGTCATCGATGAAGCCTCCTGATTGGTGCGCCCACAGTTTGGCGTAGGTGCCGCCTGCGGCGAGGAGTTCGCGGTGTGAGCCTTCCTCGACAATCGTACCCTCATCGAGCACCACGATACGGCCCATTTTTTGTATGGTGCTGAGGCGGTGAGCGATGACTATGGCAGTGCGGCCTTTCATGAGTCTCCAGAGTGCGTCTTGAATGAGCACTTCACTTTCGCTGTCGAGTGCTGAAGTTGCTTCATCGAGTAGCAGAATTGGTGCGTCTTTGAGCATCGCTCGGGCAATAGCCACGCGCTGCCGCTGCCCACCGCTGAGCTTCACGCCGCGTTCGCCGACAAGCGTATCGTACCCATCGGGTAACTGCGATATGAACTCGTCGGCATGAGCGAGCTGGGCGACACGTTCGATTTCGTCTTGCGTCGCTTCCAACTTGCCGTACCCGATGTTTTCGCGGATGGTGCGGTGAAAGAGTAGCGGTTCCTGCGGTACGTACGCGATGTGCTCGTGCAAAGAATCTTGCGTGATTGCTGCAATATTCTGGCCATCTATCGTGATCTCACCGCTCTGAATATCCGAGTAGCGCAGCAATAGCCGGGTAAAAGTGGTTTTCCCCGAACCGCTGTGGCCGACGAGCCCGATTTTCTCGCCAGCTTGGATGTGCAGGGAAAAATCACTGAACAGCGCATCCCGCGCATCTTGATGCGTAAATGTAACGGCTGCAAATTCGATCTCGCCGTCCGTAATGCGTGTATGCTCCGGCTGTGCTGGGTCAGTTACTTCTATCGGCTCGCCAAGTATCCCCAGCATCTCTTTGGCATCACTGACCGCTCGGTTGTAGGTGCGCAGACTTTGGTTGCTGAAGTCAAAAAGATTGTCGCTGATTGTCATACTGTAGGTAAAGATGAGAAAAACAGTAGGAATATTGGCACCGAATTTTACAACTGCTACGACAGCCATAATAAACGCGAACGCTGTAATCATGCGGTGCATAATGCCGAGGACGTTGATCTGCCACTGCTGGATATGTGCGAATCGGCGCAGGTGCGTACGCGTATTTTCGGTGGCAGTGTGGAAAAGCTGTTCTTCATAGCGTTTTCTGGCGAATCCTTTGATAACTGAAGCGTTCGTGACCGCATCTGCCAAGCGTCCGGTTTGTTTGCTTTCGGCGTGCGCAAAACGCTCCAAGTGTTTATTGACCGGCTTGGCAAGCAGGAAAGCCACAACAAGATACAGAACAATAAAGCATAGTAACCCGATCGTAAAAAGCGGCACCCGGTGAAACAGCATCAGGCACACAATTATCATGCCCGAAAACATCGGGTAGGCCTGAAAAATCGTAACATCTTGAATGCGGACGTAGCCGGTCATGAGCTTATTGGTCTGCGAGACGAGCGAGCCGCCGAAATGGTTTGCGTGAAAATCAGTACTCCGGGCCTGCAGGCAGGAAAACACGGTTTCGGCAATGTCCTGTTCAACTCGTTGCTCAAGGTTCCACATACAGTAGTCCACGGCACGCCAAGCCAGCAGCGCCATAAACGTCGAACCAACGAACAGTGAAAAAACACCTCCGAAACTGCCGATGATATTGTGCGGGTCATAGGCATGTCGCATCAGCATATCCATAGTATGTGCTAGGATAAATGGCGGTAAATACCGACCACATAAGGCGGCGATTGGTATGGCCAATAACCAGCCGAAGACGTACTGAGGATAGCGCGTCATGCAGTGCCAATAGTAGGTGATGGTGGTGCGTGCTGTGATGGTGTTCGTTTGCTTTTTCATGGTGCGGCCCTCCTTGAGGCCGACCTGCTTGTGTATAGTTTATGGTGATTATTTTTTAGTTGATAGTGTTAAGACAGCGTGCCTATGTCTTTTTGCAATCATGACTCGTGTCTCTTGAATTTAGTGCGAGACTCAAACGTTCGGAAAAATGACGCTGGCAGTCTTACCAAAAAATATATCTGTCATCGTGTGACCAGCGCCCTTTCCGTTACGTTTGTAATTGCTACAACTATACTACCCCTGTATTATAAATGCAACCCCAAAATTAAGTGAAAGGCACCTCTGTTGCAGGCTGATATGAAACGAAATAAAACATAGGTAGTGGCCGAGCGGACGTATCTCATGTTATGCCTATAGAGCGCAGGACTGCAGTCGGTGAGAGCCGGGGCTTTCTGGGTGCGACGGACTGGTAGTTAGTGGCCCCCGGTCTTTGTACATGTGAGGTATGCAGTATACTGAATCTTGGAAGGCTTTAGCGTGAAAAGAAGAAAACTGACGGACGCCGAAAAGAAACAAAAGCGTATGTCAAGCTCCCCCTTTTCCGGACGCCAATTCTAGACTCTTGAGACCAGCGGCGT
>CAZNLV010000012.1:0-5225 GCA_964574245.1 uncultured Candidatus Saccharibacteria bacterium
GATTTGCTGCAGGCGCTCAAAGCTGACATTGGCGCCACTGCAAATGGCGACGGCGTGAGCGTCGGGGGGAAAATCATACGACTGTAAACCGGCGAGCGCGAGTGCGCCGGAAGGCTCAGCGATACAACGGGTGGCTTCAAAGGTGTCTTTGACGGCTGAGCAGATTTGATCGGTCGAGACGGTGACACACTCGTCGACAAGCCGCTGAGCTGCCGTGAATGTGTGCGCGCCGACCTGTTTGACTGCCACGCCATCCGCAAAGATGCCCACGTGTTTTAGGGTAATGCGCCTTCCCTCCCTGAGACTGCTTGCCATAGAGGCACTATCCACCGGTTCGACGCCGATGACCTGCACGTCTGGTCGGACGGCCTTGACGTAGTGGGCGATGCCCGCGAGCAGCCCGCCGCCGCCTACTGGCACAAAAATATGAGTGACATCGGGCAACTGCTCGAGGATTTCTTGGCCGACCGTTCCCTGTCCGGCGATGACGAGCGGATCGTCAAATGGATGTATAAAAACTCGCCCGGTTTGTGTGATGATGCCCGTGCACGCTTCGGCGGCTTCGGAATAACTATCGCCGACGAGCAGCACCTCGGCCCCGTAACCTTTGACGGCATCGATTTTGATGCTCGGGGTGGTGCGGGGCATGACGATGAGCGCGGAGATGCCAAGTTTTCGTGCGGCGAGCGCGACGCCCTGGGCATGGTTACCGGCGCTGGCGGCGATGACGCCTCGTTTGCGTTCCTCTGGTGTTAGGCGGCACATTTTGTTGTAGGCACCGCGCAGTTTGAAGCTATGGACGGGTTGCAGGTCTTCACGTTTGAGGTAGGTGTGGCAACCGAGCCTTTTGCTGATAGCACCCAGCGGCTCGAGCGGCGACTTGATGGCGACATCGTACACGCGTGAAGTCAGGACTTCTCGTACGACATCATTGATGGTGGTGGGGCTCACTGTGACTCCCGAAGGAGTGCCACAGCTTCTATCTCGACAAGGAGCGGATAATCGGCGACTCGGGGGAGTTCAGCCACAGCCACACATGTACGGGCTGGCGCCGTTCCTGCTGCGTCGAATACCTCAGCGTACACTTCATTTAGGTCGGCGTAGTGTTTCATGTCGGTGAGAAACACAGTGGTTTTGACGACATCATGCAGCCCACAGCCAGCCTCGCTGAGCACGCTGGTGAGGTTTTCGAGCGCTCGTTTCACTTGGTATTTCACCTCTGGCTTGGTCCGACCCTTCACCGCCCCGATCTGCCCCGCGGTATACACAAGGCTCCCCGCTACACGAAACGCACTATACGGCCCATATGTCTTACTCATGACGCACACCGAAGAGCTCGTAGGGTCATACCACCGAGGGGTTGTGGTTTGTCTCGGGGCACTTCGACGTAGTTATTTAATTCAGGATCGTACTTGAAAGCAGCAGGAACTTCTTTAAACCCCGGTGGTCTATCCACGGGGACACATTGTCTTTTTACGAATCCGCTTAATACATTACTCATTTCGTTTCCAATCGTATGTAACTATTTTACTAATTCCGCTAGAACCGCTCTGGACAAAATGGCTGCTTCCACCACGGGCATACGTGTTCCATCCGGGAATAGATAGGTTTGCCTAGCTGGATCCTCTGCGGTTGGAGTGACGAGCCTGGGGTTGTCCCGGAAAGACGTCACGGCAGTTACTGCCACTGGCCCAAAAAACACTTGTCCGCCTACCTGTACGACCTCCCCAGCGCGTATTGCGGCTTCGGCGAGTCTATGGTCAGCTCCATTAGTTTTGCTGCTATCACCTAGTTTCATCTCTGTCCTCCATCGTATTTTCTCTATTGAAAGTTTATAAAAAAGGCTTCGGATGAAGCCTTTTGGTTTGGGACTGTGCTCGGCGAGTTTATTGTCGCGAGGCTTCAACCGTAGTGAAGCACAGCCCTTTAAGGCCGAGGAGAATAATCACTAACTGCTTCGCGGTTGATACCATAAAGGCAATACTACCCGCTCAGCTCTGACATGTCAACCATAGGCCGACCCTCTTAGGGTCAAGCCGCGCCAGATTGACCTCCTTGTAATCCTGAACTTGTTTCAAGATCTCGCTACTTTCACATTGGTGGTAGTATCAGAGCAGATGGCGTCAAGCATGTTGCTGAGATCAGCTTAATTGTTGCTTGATATCCGTGCCCCAAAATGCTCGGGACATATGTTTTGATATGGATCAGCCCAAGCTTCGCTCGGCCTTATGGATGAACGCCCTTGCAGGGGAAAAGGCGTGGGGGCCCGCATTGGAACACCGTTGTCGTACCAAACCTGCGCTCGGGAACCATACCGAGTCACTGTATGTGTAATGCCATGTGCCACAAATGCAGCCTCGGCAATTTTCATGACTGCGCTCGGGTGCAATGCATCTGGAACATGTAGTTCTATGGCCGTGAGTAGGGCGTTCCCTCTGTGGTGGCTTGGCGACTCTCTCGTTCTCTCGAGAGAGCGTTTACTACAGACATCAGTTCCGCCGCGGTGAAGTTCCCATCTTCGCGTGGTGCAGCATGCGGAAGCCCAAGGCTTTCAGCGCAGGCAGCAAGAAACAAGCCATCTCCGGCGAGCATGCGCTCACTACTTGCATCGGCAAGTTCACGTACCAAGCCCACAGCGATTCGCCTGCCCCGTATGATAGCAGCTGCATCGCTTCCCTTCTGAGGGTCAATGGATACGTCTTGCCACGCAAGAATACTTCGAACAGTTTTGACGCACTCGGCCACAGCGCTGAGGTCAAAAGCTGCGTGGGCTGGCGTGTTCATCTTAAAGAATAGTGCCTATCAATGAGTGTTTTTCGGTTGCCTGCTGCACGCAAACTCTTTTGAGGGAGTTGTCTGGAGAGAGTTTTGCAATGGTTCTTGGGGTGAGACTCATGCTCCAGCGTTGTTTGTGGGCGAGGAGGGTGGCGTACCGGGATTCGACCGCGTAGCCGCGGGCTTGGAGTGTGCTCTGGAGCTCTAGGCTGGCATCGCAGAGGGCATCGAAGTCATCACTCAGGCCAGCCGCCTCGATCTCTGCAGGGATGTCGTAGCCGTAGCGCGGGGTGAGTGCCTGCAACCGCACCGTGGGCAGTAAATCTAGAGGCGAGCTGCATAGATCTGCGAGCGGCAACAAAAAGTCCCATTCGTACCGGACTTGGTCGAGTGCTTTGCCGTTTGGATATCTGCGCAGATACTCGAGGAGTAGCTGCGATTTTACTTCATATGGCCAGTTCTCTACCGCATTTTTCACTTCGACGAGTGGTAAGTCGAGTGTTTCATACAGCATGTAGGGGAGCAGATCGAGCTCATTTCTGGGGCTGACAGAAACTAGGCGCACTGGCTCCGTGTTCGTACTAAAGCCTAGCGGGAGAAGTTTTTGTGTTTCGGTGTCAAGATCGATTGTCTCTACGCTGTCGATGAGTGCTCGTAGCTCAGGCCTGCCGCAGGCTACGGGAAGTGTCGAGCCGAGTATCGACTCTGCGGATATGTGCACCGTATCTTTTTTGTCAGTTGCTTCATATGCCTCAGAAGCGAGATGGGTATCTAGCGCGCTGACCAGCTTTTGCCTCAGGCTGAGCAACCTGTCCATGCCATCGCAGTAATCGCACTGGACATCATCTGGCAGTGACTCAGGGACATAGTAGGGAGTAGGCACGGCGGTGATGCTAGCTTTTTTGCTCTCGAGCACGTGCGCGGCAGGGCTTTTCGCGAGTAGCTCAGCCAGCGCTGTTGGCTCGCTGGTTGCATGTCCTTCCAGTTTGAGCAGGGCCGCGATGTGTCGCCAGACATCTTGGAAAACTTCGTCTATACGGCCATGAGCATAGACCACCGGTATGCTTCGTTGCTTGGCTTCCCAGAGGTAACCGGCTCGTATCCGCTCCAGTGTCTCAGCGTCGAGATTGTCAAAACGCTCTTTTTCACCTCGTTTTTGTGAGCGCTCTTGGAGCAGAGCCACTGGTGCATCAAGTACGATAGTCAGGTCGGGCCACATGTCGCGGACGGCAAATGCGATGATATCGTTCAGCCGCTGGTATTCCGCCACATCTCCTCGACCATAAAACTGGACGGCGAGGGTCGTGAGGTAGCTGCGATCGACGATGACGACTTCTCCGTTGTCTCGGGCTGCCCGCACCGCCTCAAGCGACTGGCTGCGAGCGGCATTGTATAACAGTACCTCCGTGTGAGTATTCATGGGGTAGCTGGGGTCCTGGGTGAGTCTACGGATTTCACGTGTCGTCGCATCGGCCGTGCCGTCTGGCTCGTGCATGCTGCGCACCGGTACACCGAGCCGCTCTAGCTCGTGCACTACCAGCCGCGCCATCGCCGTCTTACCGACGCCTTCCGGACCCTCCAAAACAATATATTTGCCACGACTCATAATTCAAGCTTGATTATACATCATGTTCATCCTGCGGAGAAGATGGTACATGGCAACAGCTTAACTCGGCTACAATATAATTAAAACGCCCCTATTGGATGTCTAAAGATATGTAGTTTACGGTTTTACTAAGTTAAAAAACCTCCGCCACGCGGGTGGTCTTTCTATCGGTACGGTGTCGTCCTGCACATCCATAAAATCTGGTGCTAGGGTATCCTGTGGTCGCGACCACTCTAGCCGATCGGTCTCAGACATTGGCCGGAGGGCAGACCACTTTTTTTCGATCAGCTCCAGAGCACTTATGGCATGGTCGTGAGGTAGGGCCTTTGTTTCCAGCAGCCTAGGTAGGTTCTGATTGTTCAGCCGGTGTGGGTGTGGGTCAATATATGTCTGCTGTAAAGATAAGCGTCGATGTCCTGGCTGTAGGGCAACAGTGAGGATGAGAGACATGGACGGGTCAGTTTGGTTAGGCCCGTCGACGGGGCGCCTTAGAAATTCACCAAATTGCGCCGTAAAGCCGTGATCCCGGGTAGAGAGATTCAGTGAGTCTTGCCGCCCTGTACGCAACCGCCTATCTGCGTTCACCGCGTCTTTAAGAAACTGAGCGATCTCATATGTAGAGCTGGCTATACTAGGAGACTGCACTAGTGAGCCGGGCACGTCCTGTATTTCAACACCGTTTCTTACATTTACAGGCGGTAGCCACCTAAAAACAATCTTTCCCCCTTGCAGGGCACGACGCCTTTCCAGCGCGTTCGGCTTTTCACCTATTAATCGAGATTGACCAGTTTTCATATAATAAGGACAATACTATAAAATGACAAAAATACAAGCTATCATCGTC
>CAZNLV010000012.1:5325-23763 GCA_964574245.1 uncultured Candidatus Saccharibacteria bacterium
TCATCGTCTTTTGCTAATATTTTGCTTATAGCCGAAGGGCTATGTCTATTGATTGCAGGGCGAAGTCAAAACAATTAAACCTTGGGAGATAGGTGATATATACTTAGGTGCATGATAGCGATGGTGGTGGCGATGGCTCGAGGCAATGTGATTGGTGCTCGAAATGACTTGCCTTGGTATCTGCCGGCTGATCTCCGGCGTTTCAAGAAGATCACGTCTGGACATACGGTGGTGATGGGCCGGACAACGTTTGAGTCTATACTCACGCGGCTCGGCAAACCCCTACCGAACCGCCGAAATGTCGTGCTCACGCGGGACCACTCTCTTATGATGGACGGTGTTGGTGTCATTCATGACGTGGCTAGTATCCCACGGCTCGATGACGACGTGTATATCATCGGCGGCGCCCAAGTGTTTGCGGCGACAATGGCGATGGCGATGGCGGATCGCCTGTACGTGACAGAGGTGCACGCCGACATCATGGGTGATACGTATTTCCCTATGATCCGTCCTGAGGAATGGTATGAAACAGCGCGTGAAAAACACTTCGCCGACGAAAAAAACCTCTATGACTACGACTTTGTCACCTATGACCGACGGCAGTAAAGCGGTTTTGTTGCCTCGTGATCTCCGTGCTGCAGCCAAACTATATGGCCGAGAGATTGCCGAGTTTGGTCCGGTAGAAAGCGGCTACCGTAATCAGTCCTATGCGTTTTGTTCGCTAGGACACTGGTATAATCTCGTGCTGCAAGAAAATAGTGTACACTCTGCTAAAAAGACGCGGCTCATCGGCGAGATAGGCTCACAGCTCGCGGCAACTGGCCTACCCGTGCGGTCGCTGGCTGACCCCCGTATCGTTAAGCTCCGCGCTGGAGCGTGGTCCCGTATCGCTTCGTTGTATCACTATTTGCCCGGCTGCACCATTCCGTGGGAGGCCTACACCATGAAACACATCAAGCTGCTCGGGTGGGCACTGGCAGATTTTCATAGAGAAGCAGCTCGCCTGTCGCCGCATGGTCTTCCCGATGTCGAGACAGTCTGTTTGCGGCAACTCGACAAAATGGAGCAGTATTTTAGCCCAGCGGTTCTCCGAGCCGTGCAGAATAAACTCCATGTAGTACCGCAACTCACTTTTTTCGCTGCGTATCGTGTATGTTTCACTGCGCTTTTGACCACTCCTGGGCGGCAACTGCTGCACATGGATTTTGTGCGCGGCAATATCCTTTTTGATACTCCTCGGCCAAGTGACCGCTGGCAGATCGGCGACATTGCTCTCACCGGGCTACTCGACCTAGAAAAAGCCGCGGTTGGTCACCCGCTCGTAGATATAGCGAGAACACTCACCTTTTTGCTGGCAGATTGCAGTCAAAAATCAGCGCTCCAGCTGCGACGCTATTTTTTGGACTCCGGCTACAACAAGCGTGGAGGGTCCCGGATAAAACCGCTCTCTGTTACACTGCCAACCGGCGTGAAATGCGATGTGCTCGAGACATGCATGCAGTTTTTCTGGTTGTACGACTTCTACAAATTTCTTCGCTCCAATCCGTATGAGTCACTCGGCGAAAACTACCACTATGTCCGGACACGAGATATATTGCTGCAAAAAAATTTGCTACACTGTATATAAAGTTTGGAGGGAGAAATATGGCGGGTTTGGCGTGGAAAAAAAGGCTGATAGCACAAGGTGATTTAATAGAGCTCGGCGAGAAGCTGCGGGCGGCAGGAAAAAAAATAGTTTTTACCGCTGGGTCATGGGACCTCATACACGCGGGGCAATGCCGGTATCTCGAGAGAGCCAAGGAAAGGGGCGACGTGCTAGTGGTGGGCGTGAGTAGTAATGCTGCGATCAAAAAGGTAAAAGGTCCAAATAAACCGATCTTAGATGAAAAAATACGGGCAGAGATGCTCACTTTCCTGCGCTCGGTCGATTTTGTAACCATTCTCCCTGAACCGTCATGTGTGCCAAGCCTTGGGCTTCTGAAACCCAATGTATATGTAACGGTACGAGAAGAATGGACGAGTAACTACCGAGAGTCGAAGGAATACAAAACCGTTACTGATTATGGTGGCGAGATGCTCGTCATAGACCGTCAGTCTACCAGTGTTTCAACGACGCAGATTTTGCAGCGTGCAATCGGCGGCCACTTGAGCGACACACTCAAAGATTTCATGGACTACCGCAAGGATCCGATCAAAGAAAAGTAGGTTTAGAATCATGACTCATGAATCTGGAATCAAAAATAATCGCAGCGGGACTGGATGTTTTTGCACGGTTCATGATTCAGTATTCATGATTCGACTTGACTCCAAGTGGAGGCAAACAGCGTGCCGTTGACTCCAGATGAAATGCGCGAGGAAGAGGCTTTTCGCACGGCGCGGACGACTGGCGCATACGACCAGATATGGCAAACAGTGGGCCGGTGTGTGTTTTGTGGTCATGACCAAGACAGAAATTCCCACGAGGTCTACGAGGAAGGCGGTGTCTACATGACTGTCCCAGCCTATGCGTATGTGGACGGGCATCTGCTCGTCATACCCCGTCGGCATGTGCGCTCGGTCAAAGAACTGACGCCCCAAGAATGGGAGACAATGCGCAAAATGTTTTATCTAGCCAAAAAGATGATCCGAGAGGTTCATGGCGTAAAGGGCATGCAGATCGTCCAAAAAGACGGCGCGGCCGCACAGAGCACTGTGGAGCACCTGCATTTTCACTGCATCCCCTTTGACGCACCAGATCTGAGCGTTTGGAACTACCGTGAGTTGGCTGCCACCCCGTACGAAAACGCCGAAAAATACCGCGCCCAATCAAAAAAAATACAAAAGCTCGCAAGGCGATTCGGAGAAAAATATGGCGAGTGAATTTCAGGATTTTCTCGCACCGCTACGGCGACTTGCCAAAGCCTCAAAGGCAGAGCTGGGGGGTGTCGCCTGTTTTATCGTCAAAAACGGGGCAATTGTTTCGAGCGGTATCAATCATAACCCGACGGGTGAGCCAATGGAATATACCGTCGATGGCAAACTCGTTTCTCGGCCGGAGATACTGCACGCTGAGGTCGCAAGCCTGAAAGCGGCAGCGGCGAACGGCATAGATTTGCATAACGCTACCATGCTGCTCAATATGTCACCCTGTATCAAGTGTGCCCGCGAGATCACAGCGACAGATATCCGCCGCGTCTATTATCTCCACGACTGGTGGGATAAAGCTGCACTCGAGATCTTGCGCGGCGCAGGCATACAAACGAAAAAACTGACGGAGGAACGATGAAAAAACATCCAGAATACCAGTACCTTGACCTCATGCAGCGCATCATCGATGAGGGCAAAACTAAGCCGACGCGGGGTATTCATCCAATAAAAGGCGTATTTGGCGCGCAGGTACGGTTTGACCTCCGCTATGGCTTTCCGCTGCTCACGACCAAAAAAATGCCCTTCAAGACGCTACTGCACGAACTGCTCTGGTTTATCAGCGGCGACGACAGCGTGCAGTATCTCCACGAGCACGGCATCAAATATTGGGACGGTTTTCTCCACGAGGGTTCCGACAGTCTTGGCCGGATATACGGCGTGCAGTGGCGGCATTGGAAACGCCCCGATGGGACGGAGTTCGACCAGTTGCAGTGGGCGATTGAGGAGATCAAAAACAATCCCAACAGCAAAGGTATCATCGTCAATGCTTGGAACGCAGGCGAGCTCAAAGAAATGCGTCTGCCCCCCTGCCATACGATGTTTCAGTTTGATGTGACGAAGGGCAAGCTGCGCCTGCAACTGTATCAGCGCAGCTGGGATGTGTTCCTCGGTGCACCTTTCAATATCGCGCAGTACGCCATGCTGCTGCACATGGTTGCTCACCTGACTGGTCTCGAGGCCCGTGAATTGATTGTGGCGGCGGGCAACGCTCATCTGTACAAAAACCACATAGAGTCGGCGCGCGAGCAGATTGGCCGCACACCATACACCTTCCCTCGTCTGAAAATCGTCGGCAACCCCAAAAATATCGACGATTTTACCGAAGAAAACTTCGTCCTCGAGGGCTATCAGTCCCATCCGCACATCAAAACTGACCTGGTGATCGTGTAGGAGCCGGTATGGTTACAGTACACAATCTCAGCGAATCCGGCGGTGCTGTTTTGGAATACATGACACATCTCAGAAACGTGGATGGACATGGGCACCGCGAGGGTTTCAGACGAAACATGGAGCGGGTCGGGTTTTTGCTCGCGGGTGAGCTCAGCAAAACACTGCCCTACGAAAAATTTGCAGTCAAAACTCCCCAAGCAACTACCGATGGCTACCGTCTGGCCAAGCAGCCGGTCGTGGCGACTATACTGCGGGCCGGTCTGCCGCTGTGGGAGGGAGTGATGCAGGCTTTACCGGCAGCAGATAGCGGCTTTGTCGCTGCCTACCGCAAACATGGCCCGACCGGCGGCTTCACTATCCAGGCAGATTACTGTACTTGTCCAGACATTACAGGGCGGGTACTCATAGTGGCTGACCCCATGCTGGCGACAGGCGCATCGCTACTGAACGGCATAGACAAGCTCGTTGCAGAGGGTGGCAGGCCGGACACTATAGCGGTGATGGTTGCCATCGCAAGTCAAGCGGGCTGCGAAGCCGTGCAGACGGGCCTAGCAGCGCGTGGTTTCAGCGACGCATCTCTCTGGTGCGCGGCTATCGACCCGGAGCTGAACACGCAAAAATACATCGTCCCCGGTCTCGGTGACGCCGGCGATCTCGCCTACGGCCCAAAAAAACAAAGCTGACCTATTTCATCACATAGAAAACTCTGAGTGAACACCCAAAAAGTTGATGCCATGCTTATACGCTAACCTGTGCTATACCACGAGCGGAAACTCGAGGAGATTCATTGTGACGATCTCACCGGAGCCTAGTACGTAGGCACGCTACTGTAATCGCTAACAAGCTGACTGTAGATTTCAAGATAGTCTTGGCACATGCGGCGGGCGGTGAAACGGGTTTTGTAGGTATGGCGGCAGGCGGCGCGGTCGATTTCACGCCATTTGGCGAGCGCTATCTGGAGATTGTCGGCAGTTTTTTCTTCATCTAGAGATTCTCGGGTTTGGTGCAAGCTGTTTTGTGCATCCGGCGCACTGTGTTTTTTGCGTACTTTTTGGGCGATGAAACCATTTTTACCGTCTGTGACTATTTCTGGCAAGGCACCCGAGTCGAGGGCGATGACCGGAGCACCACATGCCATGGCCTCTATGGCTACCATGCCAAAAGGCTCATCAAAGATGGAGGGGACGATAAGAGCGGCGGCATTGCCGAGAAAGTCTTGTTTTGCCTCTGCATCGTTTAGAAAACCGACATAGCGTATGTCATCGTCCAGCTGGGGGTGTATACGACTCTCCCAGTAGCTCTTTTTTTCGCTGTCGCCATAATGCTTACCGGCGATTTTGAGTTTCAGAGGTGTGACAGCCGTTTTGTTATACGCGCGTACCGCCATGATGGCCAGATGTACGCCTTTCGGCTCGATGATACGACCCATATAGACGAAATAATCCCGGGATGGGTTTTTGACAGGGGTGAGTTTCGTCTCGTCGAGGCCATGGTAGACAGTGCCCGCCCAGCGGGTGTCTGCGGGCATACCGGAGCGCTGGGCGTAACTCAATGATACCCAGTTGAGGTATTTGTACTTGGGCATGACAGACTTGTATTTGACGAGGAAATTATAGGGGTCGTGGTGCGTGAAAACGACGGGTTTGGTGCAGAGCTGGGCAAACGGCAGCGCGGTGTCTTCTTCGTTGGTGTATACGTGCACTAGGTCTACTTTGCCGGCATTGGCATCGGCATATGCGTGGGCGATGATCTCGCTCTGGACTTGACGGGCAAGCGTAACAAAGGTAAAGGGGTGTTTTTTGAGCAAATCTAGGTAGCCGTCCCCCCTGCCCGCCAGCTCCTGTTCAAAGAGACTGAGGTCGGCAGTGACGTTGCGAGCCCGAGTGGCAACCGGGCCCGGAGTGTAGAGCGTGACCTCGCAGCCGAGATCGGTTAGACCATCTGCAAGTGAAAGCGCCAGTTGACCCGGAGAAAAGATCACCTGCGGCAAGAGCTCGCGCTGCATAAAGATATGGGGCACCACCAGGGCAATTCTCAGCTTTTTTGCCGTCATGCCAGCCTCATTTCTAGGATCATTGTTTTGCCAGCCACCTTACTTTTTACGTATGGATCCTGAAACGAGTTCAGGATGACTAAGGACGGAAAAGTTTGGTGTGTAGCCGTCATAGTGAACTCGTTTCAGCATCTATGCTGTACCGCCGACTGAGATCATCCCATGTCGGATTGGCAGACTCGATGAGATTGATTTTCCACTGCCGACGCCATTTTTTGAGTTGCTTTTCCCGGCGGATTGCCTCGTCGGGGCTGCTCGTGTCTTCGTAATACACTAAACGGCTTAGGCTATAACGGGCAGTAAAACTCTGCGGATTTGAGCGCATTTTGTGCTCGAAAAGCCGGCGGCTAAGGTCATTTGTCACCCCGACATATAAGACGTTGTCTTTTTTATTGGTGAGTATGTGTACGAAGTAGGATTTCATGTCGAGCAGGTATGTGATGATAGGCGTAAGATCCTGAAATAAATTCACGATGACGTTTCACGCTAGTTCAGGATGACACTTCCTCTCTGTTGAGGACTACCGGTGAGGTGCACGCAGACTTATTCGGCGGGTTTTTCGTCGAGAAAGCTCATATCTATATCGCCATCCGGCGTATCTTCGCCGTAGTAGGCATCTGCATCGTTCACTGGCTGTGTATTGTCTTCCATAGTCCTCCTCTAGTTTTGCTGTGCTTTCATACTAGCAAAATTATCCATGTAGCGCACGAGTGTTTCCTCCAATGATCTTAGCGAAAGGATCGCAAGTTTGTTGCAAAGAAATCAGGCTAATCGCTGGCTCTAGAAGCAGACAAGACTATGTTTGCGAGCGCCCCAATTGCACACGCCGTACCCCATCGAAAAGTCAGTTCCCCATAATTGCTAGCCTGCAGGAGTTTCGCCAGTAGCTCCAGCCCGTGAGGAGGGGCGCCAGCCAAAAGTTTGGGCTCTGAATTGTGAGATATTACAAAAGATAGTACGGAATTAGTAGCCAGTCCTGCTGTGGCAAGGTGAGAAGCAACTGTTTCAGCTGGGCCTAGTCGAGAGGACATGTAAAATCTCCCTATTCGTTGGGGTTGACTTTGATGCTTGGACCCATGGTAGTGGTAGCATGGACTGCGAGGATGTAGTTGCCTTTGACGCTTTGTGGTCTGGCATTTTTAATGCTCGCCATAACGGCCTGAGCGTTTTCGAGCAGTTTTTTGCCGCCGAAGCTGACTTTGCCGATAGCGAGGTGGACGATGCCGGTGCTATCGACGCGGTACTCGACGCGGCCGGCTTTTGCCTCGGCGACTGCCTTTTGAACATCGGTGGTTACTGTACCGCTTTTGGGGTTGGGCATGAGACCGCGAGGACCAAGGAGTCGAGCGTACTTGCCAAGTTTGGCCATGTTTGCCGGGGTGGCGATGAGGGTATCGAAGGCGATTTCGCCCTTTTCGAGTTGTTTGGTGACCGTTTCGACCCCTGATAGGTCAGCGCCGTCTACTTTGTCGTCGGCAAAGACGGCGACTCGGACGGTTTTGCCTGTGCCCTGAGGCAGCACGAGATTTGCACGGATGTTCTGGTCTGCCTGACGAGGGTCGACACCAAGCCGGACGTGCAGCTCGACGCTGGCGTCAAATTTGGTGCTCGAAGTCTGGGTTGCAAGCTCCATAGCCTCTGCTAGAGTATGTACTTTGTCTTTCTGTACGAGTTCAGCGGCCTTGCGGTAACCTTTGCCACGGCGTTCGAGACGCGAGCGGGTGGGTTTGACCGGCTGTTTTGGCTTCTCAGCCTCCTCGGCCTGTTCCTCAGCGCGGTGTTGCTGATGCTCGATTTTTGCGGCTTTGGCTTCGGCCTCTTCCTGACCTTTTGCACTGCGCTTGCCAGCTTTGGCGGTTTTCACCTGAGATTCGGTTTTTTCCTCTGTAGACTCAGCCTCATTTGCCTGTTCGATCGCTTTGCTCAGCTCTGCGACCGTGTTTTGGGCGCTCATTTCAAGATGCAATGCCGCTGCCTCTGCAAGCAGCTCTTCTTTTTTCTTAGCCATATCGTATTCTCCTTCTGTGGTACAAGCCCTTCTGTCGCCTGAGCGCAGGAAGGTCCCACATGTCGTTAGTTGCTGATAGTGCGTGTCTCAGGATTTAGAGGCGCAACGGGACCGTCACTGGGTTTAGTATTAAAGCTTCCAACTCGTGTGGTAGGCATAACTTAAGCCTCTACCTCGACGCCCATACTGCGGGCGGTGCCTTTGACCATTTTCATGACAGCTTCGACATCGTCGGTATTCATGTCCATCGCCTTTTCTTCGGCGATTTTGCGCAGGTCTGACTGGCTGAGTTTCTTTGATACTTTGTCGCTATTGGGCCGTCCTGAGCCCTTCTGGATGCCGAGAGCCGCTCGGATACGGTCGTCGGTGGGCTCTGCGACGACGCGGAAGCTCATGGTGCGGTCGTCATAGATGGTGATGTGCGCGGTAACGGTTTTGCCCATCATGTCTTTGGTAGCGTCATTGAACGGCTGGATAAAGTCCATCATGTTCACGCCGTACTGGCCCAAGGTAGAGCCGACGGGCGGCGCGGCAGATGCCTGCCCGCCTTTAATTTTCATTTTTAGATTGGCCTTTACGACTTTGGCCATGTGAGTTCTCCTTTCGAACGGGGTACTTAGGCGACATTTGAGCTAGCCGCGCCGTTCTCCTACCTTTAAGTAGTGCGTAACAGAATAATCTTAACAGATTAAGATAGAGTTTTCAATTCACAATTTTCAATTTTCAGAAAAATTACAAAATTCAATTTTCAGGTCTAACATCTCGGCCATTTTTGAGAGTATTGATGATTTTCTGCAAAATCATGATTATTTGTTGCACTTCATCTTGTAAACTAGCGAGTGTTTCAGAATTGTCTCCTGAACGTTTGAAAAAATTGAACCAATAGCGGGTCTCGGACGCTTCTTTTTTGGCGATAAAAATCTTGTTCCGGAAATCTGCCTTTGACGAGGCATTATTTGCTTCGACGTAGTTTGCACCGATACTCGTCGATGATTTCACGACTTGCTCGACAGGTTTATTAAGTACTGGATCCTTATATTTCTGGAAATGAGCTACGGTATGAACTCCAAATTCGGTAAGTCGCTCTTCCAGATCGTAGTAGGGTTGGCCCATTTGCTCTTTGCTCTATTGAAAATTTTCTGAAAAATGTAAATTGAGACTTGAAACTTTAGACGCGCTTGACTTGGAGGCTGTCGAGTTCAACGGGCGTTTCGCGGCCGAACATATTGACCAGAACCTTGAGCTTGCCTTTTTGCGGGTCGATCTCGCTAATGGTGCCGTCGAAGCCTTTGAACGGCCCATCGATGATGTTTACCACTTCGCCGATGGCATAGTCGATCTTGTGTTTGGGCTGCTCGAGACCCATACGTTTTTGGATCTTCTCGATTTCCTCTGGATCAACAGGAGTCGGCTCAGTGCCGCTGCCGACAAAGCCAGTGACACTCGGTGTATTGCGCACGATGTACCAGGCGTCTTCAGTCAGTTTCATCTGGACCAGCACGTAGCCTTGGAAAATACGCTTTTCAACGATCTTGCGCTTGCCGTTTTTGATCTCGATCTGCTTCTCTTTGGGTACGAGAGCCTCAAAGATCTTGTCTTTCATGTCGAGTGATTCAGCTCGCTGTCGGATGCTTTCGGCGACTTTTTCCTCGTAACCGCTATAGGTATGGATCGCATACCATTGTTTGGTTGTATCGTAGCGTTTGGTAGTGCTCATGGCCGCTTAAAACTCCTTATTTCACAAATAATGACTTGAATACTTTATCGAGACCAAAATCGACAACTGCAATAATGAACCCAAAAACGATTGAAAAAATGATAACCGCCGAAGTGAGCCGCATGCTCTCGCGGAAAGTCGGCCACGTGACTTGTTTCAGCTCTCTCCAGCTATCGCGGACAAAGCGAAATCCGAGTAGACGGCCCAGGAAACGTAGTGGCGGCAGCATAAAAAACCAACGAAGTGCATGACCGAGGTGCTTGAGCGGGAAATGATGCGTGAGCCAAGCCGCTCCCTTGTAAATGCCTTTGATCGGCCACCAAAAGCCTTGCCAAAAAACTTGGCTCAGTGTCTGCTCATTTTCTGGAGTATTCTGTTTTACTTTCCGTGCCACGCTACGCCAACTCTCTTTCGACTTCTTTGTCCTGTCATACTGGGTTAAATAAAAATGCCTACATAGTTTGTAGGCATCTGTTGTCAAGCATAGTGCATCCTCCCACGGAAGTCAAGTACGCACGAACGCACGAATCCCAGCGCAACCTCTAGAACCTCTCGATTTGGTCGTCTCGACCGGGGGCTTAGTGGTATAGTACATCATATGTATGTTTGGCTCGGTCTCTGGACCGTTGCAGCGCTGTGCGAAGCGGCGCTATATAGTTCTACCAATACACCGTGGTGGCGTAGCCAGTATTGGCGATCAGGGGCTGCGTTAGCTGTCGTAGTGCTCCTAGCTGTGAGTGGTTTGCTGCTCGCGATTCACCACTGGGTGTTCGCTGTGGGTGTTGGCCTATTTATGCCGTATAGATTTGTAAATGCCTCTCGGTGGGCCAAACGCAGGCTCCAACCAGATAGACTTCGTAGGCTCTGTTTGCAGGCTTTTCGGTGGATGATCTCTGCTGAGCTGTTGGTTTTTGCTGGCAGCATTATCGCCGTGCATAGTACGGTACGTGTACTGCTCGGAGTATTGGGCGCACTCCAGCTCTTGTGTGCCCTAGTATTGCTCCGCGTCAGTACTCAGACATGGGAAAATGCGACACCGAGGCTACCGGCAAAGGAGCTGCAGGACGATGAGTTGCCTTCTGTGAGCGTGCTCATACCGGCCCGAGATGAAACCACTGCGCTCCAAGCATGTCTCGCAAGTCTCACTGCCAGCGATTACCCAAAACTCGAGATACTCGTACTCGATGACTGCTCGCACGGCAAAAAAACACCAGAGATCATCCGCAGCTTTGCCCAGTCCGGGGTGCGGTTTATCGCAGGAAAAACTCCACCGGCTGAATGGGTGGCCAAAAATTATGGCTATGAGCAGCTCAGGCACGCCTCGAGCGGCGAAATGCTGCTATTTTGTGGGGCGGATACGACTTTTGAACGGTTTACTATACGCCGGCTGGTGGAGGTGTGTCTTGCTCGCAATAATGATATGATGAGCGTTTTGCCCAGCCGACGCCGCGGTACGCACCCAAGAGTAGCGCTCGTACAAACGCTTCGCTACTACTGGGAGCTCTGTCTGCCGCGGCGCATGTTTAAACGTCCCCCCGTTTTGAGCGCGTGTTGGCTCATTCGGGCAGCGACGCTCACAGATTTTGGGGGTTTTAATTCTGTGATGCAAAGTGTTTCACCGGAGGCTGTTTTTGCACGCCAAGCAGTCGTGAGTGATACGTATGGGTTTGTTCGCAGTAGCGCTGATATGCCGCTGTATAGCGCCAAAACATACCAGGAACAGTATGACTCAATGATCAGACTTCGCTACCCCCAGCTACATCGGCGGCTTGAGCTCGTCATCGCGACGACGCTTTTTGAATGTTTGTTTTTTGTGGCCCCGTTCGTGTGTTTGACGGCCTGCCTCTTTTTGCGCCATACATCTGGTCTATTGGTTGCTTGGTGTGCGACCTGTGTGGCCATAACATGCATGTATGTGCTCGTGGCCGTGCGGACAAGGCTCTCGCCGCTTTTGCCTGCCTTGTTGATTTCGCCTTTCGTGTTCGTTGCTGATATTGTGCTCCTACATGTTTCTCTGTTGCGGTATGAGTTTGGAGATGTTGTGTGGAAAGGTAGAAATGTGTGCCTCCCTGTTATGCGCGTTGAGATGAACGAGGACACTACCGACGGACGACACTCGCCGAGCAAACCCGAACCCGACGTTTAGGTCGTGTTCATGAGGGAGGACGGGCAGACTTACCCATGTAGCTAGTGCTCAGAACATCTGCTTTGTAAATACGTTGTAGGTGAAGACTCTCTTGCGATTCGCCGCTACCGCCCTACTATGCTAAGAGTAATGCGTATATCTGGCTGGGTTAGATGGATACTCTATCTGCCTACAAGCGATGATTTTACTGCAACGCTGGCACAAAGATAGTAAAAACCGACCCCTTGTTCAGGGTGCTTTGGAGACTAATTTCTGCATGCAGGAGCCGGGCGAGCTTCATGGTGACATACAGGCCAAGACCCGTGCCGTTGGTCGCGCGTGTTCGGAAGTCTTCACTACGGAAAAATTTGTCAAACACGCGCTCTTGGTCGGCCTTGCTAATACCGATCCCGGTATCGCTCACCAAAAATACGACACCATTTGGGGCTGGACGCGCCGACAGAGTGACGCTACCCTTCTCGGTATATTTGATAGCGTTAGTCACGAAATTTTGTAAGATTTCTCGGATGTAGAGCTCGCTCGACGACAGTGTTTCGAGCTGTGGCGAGAGGTCTGCGCGCAAAATAAGCCCCTTGGCGGTCGCCTCAGCCGCATAACTCGCCACGAGATCACTGACGAGCTTGTGGACATTGATAGCGGCAAGCTCTAGGGTTAGTTTGCCGCGTTCGGCGCGGCTGAGTGTGGAGAGGTCATTGATCATGCCAGACAAAAATATGATCTGATCGTGGGCGAGTTTGAGAGCAGTGAGGACAGATGAATCTGTAATCCCGGCTTTTTCGAGAATAAACTGGGCATTGCTGACATTTCCTTCGGCTATGGCGATCGGAGTGCGTAGCTCATGACTGACAACGCTGATAAATTCATCGCGCTCTTCTTCGAGTGATTTTTCCCTAGTAATATCGCGCAGGAGCAACACATATCCCTTGTCACCTTCGCTGCCATACCCGAGACGCACAGGGGCAATTGATAGGTAAAGGTTTATTTTGCTGCCGTCGTCGTAGTGAAGGAGGTAATCTCGACTCGTGGTGGCACTCTTGGTACTGCATATCAGCGTCGAGACATTTACCTCTTGGCCATTTTTGTCGTAGAGTTTCAAAAGTCTATGGAGTGTCTTGTTTGTGATCGTTCCGTTTAGGTCGAGAATGTTGAGTGCTGCGCCGTTGTACAAAACGACCCGAATGGCATCATCGACAGCAATAACACCGTCGCCCATGCTATTGATGAGGCTTTGGAGACGGGTATATGCTAGGTTTTCGCTCGCGGTATTCGCAGGAGGAATGGGTGCATCCAGCATGTATTTAGTATGGCATATCATTTTCAAAAGCAGTAGCGGTTTGGTGCGGCTTGAGCGAGGGTTGTGTGTACCGGACTACTTTGGCTATCATGCGTGCGTCTGGGAGCATCGCCTCAACTGCTCGCCAAAAAGTCTGGCCATGGTGCATGTGCTCTGTATGAGCCAGTTCGTGGCAGATCACGTAGTCTATTTGCTGCCAACTCAACTGCATGAGGAAAAGACTAAAGGTTAAGTTTTGCCCGGAGTCGCAACTGCCCCAGCGTCTTTTGAGATTTTTGATGGCCAAAGAGCGGTAGGTATAGCCATGGATTAGGCTCAGTTTTTGCACCCTTGGAGACAGAACTACCTCTGCCTCTTTTTTGAGCGCTCGCAGAGCTGCTTTCTCCGCGCGGAGCTGGACTTCGGGACTCGACACAGGTTCGCTGGCATGATGTTTGATGACTAGTTTTGTTGACGTGACGCGGGTATTTGGGGGTTCACTCGGCGACACCTGTTCAAAGTGGAGTGTATGCAGTTTACCGATTTTATCACCCTCCTGCATAAGGGTTCTTTGGTGTTTGGAGATTTCTGTCAGGATATACTGATTGTGCTGTTCGACAAATTGTCGAGCTATAAGGTACGGGGTCCACGTGGGGAGCGAAACCCGGACCCCTCCTGCCCCGACCGTGAGCCGGATACTACGATTCTTTGCGGTTTTGATAAACCGTACTGGACCTATGCCAGCAATTTCTATGATTTTACTCGGCATATTACTGGATGGAGATATTTCGTCTCGACATATCGACTCGACCAGCCGCAGGGTTGGGTATGAGGTTGACGAGGCCGGGCTTACTTATCTGGTTTGCTGCCGGGTCCAGATCGATCAGGCGTTTTTCGATGAGGTAGCGAAGAACGGCATTTTTCTGAGTACCAAAGACGTGTTTACCGCTGAGGACTAGGTATCGCTCAGTAATGTCGGGGTTTTGCATGCCTCCGATGAGCTCTCTAAAGACACTTGGTTCCATTTCCTGCGCGTAATGATCATCTTGCTTGCGCCTGTCCCGTCGACTGGATCGTTTAAACGCGGAGTCTGGATCGATTTGCATCCAGAGCAGCACGGGGTGAGCGCCCGCTTTTATGGCAAGGTTTCGCAGTGCACGACGCTGAGTCATCCGCATAGCGTTAGTGTCAAAAACAACGCTTATTCCGGCTTGGAGAAACTCGCCAGTCATGTAGGTCATGAGACTGGCTACGATATGATTCTCCTCTTTGCTATATGTCGGTTTTTCAAACAGTTCATCCCGGATACGATCACCTTGGACGTGAGCTGCGGAGATTTGTTCGCACAGCTGCCGGGAGAAAAATGTTTTTCCTGAGCCAGGCATGCCATAGAGCATAATGAGCAACGGTTTGGTCGGTTGAAGTTTCCCCATATATTTCTACAGTATATACAATCCACATGATTTTACGCAACCAAACTCGGCGGTAAATTGGAAAGTATATATTCGGTCGCCCCTTGTATTTTGCGGCATAACCAGCTAACATATCGTAGTTGCCCCTCGGGGGTATGCGGACGTGGCGGAATTGGTAGACGCGCTACTTTGAGGTGGTAGTCCTGCAAGGGGTGGAGGTTCAAGTCCTCTCGTCCGCACCACAAACACCGTATGAACACGGCCAACCGGTTTCATACCGCACTTTTTGGAGTTGACTTTCCGACGCAAAAATACCGGCAACATACCCTAAAAATACCGGTGTGTCCCACCGTTTTTGAGGAAAATGTTTTGTACGCGTGTATTTCGGAAACCATCGCAGCGGTGCGCCCCTCCTAGTTATGGGTGATTAGCTCAGTTGGCTAGAGCATCTCGTTTACACCGAGAGGGTCGGGGGTTCGAGTCCCTCATCACCCACCATATAAAAAATCCATCGAGCTCGATGGATTTTTTATATGGTCACAAATTAAGCCTATGTGATTAGGTATTACGTCATATATCCAATACATGCGGTCGAATTGAGCCAAACGCGAACTACGGCTGCCTGCGGCAGTTGTAACTAACAGGTGGGGCAATGGCTGGAGGCCAAAGCTGCTAGCAAGAAGATATCGAACCAAAAGGACGCGGGAGAATCATTAACCGACAAGACAATGATTTGACCTAACTCCGCGGCATATGTTGGTATAGATGTTCGAGTGAATACGAACTGCGAAGGAGTGGTCTGACATCATCTTTGGTTATGCTAATTTTTACACCGGGATTCATGATCTCGTACGGATCAAATAGTTTTTTGATCTTTTGGAACAGAGCGTACACTTCTTCGCCATACATTGCCGCAAGATACGGTCCTCGCAAGCGTCCGTCGTTGTGCTGTGCACTGATCGAGCCTCCAAACTGTATGATCAAGCGGTAGTACTCGTCCATGATACGGAACGCCTTCTGCCGGTCTCCCAGCTGACCGATATCAAAAAAGGGCTGAACATGGATATTGCCTTCGCCGGCGTGTCCCCAGACCGCGACGTCTACTTGCGCTTGTTTGAACAGCTGGTAGACAGCAGTTAGCAGATCGTGCAATTTTTCCACAGGAACAATGGCATCTTCGATGAGAGGCAGTGGCTTGGCTTGATTATGCGCATGCGCAAGGATTGTAGCCGATGCATGGCGTATTTTCCAGAGTTCGGTCTGTTTGGTCGGATCGGTCTCCTCCCTAAACTGCTCGGCATGTTTTTCGAGAATTTTGTGTATGTATTTTACGGTTTTTTTGCGGTGCCGATCATTGGGGCTGTCAAGCTCAACTAGCAAAACCGCGGCAGGCGCAGACGTTGGCAAAACAGCCTTAAGCTGATTTGGATTGAGCTCGCTTACCATAGAGAGCAAATTGGCATCAACAAACTCTATGGCGCTGGGCACTTGTGGAGCTTGGCGAAGCGCCTCTACCGTATCGCACGCAGCCTGTACGCTTTCAAAATAGGCGGCAAACAAAACGGTTTCAGGGTTGTAGGCCTCTGTCTCACAGGTAATCTCGCTCACAATGCCGAGTGTACCCTGTGATCCGACAAACAACGGGGTTAGGTCGAAGCTGCCATCGCTCCGTTTGACATCAAAAATGTTATAGCCGGCAGTATTTTTGGTGACAGCACGGACACTACGAGCTATGGTTTCGGTATGCTCTTCAAAGAGTTTGTCGAGTGAACGGTATATTTCTCCCTCAAAGGTGGTGAGTCCAAACTTTTTGTTTACTTCCCGTTTGCTCAGTCTGCCGGTTTCTATGACCTCTCCGTTAGCGAGTACGACACGGAGCATTTTAGTGTATTCACGGGTTACGCCATATTTGACAGATTTTTCACCGCCCGCATTGTTGGCGATCGCCCCGCCGATGGTACTAAATTCAATACTCGCCGGGTAGGGTGGCAAAAATCGTTCATGAGTTTGCAGTGTCTGTTGCAGGCGGCCATAGTTTAGCCCTGGCTCCACGACAACCACACCGGTCTTTTGGTCAAGTTCGATGATACGGTTCATGTGAGCTGGGAACACAAGCATAATACCTTCTCCCAGGGCTGCTCCGGTCATATCTGTTCCCCACCCCCGTGGAGTAATCGGTATTGTACGTCCTCGTTCTGCCAGCTGCCAAGCAAAGCGGGCAGTTTTGCGAACATCGTTTTCGTTGCGTGGGTAGACGACGATACTTGGTGCCAACGTGAAAATACTACTATCGGTCGCGAAATAGCGCCGAGCATCTGTACTAGTCATAACCTCGCCGAGGAGGTGTTCTTGTAGGTAATGTGCTACTTTGCTCATGTACTGTGCCCTCTGGAAATTTATGTCCCTATGATACCATAATCGGTTTCAGGCTCATACAGATCTAGAAGTACCTAGGTGGCTTCGGCAAGCCATTCGCCCCACATTGATCTATGGGTGTCACAGCGCGACATAGATTCATCCAAAAATACGGCGGCTGCCTCATTGCCATAAAGAACCTATGCGATTTCAATTTTTGACTGTATCATCGACATTTTCGCGTTCCTAAAGACGACTTCGAAGAGAAGGTAAACGCATTTGTCGCACGGCTTGGAATCAACCCGGAGCGCTACGAAGAAGTCCTACAGGCCGTTTTAACGGTCTGGGAGCAGCGTCAAACTCGCGCACAGGACGAGGGCGCTATGCGAGCCAAAAAGCGCGAAGAGCTTGAAGCAGAGGATCGTGTGATCGTGGATAAAATGCGGATAGTATCATCGCCGACGGCTATTAAGTACATGGAGGAGGATGTAGCCAAATTAGAGCAGCAAATTAACGATTTAGAAACTCGCGACAACGAACAAGAGATGGCGGAAGGAGCTGATATGGCGGAAGGAGCTGATATGGCAACCGTGTTGACATACCTTAAATACTTTGTGGAACACATGAAAGATTTACTGATTGACCACTGTAATCCGATCATGCGGGCACGTTATTTTGGTGTTATTTTCGATGAGACGCCAAGCTACGCAGAAATAGCCTGTGGAACCGCCGAAATATCAAAAATCCCAGGGGTGAATGAGCTTTTTAAGCTCACAAATCCTGGGATTGTTGACCTGGTGCACCTATACGACCTATCGTGGAACCAGATTGTCCCTAGCTTGCGATTGATGCAGTCAAAGCTAATCGATTTAGGCTTTGAGGATTATAACGGAAATGTTGTTATAAACGAAACATAAACTGAGGGGTGTCAGTATCATGCATTCTACCTATAATTCAGCTTTTAATGAATTCCGTTTCACAAAAGTATATATCTAGTGTGAAACTATTGACAAGCCCAACCATAACCATAATAATTAAAAGCAATTGTTTGATGCGAGCAAACAAAAAGAAAGAGGCAACTAAATAGAGGGAGTAGAAGTGCATGAGAGCGCTCGCATCCAAGTTCGGGGTAAATACTAAAAAGCATAAACAGGCTAAATTGTGGCAACGCATAGCAACGCTACTGACAGCGTTTGTTGTGATGGGTAGCGCGCTGGCGCAGATAGCACAAGCGGCGCCAGGTGATTACGCGTGGCAGAAGGCGGGGACGAATCTGATCGGAGACCAGAGCAGCTGGCAATCCATCGCCAGCTCCAGCGACGGCAGCAAGCTCGCGGCGGTCGTGTCGGGCGGCTCTATCTACACCTCGTCAGATTCCGGTGCCACCTGGACGGAGC
>CAZNLV010000013.1:0-16275 GCA_964574245.1 uncultured Candidatus Saccharibacteria bacterium
GGACTGTGGTACCATGGAAAACTATATCGGTACCAAGTAGAGAGCAGTGCCACTCATGCGCCAACCGATACTTACGTTCAAGATCCCACCGAAGACGCTCGGCTCACGCTCTACACCTGTACACCGCTCTGGAACCCAGTCAATCGGCTGGTGGTAATCGCAAAGCCCGTAACGCAGCAGGAGGCCCCATGACCGAAAAGAAAAAATTCTGGCTACTCCTTGTGCTCTTTCTGCTCAGTCTTTTACTGCTATATTTTCTGAATGACCGTGCACAAAATGTTCTTCTAAACTAACGCTGCGCCTCCGTATAACCAACCCGGCTCACTCCCACCGTGGAAGCCGAAGATGATCGGCAAGCCATAGCGTAGCCTTCAGGATAGGAGATCTTCCGAGTGGATTTGTTTCAGCATGGTGAACGGGACGGGCAAGCGCACCCCGTCGAGAACCCCATGCTATTACATCGGATTTAGTATATTGTGATAGAGTAAGTATATGTTTAACCAGTACGGCTCACGGCACCAGTTCCAACCCAGCGGTTCACATCCACAGCCATTTTCTTCGGCGGGAAACGCTGCCGGATCGACTCCTTCGTATCAAGCCGCTTTCAAGCCAAGTTTTTTAGGGAACTCACCTCACCCAGACCCCCATGCCGCCGCAACGTTCAACCACCCCCACTCAACGCCGCTCACCCGAAATAACTTTTCTACCAGCCATGAATATGCACGAGCTTCGCTCGTTGACCCCGTGAAGTACGGCATCCCTATGACCAAAAGCCAGAGACTAGCCGCCGCTTGGTATAAGCGCCTCGACCCTTTTGGCCACAGAAATACCCTGCAGACAAATGAACGCATCTATGGAAAACCCGCGCCCCACATTCAACCGACAAATCATCTCAACAATTTCACCGGACCACGTCGTCAAAAATTTGGTCAGTAGCCACGAATTCGAGACACAGCCACAAGTGGAACAACAATACACCGACGGCTTGGGCATCTTCTCCAATTACCGGACAAGCAGGTTTTTAGCTTTAGACTGTCGGTCTTATTTGCCGCAGTTACAATTGCCGCAACATGTTTCACCATCGTTCATTTGAAGCCCCTTTCTATATGTTTTAGCTGCCCGACGACACCCATGACACGTCTACCATGCTCCGTAAGCTCGTAGTATACCCGCGCAGACCTTGTTTGGTCGTCTGCACAAGCCCAGCATCTCGCAGATCGGCCAAATGATGGCTGAGCAAGCTCTGACTCGTTCCTTCCATATGCCCGCCGAAATCACAAACACAGTGGCTGCCTTCGCCGACGAGGATCGTGAGTAGCTGCAGACGCGTTTCATCTCCCACGAGCCGCAGTAGTTTGCTCAGTTCGAGCGTCACCACATCTCTCTCTGTCGTACCACAACTACATGAATTCATATTCATGTAGTACTCTCCTCACCCCCTACAGTCAAGCACTCGTCATAGCCCCCCGCTTGATTACCCTTAGCGAGTTAACCGGGCTTTCCGCGCTTACAGCTACGGGATTTACTCTCTCCTTGAGCCGACGCGCAGCCGATCTACCTAGCAAAATACCTTTGAGTTCACCTCAAAGGTATTTTTACAACTTATCAGCACGGAGGAGCCGGACAAAATGTATTCCGTCCTGCCGGCGCCCTTACAGGGAACCTATCTCGGTTCCCTGTAAGGGGTGTCCTACATCCCCATCATGCCAGCGCCCATGTCGGGTGCGGGAGCAGATTTTGGCTCGGGCACCTCGACGGCGAGTGCGCCCATGGTCATCGATGTCCCGGCGATAGAGGAAGCGCTGAGAACGGCATCTTTGGTGACACGCGTTGGGTCAACCACACCAGCGGTTTTAAGATCAACGAGCTTGGTTGGGTTGTTGACGTCAACACCATGTCCAGCCTTGGCCTTTTTGACTTGTGGTAGCCACTCATCGGCATTCAGTCCGCTATTGGTCATGAGGATGCGGAATGGCTGATCAAGAGCGCGCACCAGTAGAGCCCGTCCCGCCGCGGACGACTCATCGTCATCTGTTATCTTCACCTGGGATGCTAGGTTCACCAGTGTGACACCGCCGCCGGGGACAATCCCCTCAGCCAGGGCCGCTTTCACGGCTGCCACAGCGTCATCGACTCGGTATTTTTTCTCTTCTATCTCAGTCTCGCTTGCGCCGCCCACTTTGATGACAGCCACCTTGCCGCTGAGAGCAGCGCGTCGCTTGCCGTAATTTTCACGGTCGTACTCACTACTGGCAGCTTCGGCTTGAGCGGCGATTTGCTTCATACGCGCATTGACATCAGCGACTGAACCAGCCCCCTCAATGATGGTCGTTTCGTCCTTACCGACGATGATTTTGCGGGCTGTACCGACGACATCGAGCTCAACATTCTCAAAGGTCATGCCACGGTCATCGGTAATCACCTGTGCACCGGTGAGGATAGCGATGTCTTCGAGCATTTCTTTGCGCTTGTCGCCAAAAGCTGGAGCTTTCACGGCGACGGTGTTAAATACGCCCTTCAGGCGGTTGAGTACTAGCGTGCCGAGTGCTTCACCCTCGACATCCTCGGCGATGAGCACGAGGTCTTTTTTGCCAGCGTGCGCAAGCTTTTCGAGCATAGGCAAGAAATCTTGGACGCTGGAAATCTTTTTGTCGGTGATGACAACAGCCGGTTTGTTGTAGACAGCTTCCATACGGCCAGTGTCAGTCACCATGTAGGGGCTGACGAAACCGCGGTCAAACGTAAAGCCCTCGACAACTTCGCTCTCCAGTCCGAGACCTTGACCCTGCTCAACCGTTACCACGCCGTCACGACCGACTTTGCTCATCACATCAGCGATTAGATTGCCGATAGCAGCGTCTCCCGCAGATATAGTCGCCACCTCAGCCACACGCTTTTTATCTTCTTTGATGTCCTCACTCATGGCCTCAAGCTTGGCGATCACCTCTTGCGCAGCGGCCTCGAGACCTTTGCGTAGCAGCATGGGGTTGTGCCCAGCCGCAATAAGCTTGTTTGCCTCGCTTAGGATGTGGTAGGTCAGTACGGTTACAGTGGTTGTGCCGTCACCAGCTACGTCATTCATCTTATTGGCCGCCTGCTTGATAAGCTCGGCGCCGACTTTGTAGCCCAGCGTTTCGTCGTCGACATCGGCAATATCAACGCCTTTCGCTACTGTTACACCGTCATGCGTCACACTTGGCGCACCGTAACTTTTGCTGATGACTACGTTGCGGCCCTTTGGTCCCATGGTCGTCTTGACTGCATTGTATAAAATCTCTGCACCAGCGAGCACCCGCCGCCGCGCGTCATCGTCATAAAAAACCTTTTTTGCCATACTTATTTCTCCTTCTTACCCAGTATTTTTTCAAGTCGTTCAAGTGACTCTGCGGCCCGAGCCGTATTCTTCTCGATACGAAATGCCCACACGACTGCAAGCACAAAGACCATCGCGCCGAGTAGGGACTCCATCTTTAACCTTTTACCTTAGCGAGCACGTCCTGCTCCTGCACGAGCAAATATGTTTCGCTCTCGACCTTGACCTCTGTCTGACTATAGCTCTTGTAGATGATACGGTCGCCGACTTTGATGCTCCGCACGCCGTCAGCCACGGCTACCACTTTGGCAACTGTCGGCTTTTCCTGCGAACCGCCCGGTATGTACAGGCCGCTCGCTGTTTTTTTGGCCGCCTCCTCGGTCTGGGCCACAATGTAATCAGCCAGTGGCTGTATAGGTACACTCATGCGTATTCCTCCCTCGTGTCATCCTGAACTTGTTTCAAGATCTCGCTGTTTTATTAGTCGAGTTTTCTATCTATGCCCCAAAGCATAGACTGCAAAACAAGCTTGATAATGACACTAGCTAATCTGTTAAATGATAAAGCATTAGCACTTCTCGCAACCGAGTGCCAATGCATTAGCACTCACTATACCCGACTGCCAACTCCCGGTCAAGCCTTCCCTCTACCTCCAGCTAGACAGTTAATGCTATGCCGCCAACTTGTCTTGCTTTATGACGGCTATCTATAGCAAATGCCATATCTTTTGCACTATTCATGCCCTCCCGCCATTGGCCTTCATCAAAGTCTACGCAATATAGATTCATCGTCTCAGGATCAACAAGTAAATTCGGTGAATTATTCGTTTTGATGAGATCGACAATCTCTTCATCGGTGTACCTGTAATCGATCCCATTATCCCGAACTGTACTAGATATACCCCCTAGATCAAGTTTTGCGTCAAGTTGAGCGGATTGGCTGACTCGCGCATTAACCTCACCTAGGACTTGGTACATATACCTTAGCCTAGAAACTAAGCTCGAAACATTCTCAAATAAACGCGGATCCCGTTTCTGATCTTCGTTCAGCGACGCAAGAGTACGGTCGGGTACCCTTTGCTGAAGAGTCATCTCGACATAACGCTGACTACCTTCCCGCCCCTCCTGCGTAAGGACAAAGGCTGTTTCGGGTACGTACTCGCCAAGGAAATGCCTTAGAATGTCATACTTATGCTTCTTATACCGAACCCCCCCCTCAGCTTTTACGCGGTCGAGTCCATTTTCCGCTAGCCTCGCCCTGTCGATCTCACTCGGCTTGTGATTAACCTTAACTACATAACCCGATTCGATCTGTTGACCGGTGTCTAAGTCGACCGCTAAGAGAGCATGTACAAGGTTATCTTTGCCAGAGCCAAGTCTGGGGCCAACTTTGGGGCCAAGGGGTAAATTTCTAGGAAAATTTTTGTTATTTGACATAACATAAGCAGTATAGCATATTATTATAATTCGTGCAATATTATGCTAACGTAGTCGACTTAATTACTCGGTCGACTTCAGCCCAGTCTTTGACTACCACTAGTTCGGGCTCGAAAAGAGTTTTGTCTATCGGCACTTCGCAGTATGGAATCTGAAATAGCATTCGTACCGAAACGGTAGTCATTGAGCGCAAGATTTGTGATCTATCATCGACAAAGTGAGTGAGTGCAAGTCGAGCCGCAATTGGAGCTTTCTCGGCTCTTTTTTTTACAAACCATACATTCTCTCGCGCAAAATTGGTCTTATCGAAGAAGTTTGTTTCCTCAAAATAGCGTTGGGTTTTTTGCTGCATACTAACCCCACATTTTGAGATAATATGAACATTTTGAGCACCAAGTTTACCTACAGTGTCGCGAATAACAGAAAGTGCACCATCAACGTAACTTTGTGGCAAATCGAGTGGATGTGACCCTGCATGTCTGATCTCTGCCGGACGACTACCGTCCGTATCAGTCTCGAGAATTACATTCCCTACGTCAAACCCGATCCTTGGCTTAGGAAAAGTTTCGAGATGCATATACTAATTATATCATGATTAGTGTCATATACAAATTCCTAGTCTGTGATAGAATTATCTGATGTTTAACTCAACAGTTCTCATGTCGGGAGCGGAGGCATTCGATGATGCACAGGCTATCAATGCGTTTATGGATAGCGGTCTAAACGTCGATGTCACTGAGGCAGTGGCCGAACATACGAGGCTCAAAGATACCCTCGAGGGACTGGGCGTACAAGTGGTCAAAGTACCTGCTCCGCTAGACCTACAAGACGGCGTGTATACGGCCAACTGGGCGATTGTGCGCGGCGATAAGGCTGTGCTCTCTAGTTTGCCCCCTTCTCGACAAGGCGAACAGCTCTACGCAAAAGCCGCGCTAGAAACCCACGGGAAAACAGTATACGAGGTACCACGGGGGCTCAAATTTAGCGGCCAAGGCGATGCGTTGCCCTGCGGCAACTATCTCTTTTGCGGCAGCGGCTACCGCACCGACCCAGAGGTTCATGCTTTTCTCGCTGACATACTGGGCTACGAAGTCATTAGTGTCCAGACCGTACCCTTGACCGACGAACAGGGAAAGCCGCTGCGCAATGCCGTTTCTGGCTGGCCAGATAGCTATTTCTACGACCTTGATCTCGCGCTATCAGTTCTAAAAGCGCCTTCCGAGACAGCAAAAGGTCTTATCGGCTGGTGTCCAGAGGCTTTTCTGCCCGAAAGTCAGCAAAAACTCCGGGAGTTTGACGGTGTCGACAAGATAGAGGTGAGCCTCGAGGAAGCCCGCGATGCCTTCGCCTGCAACCTCATTAGTACGGGCCAAACCGTCATCATGAGTGCGCGCGCCCCTCGCTTTCAGGCAGAGATCGAGCAGCGCGGCCTAGAGGTTATCACCCTGAGTATGCCCGAACTCGCCAAGGGTGGCGGCTTCATACGCTGCACTACCCTCACACTCGACAATATCTAGTGATATGGTCGAGGCCTGAGCGCCAAAACACACTCTCGTGAAGTTGAGGATTGGCGGTAACTACTCACATACAGATGCGGGACTTTCCTCTGCCATCCGTCTTAGGGCGTCCCACAACGGTGCTGGGTTCTCATGTCCCAACGGGGATATTGTGACGATTTCTCATATATTGACTACGTGCGGCTTCAGCTTCTTGATGGGTGAACGTCGGTTTGGCGAGCGCAAACGGGGTGATGACGAGTCCTCCACTCTTTGAGGACAGCGTGTACCTCTGCCATCCGTAAAAATCTCCGCCCCGAAAACTCAGGAGCGTCGTATCGGCATCAACTGAAGGTGCCGGCATACCAAAGGTAAAAACGTTTTCTGCCCCGGCACTTGTCCCATTCCACAGTTTGTATGTCGAGTAGCCATCTTCCTCGACGAGCGCAGGATCTTCCTGTCGGTGCATATGCCCCGTAACCACTATTTGGGCGCACGCCTCGGCGAGTGTATCCGCCGCAACTGCGGGCCGATGGAAAAAGGCAGCATTAATCGTTTCCCCATCTTGAGACTGGCACGCGGTGTTCGCCAATTTCTGAGCGTACGGTGCAGTCGGCCATTTTTCATAGCTTTCTTTGCCAAGTGGCGTGGACAGATTGTCTTCAGCGCCAAAGAGCATGAGACCTTGTACCGATACCGGCTTTCCGTTTAATTCTATCGCCCCAGCCGACTGAAAAGCCTTGTTTCCAGCCGTCACATCATGGTTCCCAGTCACATATACCACTTGGGCTCCTGCCGCTTGAACACTCGCTAGTATCGGCTGGATCAATACGTCATCAAAAGGCAAGCCCGGCCCGTTGTCTCCGACGAACGCCACGATATCTGCCTCACTGTTTCTGACCATCGAAGCGATATACTGCGCCATGAGTGCATTACCATGCGGGTCCGCAAGCACCAATACTCTTGTCTCGTCTCCATGTTTTTCCGGCAAGGTGTCAGGGACAGTCGCCGCAAACTCTGCCGCCCTATCCTCATAATAGCGGAGCGGCTGAACGATTCTATCATTCACGAATTTTTTTATCACCGATCTTGCTTGGTCGTTACCGCCGCGCACGGAGATTTTTTGCATGATTTCTGGCAGAGCCTTTGCGACGATACTCCTTTGCGCTTCAGGGACATAGCTGAGCGCGGTGCTCCACTGCGCTTCTTCGAGTGAAGTCTGGGATATTGCTGGATGCACCGCTGCAACCACACCGATGCTCGCTAGCAATGCCGCGCCGATTGGCCATACGGGGTTAACGCCTTTTTTGCGACGCGCCATTTCTATCGCACCTCCTGTCGCAGCTGCCCCTACCAGCCCAAACAGTACTGCGCGGTAGTACTGATGCCTCAAGGACTCCTCGGCAGCGGTCACAATTTTAGCAATAGTATCAGGAGCCCTCGCGACAGATACATCCACACGGGATGTCGCATCGGCACCTTGCACTGCTATATTTCCGCCTACAAGTTCAGCTGGCAGCTTCAGACTTCCGTTAAATATGTCGTCGGTTGAAGCCCTAACAGCGATCAACCCCTCGTCAAGCGTTATGTGGCCATCCAATCTTGGTTCGACTCGGACCAGTACACCCTGCTCTGATAGTGTTTCGTGAGAACTTATCGTAGCAAGTCCTGTCGTACCCAGACCTACCGCCATGGCCCCTAAAAGCGGAGGGAGCACGTGTCGCACCGCCTTCAGTCTGGGAGCCTCTCTCCCGGGATGATTTTCCGTCGTACACATCATATATCAATACTACTATACAATAAACATGTATAAATTGCCATTATTCCTGTCCGATTACCGAGCTTATCCTGATATGGTGCTGCTCGCCGCGCTTAGTCGCGCTGCTACTATTGATTTTCCGAGCGGGCTCGAAGCGAGTCTTTGGTGGTAGCTATCTCGTCCCAAGGGTCAGTGCGTACTCTCTCGGGGTTACTATCATCTTGCTGGAGGTGCCTGAGCTCTACAGCGCGCGGGCCGTTTCGTTCAATGGTCTTTTCGTGGCCCTTGCCAAGCAGCACCACAGTGTCTTCGGCATGCTGCGCCCTCGAGAGTGCAAACTGGATCGCCTCTGTGCGGTCATGCACCAGAAACAAATCAGTGCCTCGTATTTTGCCTGCATTTTCAGCTCCCGAGGCAATCATGTTCATGATCTCTTGGCCATCACAGTCACGGTCGTCCTCTTCAGTCACGATGACTTCATCGGCATACTCCCCTGCCAGCCTGCCCTGCACTGCTCGTTTCGCTTCATCGCGCCGGCCTGCCGACCCAAACATAACAATCAGCTTACCTTTTACCACCGGGCGTAAATCTATAAATAATTTCTCAAAACTATCCGGCGTATGAGCAAAATCCACCACCACCGAGTAGGGCTGACCCTCGTCAACAGTTGTCATTCGTCCTTCAACTCCCTCGAGTGCAGCTATCCCCTCCTCTACCTGACCTCGCGTTAGGCCCAAAGCCTGACCAACACATACCGCCGCCAAAGTGTTATAGACGTTGAAGCTGCCCGGCAGACTGCTCGAAATATGGTACGTCTCGGTTCCTGCCGTAGCCGTATACTCTATGCCATCCGGACGAAGTTGGATGTCCACCGCCCGCACATCCCCCGCCTCGACCCCGTACGATACGCTATTTTCTGTCGTTTGGCCAAACCCGACACTTTCTAGGTCATCAGCATTTACCACGCCCAGACGCCTTCCACGTGCGTTACGCTGCGCCAGCACAAAGAGCTGCCGCTTCGCTTCCTTGTATCGCTCAAAGGTCTTGTGATAATCGAGGTGCTCGTGCGTGATATTTGTGATCACAGCAATACTGTATGGCACACCCCACGTCCGATGCTGTGCGAGCGCATGACTGGTCGTCTCTAGCACCAACCACTCCATGCCCTGCCTTTTCATAGCTCGTAAGCGCAGCATGAGTTCTTTGGGCCCAACATTGGTCATGTGCTGTATCTGAGGCTCAATGTGTTTGCCAACCCCGTATCCTACTGTGCTCATTAGCCCCACGTTGTATCCTGACTCACACAACATCCGATGGATCAGAAATGTGGTGGTTGTTTTACCATTGGTGCCCGTCACGCCTATAACCTTCAGGTCTCGCGCCGGGAAGCCATACCGAGCATTCCAGAACATAGCCTCTGCCCTATGCCATTCGGGCACAAGCCTGTCAAAGAAACCTATCGGCACCATGCGCTTGACCACTGCACGTACATTCATACCTGCTAGTATAGCCGATCTAGGCCGCCGGACGCCAAACCCGTCAGGGTTAGCGAGCCACCGCCTTTTCTTTAGTGCTGTCCTTGGCAAGCGTATCTAGCAACTCCTGCAACTGCTTCTGCTGCGCCGCCCGAAACGCAGCTTCGCCCAGATGTTTCTGTGACCACTGATGATACATAGTATTTAGCTCAGACAAACTCGGCAAACGAACTGCATACCCAACGGGTAGAGCCACATCGACCTTCCGGCCTTTGGTAGGCACACGACCCTCGGTGGCCGCTACCTGCACACTATTTAGCCGTGCGACTTCAGTCGTCACATCCTCGGTAAATTGCTTGTTCAGTAGCGGTGCAACACTCACTTCAAACGGAACCGCAGGAGCAGTTGGGAGTGCCGAAAAAAGCTTGGCCACTCCATTCGCAGCGTCGCTTTGTAGATCCGAAACAGCGTTATAAATCGTTTGAGATTTTTCGCCCGCATCTGTCTGGCTCAGCTTTTTGGTCGGACCAGTCAGTTTTTCTATATGCACGTCATTGACTGCGCGAGGAGTAGATTTGATTTTTTGCTTCGCCGCAAGATACTGCACGTGCTTTTGTAAGAAATGTTGCATTTCTGCTTGAGAAGCGAGTGTGACTTTTTCGGTCCCGGACATAGTTTTTGCAGCGGTTTCAGTTTTGTCATTATGGCGCATGAGAAACTGTGCATAATCCTTCAGAAATTGAGTGTCGTCGACATTCTTCAGGTCAAACGTTAACCCAGTGCGGGCCGCTAAGTCATCCTGACCGACAGCAAAAATGCTGCTATGACGCTGGGCGCCCGCGTCGCCATTTCACCACGAGGTAAGGCCCATGTTTTCGTGTGAAGTTGGCAGTTTAACCCCATCAGTAAAATAGTGCGCTAGCTTGCCCGAGAAAGTCGCTGGGTTTTTTGTGTCGGGGTTCTTTGTGCCTTCATTTTTGGTCGTGTTGTCTTCAGCACCCCCTTGGCCGGTCGATGATTCTTTGGGCGGTTGTGGCGTGGGCGAAGATTTTGTGCTCGTGGGCGAGGAAGTGGGCGGTGGGGTGATTGTTACGGTGCGTGTCTGTGTCTCTGTTGCAGTAACTGAAACGGTGGAGGTAGCCGTGGCAGTTTCGGTCAATGTAGGCATTTGTGTAGATGTTGCCCCTGCTCCGGGAGAGGTGGTGGCTGTTGCCGAGGGTCGCGCATCGTTCTCGTTAGAGCAACTCTCTAGCGCCTGCGCCGCCACAAAACCCCCAAGCGCAATAAGCCCCACAACCCCTGCCCTCCTCACCCACTTGTTCGGCTTTTCTTGAACCGTGACACCTTCTCTACTGGCCGGCTCGGGTGGCGCAGAAGCAGCGGGCTCACCGACCGAAACGTCCGGAGCAGGTTCTGGCCCTATAGGCTCTTCGTAAGTTGGTCGCGGCTTACCCTCAAAAAAACCTTTCACGCGCCTCAATGCTTCTTTTGGCCCCATGATATGTTCCTCCGTGATGCCTGTAGTTAACTCGAACTTTCACTCTCTAGAATTTCTGTTGGTAGACCAGACTTAAAGTGTGCAGTACCTCCACTGCACTGTATGTAGCAGCTTCACAACTGGAGTATGACACTCTATTTCGTCACAAAGTATGAGGTAGCTCACATTAGCCAGTAATTCCAATAAACCCCGGTTGCTGGGTTTGCTATACTGCTACCGATGAGAGTTTTGGGCATAGAAAGCAGCTGCGATGAGACTGCAGCCAGTGTAGTAGAGGACGGCTATCGGCTGCTGAGCACTGTCGTAGCGAGCAGTATGGACCTGCACGTGCAGTATGGCGGCGTGGTACCTGAGATAGCTGCGCGCAGTCACATAGAAGTGATCAATTCCGTCGTGGATCAGGCAATAACAGATGCAGGTTGCACTTGGGATGACATCGATGCCATAGCGGTTACTTACGGCCCGGGATTGGGCGGCTCCCTGCTGATTGGTGTCATGACTGCCCGCACGCTCGCAATCGTGCATAACAAACCACTCTACGCTATCAACCATGTAGAGGCGCACGTGTACGCCAACTTCTTGACCGCGAGCAGTCAAGGGCAAGAGCCAAGAGGGGCTTCTCTGGCGTCTGTATCATCAAACAAAACCGATACGTCTGCAGACGACGGTCCACGCGGCATGCCCTACGCGCTCCCCTCGCAGCAGCCGGCTTTCCCCTTGCTTGCCCTGATCGTCAGCGGCGGACATACGCAGCTGGCGCTCTTTAGGCACCATTTCGACTACACTCTACTCGGGGAGACGGGAGACGATGCCATAGGCGAGGCTTTTGACAAGGTTGCCAAAATTATCGGCCTGCCCTACCCCGGCGGGCCTTCCATCAGTCGTAAGGCCCTCGCAGGCAACCCCAAGGCCTTTCAGTTACCAAAATCTAGACTCACGAGCGTCAGCCCTGCCCTAGAACAGCTCCGTAGCAACACAGTCACGGCCCTCAAGCAGCCCTCAAAGGGACCGGATTTCAACCCCTCACCTAATCTTCAGGCCTCATCAGTTAGCTATGACTTTAGCTTCTCTGGCCTCAAAACAGCCGTCTTACGCCTCGCACAGGAGCTCATAGGCGCCGATCACACATTTCCCAGCAAAGACCTGCCAGAGCGCCTCTCAGAAACCCAGAAAGCAGATATTGCCGCTAGTTTCCAGTACGTGGCCATAGAAACTGTCGTCGATAAAACTGTCGCTGCCTATACCGAGTTTGGGCCTGCCTCCGTCGTTATCGCTGGCGGAGTTGCGGCCAATCAAGAACTGCGTCGTCAGTTGGCCGAACGGCTCTCCATCCCCGTCACCTACACCGACTCCCGACTCTGCACGGACAATGGCGCCATGATCGCCACCCTCGGCTGTTTTCACATGAAATACGGCCGCCCCACCGCTGACCCCTACACCCTAGCAATCTCCCCCAACCTCAGCATGTAACCCCTTCTTGCTCAAGGACAGTCCTTGAGCAAAACTCGGAGTTTGTGATGGTCAACAGAGGTGGTACAATGGAGGTCTATGGAGTTGCCGAAGGTCTACGTACCGGGAGAGTACGAGCGGGATATCTACGCGCTGTGGGAACAGGGCGGTGTTTTTCGGGCTGACCCGACAAGTCACAAAGAACGCTTCTCGATCGCTATGCCTCCACCAAATGAGACCGGGACTCTCAGCCTCGGCCACGCACTATTCCTGACACTCCAAGACATCATGGCGCGCTACAACCGGCTGCAGGGCAGGGACGTACTCTGGCTACCTGGGACCGATCATGCAGCACTCGCAGTAAACGCCCTCATAGAAAAACAGCTTGCCGATGCCGGCCAGACGAAGCACGACATCGGTCGGGACGCCTTCCTAGACAAAACTCGTGATTTCGTCAGTGCCAGTAGGGGTACCATGCTCGGTCAAATGCGCGCAATGGGCGCCAGCTGCGACTGGTCACGGCTACGCTATACACTTGATGACGCGCTCAGCCGCTGCGTCAATGAAACGTTCGTAAAAATGTACGAAACAGGCATTATTTATAGAGGCCATCGCATCGTAAACTGGGATCCCAATCTCGAAACAAATGTCTCTGATGACGAGGTCATCTACACGGAAGAGCAGGGGAAATTTTACACATTTCGCTACGGTCCTTTTGAGATTGGTACTGCACGACCAGAAACCAAGTTTGGCGATAAGTACGTTGTGATGCACCCTGATGATGAACGGTACAAGCAGTACAAGCACGGTGATACGCTCGAGGTTGAGTGGATAAACGGCCCTATTACGGCCACGATTATCAAAGACGAGGCGGTTGATCCGACGTTTGGTACGGGAGTTATGACAATCACACCGTGGCATAGCCAGGTAGACTTCGACCTCGCTGAAAAACACGGGCTCGACAAGCAGCAGATTATAGATTTTCACGGGAAATTATTGCCTATCGCCCAAGAATTCGAAGGCATGCACATCACCAAGGCACGGCCAAAAATAGTCGAAAAGCTCAAGAAAAAAGGGCTGCTCGTCGGTATAGACGAACACTACCTTCACAATGTTGCAATCAACGAAAGAGGCAAGGGTATCATCGAGCCGCAAGTTCGGCTGCAGTGGTTTGTCGATGTCAATAAGCCCGCCGTAGACTGGAAGGGCAAAAAACGCAGTCTCAAGCAGGTCATGCAGTCCGTCATTCATGACGGCGATATTGAGATAGTGCCGCAACGATTTGACAAGATCTATTTCCACTGGATCGACAACCTGCGCGATTGGTGTGTCAGTCGCCAGATCTGGTGGGGACACAGGATACCGGCATGGTACCGTACTGACACCGATGGAACCATCGAAACATACGTAGGCTTGACACCACCAAACGACGATGAGTCACAAGGCTGGAACGCATGGGAGCAAGACCCAGACACGCTGGACACTTGGTTTAGCTCGGCTCTCTGGACTTGGAGCACGCTCGTTGACCCCGAAAAGGCCGCTGACCTGACCATACCGTTTGACGAACTCCTGAGAGATAGTCCGGATTTCCAAGCGTACCATCCCACCACCGTCATGGAGACTGGCTGGGATATATTGTTTTTCTGGGTAGCACGGATGATACTCTCGACGACGTTTATGACCGGACAGGTGCCGTTCCGTACCGTATATTTGCATGGCCTCATTCGAGCCGAAGACGGTAAAAAAATGAGCAAAAGCCGCCCAGAGAGTATCATCGATCCCCTCGATGTTATCCCCAAATACGGAACTGACGCGCTGCGGATGGCGCTCATCATGGGTGTCACGCCGGGCAACGACCAGAACTGGGGCTGGGGCAAGATAGAAGCAAATCGCAATTTTTGCAATAAGCTCTGGAATATCGCCCGATACACTCTGGAAAAAACCGGCGATACGTCGAAGCTTTCCCGACCAGAGCCCGGCACCAATGCCGAACATTGGGTACTCGCTAAGCTCCAGCGGTCAACGGAGGTCATTTCTGAGCACCTCGATGCGTACCGCTTCAGCGAGGCCTACGATGCACTCTATCATTTCGTATGGGATGATGTAGCCGACTGGTTTATTGAGGCGAACAAAACAGAGCAGGGCGGAGAAGTACTCGCCTACGTGCTCGAGCAGATTTTAAAGCTTGCACATCCATTTGCGCCTTTCGTGACAGAGACCATCTGGCAAGTTCTCCCGTGGACAGGCGACAGTATTCTCGCTGTGCAGTCGTGGCCAAAGAGTCAAAAGTCAGACAAAAAAAGTGCTGCAGATTTCGAGGAAATCATGCATATCGTGTCCGAAACTCGGGCTCTGATCCGCGACCTCGGGCTCCGAAAGCCGCATTTATACTACACTGACGTACCGTTTTTGGGAACGAACGCCGAACTCATCACCCGAATGTCAGGGCTCGAGGCCGTACAAGAAGTCAGTGACGGCTCGGGGCTTCATCTCGTGCATACGACGTACAATTGCTGGCTTGATGTCCCTGCTACAACCGTGCAGGCCCATATGACGAGGCTGGCAGAACAGGCAGCCGGCCAAAAGAAGCGAATCACACAGCTGCAAGGACGTCTAGACAACCAAAACTACGTCAAAAACGCACCAAAGGAAGTTGTCCGAGAGACAAAAGACCAGCTCGCCGCGGCAGAAATGACGCTCGAGAGACTTGGGGCAGAACAAAAGCGATTTGCCGAAGTATAATCTGCCTCGACGGTAACAGCGGTAGAAGCACCTAGGGCTTTTGCATCTGAGACGACCAGTGCATGGCTAGTCGGGCAGAGGCATATCTGCAACCTACGAGAAATACGAGCAGCTGGGATAGTCGATATGCGGAAATAATTTACGACACTCAAATTTGCCACATACGGCTAGTCAAACGGGCCTCGGACTAGTACAATAGTGCCATATGGATGAAAAGCGGTTGGGGGCGGTCGTGCAGCGCGCACGGCAAGCCGCAGGGTATACACAGCAGGCAATGTGCCAAAGATCGGGGCTCAGTTATTCGACGCTTGCCAAGATCGAGCGGGGGGCAATCAAGTCGCCCTCAGTCTTCACTATCCAGCAAATAGCCGACACGCTCGGCATACCGATAGATAGCCTGCTCTCAAATGTCCCCAAAAAACCCATTCGTCAACAGCGCAGCTCCAAAAACGGCATTCGGTTTGTGTACTTTGATATGAATGGCTGCCTCGTACGAGGAATAAATAGCGCCTTCGCCAAGCTCGCCGAGGATAGCGGCACCTCACCGGACACCGTCGAAACCGTTTTTTGGCAGTATAACGACGCAGTTTGTCGCGGCGAACAGAGCGTTGACACCCTCAATACAGCCCTCGCCGAACGACTCGGCATCATGGTCGATTGGTACCAGTACTACCTCGAGGCCCAAGAAGCCATGCCCGGCATGAGCGACCTCGTACATTGGGTGAGCAATAACTACCGTATCGGCATCCTGACCAACACCATGCCCAACCTCGTCCAACCGATGATAGAGAAGGGGCTTGTCCCAAAAGCTCCCTACGATGCAATCATCGACTCTGCAGTTGTCCATGCGATCAAGCCCGAGGAGCGAATTTACCAAATAGCCGCCGAGAAAGCTGGAGCAGCTCCCCATGAAATCTTACTCATAGACGATGACAGACCCAACCTTGTCACCGCCTCTAAACTGGGCTGGCACACTATGAAATTCCAGTCGTATCAACCGGAAGAGGCCATTGTCGCCATCTCTACAGCGTTGCAGCCAATCTGATCACCGAGGCGCTTCCCGGCTTCCCGGCACGCGCGCCCTCCTACAGAACCATCAAGCCAATG
>CAZNLV010000013.1:16375-20957 GCA_964574245.1 uncultured Candidatus Saccharibacteria bacterium
CCTACAGAACCATCAAGCCAATGGTATATACGACGATGAAGATAACCGCGCCGGCCACGGCCGTGCCTTTTGCTACAGAGGCTGTATTGCCATAGCCAGATCGCTGTTGTAGTTTGGTATATACCCAAGTTGACCCGCCTACAGCACACAAAAAGGCTATCATCAATGGACCCATCCTAACCCTCCATATATAATTTACGCGCCATTTCCGCTAGAGCAGCGTGATCTGGTTCGGCAGATAAATCCTGCGGTTTTTTGAAATCGTTCACTTCGTGTAGGGGGATGAGATGGACATGCACGTGCGGCACCCCGAACCCTTCGACCGCAATGCCGACACGCTGAGAGGCGGTAACTTTTTTGAGCTTTGGGGCAATCTTTTTTACGATGTTCCAGAGGTAGCCGTACGTTTCATCGTCGAGATCATACACATGATCGACCTGTTTTTTCGGCACAACCAGCGTATGCCCCGGCACTTGAGGATGAATGTCTAGAAATGCAATGACTTTTGCATCCTCATAGACCCTGTGGCAAGGGATTTCACCCTTAATGATTTTGGTAAATATGGAATCCTGCATATATACCAGTATCTCACACCCCGCACGAAGTGCTTGCATCGAAGTCGGGGTATACTTGTAGCAGCATGTCGATAAAAATTATCTGTCTCAATATCTGGCGCGGAGAACTGCTTGATAACGCTCTCACGTTTCTGCTAGCCGAGCAGCCAGACATCCTCATGCTCCAAGAGGTCACAAACGGGCAGGACCCCAGTCTACCCAAACGCTACCGCCTAGTAGAAACGCTCCAGTCGCAGCTTGGCGAGGAATATTCCTACCATTTTGCACCCACACTCATGAATGATTGCCGGGCAGGCAAGATCGAAGAGGGGAATGCCGTTTTCAGTCGGCTACCCATCGTCACCCAACATACCGTCTTTTTTAGCGGCGTGTACGGTGATTATGTCGACCGTCCAGAGAACTACGCCCTGTGTCCACGCAGCCTACAGCACGTCATGCTTGCCGCCGGTGCGGTGCCCCTGCATGTCATCAATTTCCATGGTATATGGGATATCGACGGCAAAAACCCGAGTCTAGCGAGGCAAAAAATGGTCGAGGCAGTTATGGCCGAGACGGGAGAAAGAGGGCACTACGTCATCGGCGGCGACACAAACGCCACAGCAGACAACCCGGCCATGCAACCGCTCGAAAAGAATTTTCATACTGTCTTTGGCAATACCCGCATAACTGGCTTCAATATGCGCCGCAAAACCAACCCCGCCTACGGCTACGTAGTCGTCGATATGCTCTACACATCCCCTGACATCAAAATCGTCTCGTCCGCTTCGCCAGATATCGACGTTTCCGACCACCTGCCAATGATACTAGAGATTGAGGTGTAAATGACAGAGGTAGAAAAGCTCATTCACGTAATAACGGCCGGCAAATATACCCACGTCATTTTTGATCTGGACGAAACTCTCACACGCCTTGATTTGCCGTGGGACAGATGGATACACATGATCGAGTCACGACTAAGCCCTCCTGCTGCCGCGTCGTTCGCTCAGTCCATCCGGAAACCCAGCGCCGCATGGGGCAAACTACTCAACGAGCACACTGAACGGTATGAGGAGTTCTTGCCCGTACTCCTCGAGCAGTCTGAGCGCTTTGAAAGCGCCTACTTTGGACATACGCCGTACCATGAACTCATTCAGGCCGTTCATATCTTGGCGGGAGAGGGAAGGGTGCTCTATGCGTGGTCGGCAAATATGCGCTCAACCATCGAACGCGCCATGGTCGAGCTCGGTATCCGCCAATATTTTACAAAGATTGTCGCGCGCGAAGATGTCCGTTTCACCAAGCCTCACCCCGAGGGTTGGCAGCTTCTGGCCGATGCCACGCCTCGGGAGCGATTCCTTTTTGTCGGCGATAGCAGCAACGACGAGCTAGCCGCAAAAGCCCTTGGTATAACGTATTATGCCATACAATTTTTCAAATGAAGTAAGCCCTGACGCTGTTATCCTACCCATCCGAAGTAAAGGAAGTCTTTTTGCTAATATTCTCATGCCATCTATATAGCTGTACTGTATTGAGTGCCCGGCTACTACTATGATTGGCCTCAAACTCACGCACTACGCCCGTAGGGACAGTCGTTTTTATAGTACCCGCAATCTTCCAGGGGTGGCAGCTTCCATAAAACGCTTCGATGCCCCTGCTTTAGGCGGCGATCGGCAGGGGTTCGCGGTTCACAGGCAGCCAAAACATAGAGGGCGGCGCGGACACATCAGCGTGGGCGGTGCCCTCGGTCATCCACCTTTCAAATGTGGCGCCCACTGCCCTAAAGTCATTTCCCCAGCTGTCTGCTGCCTGTGCGCTCCGTACAACACGGTCGCCTTTGCAGCCCGCAAACCGCACCGTTGTGTGGTCGCCGATAACACCAGCGTCGGCTAAACCCGAGAGGTTTAGTTGCTCCGCCTCTTTGTAGAGCATGCCAAGATGTGACCCCCACTGCATAGGTGTCTGCATGTTTGGGAGATGCTCACGCACAATACGCACATTACCCCTCACGCTGCGCACCGGATGACGGAAGTCCCAGTCACCGATGACAAGCTCCCCGCCAACCTGAAAGACAACCCCTCCGACTCGGCTCACGAGGCGCGGTAAGGGTGTGTAAGCTCTGTGATGATACACATCTGACGGTTCTCTGGGGCTACTCACAGCCCAGATGGTCGTAAGGGCAGGGATTGGCATATTGTCATCTACCGCGCATTGTAGCGACCGCATGAGTGTCAGCAGACCGAGACTTGAGCAAACCGCCTGCCATGATTGCATGCCTCTCTGCTCATGATACCGGCTAAGTAGAGCGCCGATTTCGCGCGTGTTTACGGTGCTCCCATATGACACGCTCGCCACTTTGCCGATGTGAGGCTCGAGCGCCCAAGCAAAAGCGCCGTTTGCCTGCGTCAAGCCGCCGAAAGCTAGGATGCCGCTCTGTTCGCTCGGGCAGTCTATCCTAGCCGGTTTTGCCGGATGCCGCCTGCCAACCCACGGCGCCGCAACTTCGCTCAGCCCAAGCCCCGTTAGTAGGGCCGCCCCGACCAATAGGTTGGGCCGTACTCCGTGCGGATGGATTGCCTCGTAAGATATTTGTGTCATAATTTACTTTTATACGACTTTTTGTATAAAATGCAAGTCTTTTTGTAGCATACTACTCACTGCGCATCCTCGCAGTGACATTGCACACAAATATATTGGACGTCCCGAGTAAAATCTACCTCTGTTAGCTCCGCGTCCGAGACAAAATGCCCCACAGCCCCCTGTGAGCACACGAAACCTACGCAAGTGAGGATGTAAATCACAGCTCAGGCTGCAGATGTGGCTTCAGCTTCGTCACATCAAACTGTTGTACTTGGGGGATGCCGAGAGCGGTGGAGTTATCGTACCGAGGGGCGGCGGGTTTGGACGAGGCACGAGCGTAGGTAGTGTCGTAGCGAATAGTAGCAGTAGAAGATGGTGTATAGAGCAGTTGGGCATAGCTAACCGTTGGCTGTATTTGGTAGACAGTGACGGCTGGCTGGAGGGTGTTTGCAGTGACATTGCCGCCTTGGAAATAGCTAGCACTGGCAGTACATTGCAGCATGCATTTGCCACTGAAGTCATTGGTGTTTATGGGGTCTAGTACATAGACGTAGGCATTGGCATTGCCGCCGGGTATGGGGTCTTTGGAGGTGAAGCGGCCAAGCACAGAGAGATACACTCTGGCTCCCATTTGGATAGGGTTAAGACTGACTGTGGTTTCGGTGAGGCGCTGGGCGGCTCCGCCGTAAGCGTAGCTGCCTTCGGTGGTGTTTTGGGGGAGGGTGGCGCCGGCAACGGCGTTGCCAAAGGGATCGTACACATAGGAGTTAAGCGGTCCATTGCCGGTGCTGGTGTTGGCGCCGGTCCCGTCAAGAGTCAGCAGTGTACCAGCGCGAAGGCTGAGCAGATTGTAGCTGTATTTTGCAGCCTGCGTTGTCTGCTGCGGATGTATGGTCATAGTAACACCGCCGGGCAGGACCACGTATTTTTCGGTGATTGCACCCGAAGCATCTTTTACGAAAGCGGGGCTATCGCCGTCTCCAGTGTAACCGTAGTAGTGGAACATGCTGACTTGCCAATTCCAACCGGTAATGGCATCTTTTTCGCGGTACATTAACCGGCTTGCAACGTCACGGGTGTAGTACATGGCACTGCCATTGCCATTTGCGTCGTAACTCACCAGACACCAGTTTCGATCAGACGAATCGTAGCACATACGCAGCGGCTTGGTACTGCCCCCGAGGTACGTCATGTTGCCATGCAAGTCATATTCTGCTGTGGTGGCAGAGGGGTCGGAGCTGCTGACCAGCCTGTCGGCAAAGTCGTAGCAATAGGTAGCGGTCACACCGTCTATAGTTTGTGAGGTGCGGTTACCGTTTTTACCGGAGTTTGCATTCATATTTGTACCAGTTCCACAGGCGGCATTTTGCGTCCCAAAGCCATACGTGTACGTATGCGAACCAACCGTTGCGTTCGTAAGCCTGCCTGCTTTATCGTAGGTAAAGTTTTGC
>CAZNLV010000014.1:0-20917 GCA_964574245.1 uncultured Candidatus Saccharibacteria bacterium
TGGGCCGTTCTCAGTCCCAGTCTGGCTGATCATCCTCTCAGACCAGCTAATGATCGTCGCCTTGGTAAGCTATTACCTCACCAACAAGCTAATCATGCGCAGGCCGTTCCCAAACCGCCGTAGCTTTAATCCGAAGAGCACATGCGGTATTAGACACCATTTCTGGTGCTTATCCCTCAGTTTGGGGTACGTTCCTACGCGTTACTCAGCCGTCCGCCGCTCGACATCATTCCTCTCTCACGCCCGGAAGATTCATTGATCGTAGATCATTGACACGTTGATCATTAATTTAACAGATGTCATTTATCATTTTACATTTGAAAAAAATGTATCAATGAAAAATCTGAAACGAAAAAGTAATGATCAAAGATCAATGCTAAATGATCAACGGTTCCGACCGTCAGAGAGGAACATGTTTCCGCTCGACTTGCATGTATTAGGCACGCCGCCAGCGTTCATCCTGAGCCAGGATCAAACTCTTCAAAAAAGATGGAAAAGGGGCTCGCCCCTCTCGTGCGGTTATTGACGAAGTGATTCGTAAAACCGGCTTCACCCCCTAAAGGGTGCTTCGCATCTTGAGATACAAAATATCTCTATAGAATCTATCTTAGGCATCAGTATAACTACTGACTTACTTTCAAAAATATATCGAAATTATCTAAAACAATTCATTTCTGTCTTGCGACAAAAAGTGAACTGACGTTGATTGTCTCCCTAAGGTATAAGGAGACGTTGCACTATTCAATTTTTAACGTTCCGGTTTTGAGAGCATATGAAACACGCCTCAAAAGCACTAGCTAGCTATTGTATAGACCATGACACACCATGTCAAGGATATATTTGCCCAATCATGTTGTGCTTACTACAACACAGCATGATTGCTCGAAATCATGCAGCTTGCTGCCAGTAGACCTCGCATAATCGAGTTCGCCCGAAGGGAGCGGGCGGCAGTATATGGCGCAGTACTGGGGCAAGTTCATGCACGAGCATCGTTCCCTCCGGTAAATTGAGCTCCCCTTGGACCGCCTCTGGATATTCAGATAATCTCTTTACGACAAAACCACCGACATGACCATCCGGCCCCCTAAAGGCGCTCTCTTTGTCGTCTATGAGCACGACGTGAAGCGCACTCACACCAAGCCCTGTGGACGCTCGGGAAACCACAGGGTGCACAAGTTTTCTTTTTGCCCACCTAGCGATGATGGGGCCCTTTGTTGGGGTGTCGGTAATAAGATATGGGCGCTTATCAAGCCCTGTCGCTGCCAGCTTTGCTTCTTGTTGGATCTCTGGCCCAAAAGTCATAGTCATGTCTGCGATATCGGGAGCGTTTTCGAGCTGCCGTAAGTACTCAGGTACATCCGGATACAAAAGATCCTCCGGTTTGGCGGCGTCTACAAACCTCTGATACATACTTTCAAGTTGGCGCGAAGTAAATCGCTCCTGCAGCAGATCGTGTATCTGAGTCGTCTGCCCTGCTTTTTTTCGCTCATCAACTGTATTGTGGATACTTTCAGCCTCAATATTGAGCTCCTCTTGGGCAGCCGAGAGCAGCGCGCGAGTAACTGCCCGTGTATTAAGGAGCATTCGATCTGCATCATTAACAACGAGAAGTTCTCTCTCATTCATGTTATATATTATATCACTGAACGAACAATATGCAAATATTATGTGCTAGTTCCAGTACCGTCCTCAGTGTCGTCTTCCTCGGGGAGGTCAGATTTGTCTACGAGCGCGAGAGAGACCACTTGATCACCTTCGTTCAAGCGCATTATGCGGACGCCCTGAGTGGCACGACCAAGAGCCGGAATATCTTTGAGGCCGAGTCGAATGGTTTGACCGTTTTGGCTGATGATTATGACCTCTTGGTCGTCGTTGTCACTTAATGTGTTCACACCTATCAGTTCACCGGTTTTGGTGTTGACCACAGCGGATCGTATACCCACTCCACCCCGTGCATGTGGAGTAAACTGAGCAACTTTTGTGCGCTTGCCGTAGCCATAGCGGCTGATGACAAATATGCTGCTGTGCTCATCCACTACGTCCATACCTATGACGTGATCGTCGGCTCGAAGCCGTATGCCACGTACTCCACGGCTGACACGGCCCATCGGCCGAGCATCGCGCTCATGGAAACGAATGGCTTGGCCCTGGCTGGTAGTGATGACAACCTCGTTGTCGCCGGTCGTCATCCTGATCCATTTCAGCTCATCCCCATCATCAAGATTTATGGCTATGAGGCCTGTTGTCCGAACATTTTTGTACTGTTCAAATGGTGTTTTTTTGACTACGCCCCTAACCGTACACATGAGCAGATTGGCCGCAGCATCTTTCTCGCTCTTGGAAACATTGATAACCGCGCTAACAGTTTCCTCTGGCTGCAACTGTAGTAGATTGACGATGGCCACACCCTTGGCACTCAAGGAGGCAGCAGGGACTTCGTAGGTCTTCAGGCGAAATACGCGTCCCTTATTTGTAAAGAATAGTAGAAAATCATGTGTAGACGCATTTACTACATGTTCGATAACATCTTCTTCTCGAGTTGCCATGCCGCGGCGCCCTTTTCCGCCTCTTCCTTGACGTTTATATTCAGCCAGCGTACTGCGTTTAATGTAATTTGCTGATGTAAGTGTTACAACTACTTGTTCGTCTGGCACTAAGTCTTCATCGCTCAATTTATTGAGTTCGCTCGGAACTATTTGTGTCCGACGTTCGTCGCCGTACTGTTTTTTCAGCTGCTTCATTTCGTCTTTTATGATGCCCAGGATTCTTTTTTCGTCTGCTAGGATGGCTTCAAGCTCGGCGATAAGTTTCATAAGCTCGGCCAGTTCGTCCTCGATCTTTTTCCGTTCTAGGCCAGCCAGCGTGCGCAACTGCATAGCGAGTATTGCCTTAGCCTGTATTTCACTGAGGTTAAATTTTTTGATCAAGTTTGCTTGGGCTTCGTCGGTTGTTTCGCTCGAACGGATAGTGCTAATCACCTCATCGATGTTGTCGAGCGCAATCTTTAGACCCTCAAGGATATGCGCTCTCTCTCGAGCTTTCCTCAGTTCAAATTCCGTACGACGTCGGACAACCTGCTGGCGGTGTTTGATGTGCTCGCTAAGGATATCCTGCAAACCAAGTACGCGTGGCTGTATACCGTCGATCAGGGCCATCATATTGTAGTGAAAGCTCGTCTGTAGTGGAGTTAATTTGTAGAGCTGATTGAGCAATTTTTTGGGATATGCATCACGCTTGAGATCAATTACGATACGTACGTTGCCGCGAGCACTTTCATCTCGTATATCACTGATACCCGCAATTTTTTTATCGTGGACCAGATCGGCGATCTTTACGACGAGGCTTTCTTTGTTGAGCGCGTATGGTATTTCAGTAATAACGATCTGGTGCCGGCCCTTGTTGCCTTCTACGATCTCAGCGACACCCCGCATAACCAAGCCGCCTCGTCCCGTGGCATATGCCTGTCGGATTGAACTCGCCCCATAGATGATCCCTCCCGTTGGGAAATCCGGTCCCTTGATAAACTCTAGTAGTTTGTCGAGGGGAGCATCGGGATGATCGATCTTGTACATTGTCGCGTCTACCACCTCACTCAAATTGTGGGGCGGGATATTGGTAGCCATACCGACAGCGATACCCAGCTGGCCGTTTAGCAACAGATTGGGCAATTTTGCTGGAAGGACCGACGGCTCCTCTTTCGTACCGTCGTAGTTATCCCTGAAGTCAACCGTCTCCTTGTCGATGTCCTCAACCATCTCATCGGCGATACGCTGCAGTTTTGCCTCGGTGTATCGATAGGCTGCCGGAGGATCACCGTCCATACTACCGAAGTTACCCTGACCATTCACGAGCATATAGCGTGTCGCCCACGGCTGCGCTAGACGGACCATAGAATCGTAGATAGAGGAGTCACCATGCGGGTGATATTTACCCATGACGTCCCCGACCACAGTCGCGGATTTGCGGTGACGAGCGGTCGAACGTAAACCACTATCGTACATGGTGTACAAAATGCGCCTATGAACTGGTTTGAGCCCGTCGCGTACATCAGGCAGCGCCCGGTCAATAATAACACTCATGGAGTAGCGCAAATAGCTATCTTCCATGACACTTTCTACCGTACGACCTTCGACAACTCGTGAGTGGTCCGCCTGGATTACTTCAACTTCGTTTCGGTGCTCGAAACGTTCCTCATCTTCGGCATCAAGCGGTGTATTGTCGATAATCTGATCGTCCATTAGTAGCTCCCTTTCGGCCCGTTGAATATAGTTTGAAGACTGAGAGACGAGACACGCGCATACGAATCAATGCCCATTGCGCCGTAGTCCTTCCGCCACACAGCACTCGTCCTACTCATATATCCAGATCCTTAACGAATTTTGCATTTGTCTGTATAAAGTTTTTGCGCAACTCCACCTCTGTTCCCATTAGCTTATTGAAGATTGCATCGGCTTTTTCTGCGTCTTCGACTTTTACTTGGACAAGGACGCGCTTCTCGGGGTTCATGGTCGTTTCAAAGAGCTGCTCAGCGTCCATTTCTCCCAAACCTTTGTAGCGCTTCTGCTCTATAAACCCAGCCTGCTTGTACCGCTCGTCATCGGGGTTAAATTTGAGCCCGTCTTTCTTGCGAGCCACAATAAACTCATCCAGCTTTGTTTCTAGCTCGGCTTCATCGTAGATAAAAACGCTATTTTTACGCCCCGATTTTACCAACTCAAACAGCGGTGGTTTTGCGAGGTAAATATGCCCTGCATCGACAACTTCCTTCATGTACCGGAAGAAAAATGTAAGGAGCAACGTAGCAATGTGGCTGCCATCAACATCAGCATCGGTCATGATGATAACTCGGTGATACCGCAGTCCCTCGAGACTAAATGAGTCACCAATTCCGACTCCGAGAGCCTTAATCAAATTGAGGATTTCGTTGTTTGCCAGCATTTTATCGAGACGAGCTCGTTCGACATTGAGCACTTTGCCCCTGAGTGGCAAAATAGCCTGAGTTTTACTGTCGCGACCGGTTTTTGCCGAACCACCGGCCGAGTCTCCCTCGACGAGATATATCTCAGAACTTGCCGGATCCTTGCTCGAGCAGTCGGCAAGTTTACCGGGCATGCTTGCACCGTCTAGTACTCCCTTGCGGATGATGTTCTCGCGCGCTGCTCGGGCAGCCTTGCGTGCTCGGGCTGCGAGCAGTGCCTTGCCGACGATTTTTTTGGCAACATTGGGATGCTCTTCGAGATAGTATGAGAGGTATTCCGTCATAACTTGCTCGACATAGCCACGGACCTCAGGGTTGCCGAGCTTATTTTTGGTCTGGCCCTCAAACTGGGGGTTTGGTAGTTTGACCAAAATCACTGCCGTAAGACCTTCGCGGGTATCTTCTCCACTGAGGTTCTCTTCTTTTTCTTTCAGCAGGCCCTGTTTTCGCGCGTATTCGTTAATGACCCGAGTTAATGCCGAACGAAATCCCGTGAGATGGGATCCCCCATCGGGGTTAAATACGTTATTGGCAAACTGCTTGATGGTTTCACTAAAACCTTCGGTATACTGCAAGGCCACTTCGACTTGGGTATCATCCACAACTTTGTCGACATAGAAAATATCTTCGTCTACAGGCTCCTTCCCTTGGTTGAGGTTAGCCACATAGGACTTTATACCTCCCTCAAAATAAAAGCTATACTTTTTGCCACTAGCATGATTGATGAGCGTGGTTCTCACACCTTTTGTGAGATACGCGGCATGACGTAAACGATCAAGAATCGTGTCATAACTAAAAGTGGTTCCGTCGGTAAAAATAGTTCCGTCGGCATAAAAAGTGATTTCGGTACCCTGCTTATCCGGAGAGCATTTTCCTGTGACAGCCAGATCACCTTGAGGTACGCCCGTTTCGTATTCTTGGGAATACACCTTGCCGTCTCGAAAAACTTTCACAGTAAGTTTCGTGGCAAGCGCGTTGACAACGCTAACCCCCACGCCGTGCAAACCTCCAGATACCTTATACCCGCCACCCCCGAACTTTCCGCCAGCGTGGAGGACTGTCAGGACGGTTTCGACCGTACTTTTACCCGTTTTTGGATGAACGTCTGTTGGGATACCGCGACCATCATCCGTGACTCGTATACCACCGTCCTCGAGCATCTCGACAATCACATGGGTGGCATACCCCGCCAACGCCTCATCAATACCATTGTCGACGAGCTCCCATACGAGGTGGTGAAGCCCCTCGATACCGGTGCTGCCGATGTACATTCCTGGTCGCTTACGGACAGGCTCTAGGCCCTCCAGCACCTGAATTTGATCAGCAGAATATTGTTTCCCCTGGTTCACCCTTCACTTCCCCTCTACGTTTTGGTTCTGCTGTGCTGACATACCAGTACAGAAGATAGACATTACTACTCAGTACAGTATACCTTGTATTTGACGTCTGGACAAGATAGGCCAGAGTAGCCAAATAGGCTCGTTCAGAGACTGCGCTACCGCCTAAGGATCATTCGGTTCCATGATGCTAGTACTCATCACTAGGCATACCGAACCGGCCAAGTATTTTCACCCCAAAGGGCTCAGGGGGTGACATGCGACCGTAGACCGTGGTAGACAATACAAAATAAGCACCACCTTGGCACCGTCAGGTGCCAGCGAGCGTGAGCAAGGCCTTTAGAGATGAGCAGTCCGCAGCAGCAATAAACCGCTACTCATGGGCTTACTTCTGTTCGTTTTGATGCAAAACACCATTGTTGTCGATATAAATCGTATCGACCTCTTCGGCGGTTTGTGCTTGTGCGGCATTTGTGTCTCTGAGGTTCAGAGTAACATCAGTATCATGCGTATCCCTGAGCTCTTTTTTGAGTTCGTTCGCTATGTCCTTGACCTCTTGCTTATCCAGTTGCACACTCGAAATATTACCCACATCCTGCATTGATACTTCTGCGGTCTCCGTGTTAGCCGGTATCTGTTGGGGTCCAACATTTGCTCCTGCGGCCATATCTGGTGCACTCGCCTCTGGGGTGGCCTGCTGATCTGCATTTTGTAAACCTATAGGCGTAGGTTGCGCCGCAGTGTCAGTCTGGGGGTCAGATGTCATACGGCCCATTTGTGAGCCGGACTGAGCACCCGTGCCTACTGTGATTGGCTGCGGCGCTTTTGCAGCAATCGTATTCTGCTTTGATAGCCATTCATCCAAAAATGACCCTCCGCCGGCCTGCACCGGAGGTGGCGCTGCTGGCCTGTTAAAACTTTGTGTCGGAGGTGTGCCCGGGGTGGCAAAGGGATTACTAAATGGGCTCGGAGCAGCCGGCTTGGTTGCGAGACGCTCGAATATCTCTTTTTCTACAACCGCCCGTGGCTTACCATACTTGGCTGCAGAAAGCTGCTTCAACGCATCAGCAAGCTCGGTGTTCGGAGAGCCCAAAGGACGAAGTGTCGCCATGCTAAACGGCTGGGTAGGCACACCATTGATCAATGTACGCACGATGGTATTTGCATTTGGAATTCGGAGCAGATCATCACCGTCAAAATGGGGCTGGAAATACCGACTCAAGCTCTCGACGTCATTTTGACCGATGCGAAATGCAACGATAGTTCCGATGTTACCGAACACCGCGTCACGAATCTCCTCAGTCAGCTGCGTTGTAAACTGGTTGGCAACGATCAAGTTTAAGTGATATTTTCGGGCCTCACTCATTATGGTTGCGAAGCTATCAGTCGAGAAGTTCTGGAACTCATCGACGTAGAGAGCGAAATCTTTTCGTTCGCTTTCCGGAATATTTGACCGACTCATAGCGGCCGCTTGGAATTTCATGACAAACACCATACCCAGCAGCTTGCTATTGAGCTCGCCTGTCCGGCCCTTGCTGAGGTTTACGAGCAAGATCTTTTTGTTGTCCATAATGTCACGTAGATCGAATGAACTTTTTGTTTGGCCAATGATGTTACGCATCATTTCGTTACTCAGAAAAGCGCCGAACTTGCTGACAAACCAGCTTACAACCTCACCAAATTCGTTACTACGTTGGCTTTGGGGCATTTCTTTTTCCCAAAACTCTCTCACATTTGGATCAGTTACATAGGGGAGTTTCTGCTTGACATACTCTGGGTCTCGGAAAAGCTTTGGAATGTCCACAAAAGTACTGCCCGCCGGGTCGGCCATGACAGTGAGCGCGGCATTGCGAAACAGACTCTCGTAGCGTGGTCCCATAATGCCCTGGTGCTGTGGGTCATAGAGTTTATAAAGCATATTTAAGACTTCTTGAATAATGAAATCTTTTTGATCAGGTGTATGAAACTCAAAGAGATTTAACCCCATGGGATATGTCATGTCCGAGGGGCAAAAATAGATGATGTCCTCGGTGCGCTCTTGCGGCACCATAGAAAGTAGCTTCTCTGCCGTATCACCGTGAGGGTCGACGAAGGCAAAGCCGTCACCTCTGAGCATATCCTGAAGCGCCAAATTTTCAAGAAATGTCGATTTACCCGTACCAGTCTGCCCCACAACATACATGTGCCTCTGCCTATCGGTGAGACCGATGCGCACTGGTTTTTTGGCGCCTCGAAAGACATTGAACCCGAGCAGCAGGCCAGTTTCTGGCATATTGCGAGGCGCATCGACCTGTTTCGACTCTTGCCGTTCGAGCTGTGAGGTGGGTATACTCCGTTGGTCTGGAAAGTGAAAAAGCGTCGCGAGTTCGACAGAGTTTAAGATGTTTTTCTTTTTGTGTAGCGGAAAAGCCCGGAGCAAGAAATTTGTTACGAGTTCAGACGGATCATGGGCAGAGTGATATTCAAAGCCGTTTTTACCCGGCGCATCAAACAGCGAGAAGCTCGCAACAATATTGTTGATAGTCGCCTGCGAGCGCTGGGACACATTCGATGATGCGATGATCCGAATCCCCACATCAAAGCCAGGGCTTCTGACCTTATCTTCTATGGCATCGGCCACCGATTGATCTAAGGACGATACAGTACTCGGTTTTTCAGACTGCTCTCTTGGCTCCGGTACCTTGACCCATGCCGTCACAAAATCAGCCATAAAATCTCGTGCATGCTCAGCAACCCCAGAAGAGCTACTCGTTCCTTTGCGTTTTGATGAAGCGAGTGTGGTCGCCTCTTTTCGCCAGCTGTCGCTTGCGGGCCGGAAGAGAATCTGTATGGCTGCACCGTCCTCGTTTTCCATGGTCGACAATGCGTTTAATATCGACTGAAAAGCATCTCGCTTTAAGTCTTGGTACGTTGCGATGGGATACGCAAATTTTTCTTTGAGATTGAGCTGACCACCTATGACAGCGTTCATGCCACCAACTTGACTAAATATATTGTACTCAGGCACTACTTGCAGCTGAGCACTCGGATATGCACTGACGATAGCCTGCTGCATGACACTAATAAAGTCTGCGGGCACCACCGCGTACAAATGTACAAAGCCCTTCAGCCCTACGATCTCAAATGCGAAATGACGCTGACCGTACACATGATTTTTAAGACTTTTCTGAAGTGTGCTGGAAATAATGTTGTAAATTATTTGAGCTTTTGAGATATTTTCGTCAACAAGATCTCGTACATCCCGGCCATTTAACTCCGTATCTTCGCTAGCTGGCGGCAGATGAATGAGGAGTGGAACCATAGACAGACCACGTTCATATTTGAGTTTCTTCTGGTTGATTCTCTGTAGACTTAATAACATCGTTATGTATCCCGCCCCACTCCCATTGTTACTACTGTCATGACGTTATGCGTTCTTCTGGCTATTAATATCTATGTTGTAAGCGGTTTTCAAATACTCTGCCTTGATCGCATGGATTTGCAGAGCACGCTCCACTGGACTGGTGGTAGTCTCTAGTATGGCTGCCTCCACTTTTTGAGCCGCAGCGGCCTGAAGCAACTTTGGGTCGGTACCTAGAGCACTCGGCGCTGAAACGTCAACCTGAGGAGTAGGAGGTTGGGTATTCTGCGACACCTCTCCCGAACTATCCGCAGGCAAAGCATTAGTATCCATAGTACCCCATAGTATATACCGTCTGGTATTTGTCTGGTAGTACCTTGTTGGTAGGTTGATCTGCCGTCAGGTCGCAAGCCTCTCATCAATTGAGTGAATCCCAATTGTTGAGGAGTTATGTGCGAAGTGACTCACCTACAGCATGATAGTCATCTAGGGACACCGGTGAAATGCCGAAATCCACCAGAACACCACCAACAACTGCACAATAAATATCCCCCCTATTCGCTTGCGCCCTCATGCCGAGTCAGTCGCGCTTTTTAGGCTGGATAATGTTCCGTATGAGATAAAAATATGCGATGGCCGTAAACCCAAATACCGCCAAACAGTCTTTAACCGTCAGCTCTCCAATAGACTGCAGCCCTAGACAGGCGAGGCTGGCAATAGTCACAGCTAGGCCGAGTATTTTGAGCTCATACGTGTGTGCACGATCCCGCCCCAGCAGTCCCAGCAGAACTAGCCAGGTGCAATAAAGGGCCACCCCCAGCAGTACGAACGGTACGATCACAAAGTACAACGGTAGCTTCGCAGGAGAGCTCAAGAGCAAAAAAAGCAGCACTAGTACCCACGCCACGATCATCTGAACAAGATTTCTGTTTTTGATACGCATCCTGCGTTCACTATACTCCGCATGCGCATATCCGTCGAGAGATGGCACCCCATACCACCACCCCCCGAACGGGAAAACACGCTTCGTGTACTGAAGCGTGTCAACAATGTATTCAGGTTACCTAGTGTCGAAAGGCGATAAATCCGCTCAATATAAATGAATGTATAGCGCTTATCGCCCCCGACGTGACTGACCGCTCTCCTTACCGTTAGGGTAAGTCGAGCGATAAATTATATGAAATTTTTGTTTTGGTTTAACCTACTTTCAATACTACTACATCATCTGCCGTTTGTCAATGCCCTTTTGCTTAGTCAGTACTAATTTAATCGGTTTTTTGTACAATTCCCTCGCGGCGGGAATAGCCCTAGCCGCCCCACGAGAGTCGTGAATGACACACATCGCCTACTGAAAACGCGTGCCAATCCCTCGGCAGATATACGATATGTGTGTCTTGAGAAACCCTTGCTCTACCATATGGACTCCTTGCTGTACCTACCCAGCTACCGTGCTACACACTCTGCCACCTCATGAGCCAGTTCCAATGCACAAAAAACACAACCACTTTACTATTGACTTCTCATTTTCCACTCACTATTATAGGGGTAGCACTGAGTAAAAAAAGTGCTCAAAAACAAAAAATGACCCCTTAGAAACAACGGTTTCTCGCAAGCCGTTGTTTCATAAAAAAGAAACGAACACACACCAAAAAACACAGACATCAAATCAATCAATACCGCACAACCCACCTTCAAACACAACGAGGTGGGTTGTTTTGTTGCCGAGAGAGTACTAAAATGCGCCCCAGTATGATAACGCAGCGGAGCATAAGCAGTTTAGTAGAGGCTGGCCATGATGGCTTGGTGGTCGAGATTGAATGTCAACTTACAAAATCATTACCGGGTATCACAATAGTCGGCTACGCCAATAAGGCCGTCGACGAAGCAAAAGAGCGGATACGTAACGCTTTTGCGACTAGCAATCTCACCCTTCCGCCTCAACGTATCACCATAAATCTCGCACCAGCCGACGTACCCAAAGACAGCACCGCGTTTGATCTTGCGATCGCTGCGGCAATTATACGAGCAATCGGCCAAGGAGAGACGCTGCCGGAGCGCTGCGCGATTATGGGAGAGCTCGGCCTAGAGGGTACGGTTCGACCTATTCGCGGCATCATTGGCAAGCTGCTTGTGGGCAAGCGACACGGGTTTACTACGTACATTATTCCGAAATCCAATCTGTCACAGGCGCGCTTGGTACCAGGAATACACATCGTTACAGTATCAACCCTCAACGATTTGGCAGGCTTGATGCGTGGAGATACACGCCCTGAAATCATCGGGACAGACACCCTACAGCCTCTGCCCGAGGAGACGGACACTCAAAGCTCACTCGGGCTTGAAGATATCATCGGCCAAGAACTTGGCAAACGAGCAATAGAGATTGGTGCGGCTGGCGGCCACAATATACTGCTGGGCGGGCCACCGGGCACTGGAAAAAGTATGCTCGCTCAAGTACTCCCTACTCTCTTGCCGCCAATGACACGGGATGAAATGCTTGAGGTAACTCACCTTCACAGCCTAGCCAGCAACGATTTCGACAAAATCATACGCGACCGTCCATTTCGCTCGCCACATCATAGCGCAAGCAATGTGGCTATCGTCGGCGGGGGCAACACGGTACGGCCGGGAGAAATGAGTCTTGCGCACCGAGGTGTTTTGCTTTTTGATGAACTGCCCGAATTTACTCGTCAAACGGTTGAGGCTCTCAGGCAACCCCTCGAGAACCGGGCTGTTACCATTGCCCGAGCTCGTGAGACAGCGGAATATCCGGCCCACTTCATCTTTATTGGGACGGCAAACCCCTGTCCCTGCGGTCATTATGGCACGACGAAGTCGTGTCGCTGTATGCCGCACGCTGTGTTGAATTACCGGCGAAAACTGTCCGGCCCTATCCTAGACCGCATAGACATATATGTCGACGTACATGAGATAGATAATAGCCGCCTCCTCAGCGAAAACCCGCAGCCGAAAGCCACAGGTCAAGCCGTAAAGGCTAGGGTCATGAGAGCCCACGCACTCCAAGCGGCCCGTTTTGGCACAAGCGAAAAGAGAAATGCTGACATGACAAATCGAGAGGTAAAGTCACTCGCCCAGCTTGAGCCCGCGGCAAAGGAGATACTGGACACCGCCGCGGCGAAGTTCGGTCTCAGCGCCCGCGCCTATATGCGTAGCGTGAAACTTGCCCGTACCATTGCAGATCTCGACGACTCAGGCACCATCAAGCCTAAACACATCGCCGAAGCTCTCCAGTATCGTCCTCACCAGTTCCATGACGCCTAAGTAGCTCCCTGGTCAAAGTGGCTGTACTGCCTCCACGAGCCGATAAGGCACACCGTAGTTGACCCCTGAGAACCAATCTGTTACAATGCAAGCACCGAAATCAAGGTATCGCTTAAGCAAGGAGTGTCAGCATCGCTACAACTACGCGCCTGAATGGACAAATTCGGGCACCAGAAGTCAGAGTCATCGACGCCGATGGCAAGCAGCTCGGCGTAATGAGTTCGCGCGATGCCTACCTGCTCGCCCAAGAGCAGGAACTCGACCTTGTAGAGATTTCACCCGGTGCAAATCCACCTGTCTGCAAAATCGTCGACTGGGGTAAATACAACTACCAGAAAACAAAGCAGGCGCAGAAAAATCGTCAGAACAACAAGATTCTGGAGATGAAGCAGATGCGCTTTGGCCTCAAGATCGGCGATCATGACCTCAGCGTCAAGATGAAGAAAGTCACCGGCTTTCTCGAAGCTGGTCACAAGGTAAAGATCACGCTTTTCTTCCGCGGCCGCGAGCTCGCCCATAAAGACATCGGCTTTAAACTCGCCGATCGGGTCATCGCTGATTTTGGAGATACTATCGCCGTTGACCAGCAACCACAGCTCACCGGCAAACAACTTTCATTCGTTATCCGCGGAGTCGCGCCCAAGGTTCATAAGACCGAAGCAACCGACCCCGATGATGATAAATAACACTAACGTAATCGAGTAGACATAGGAGATCCCATGCCAAAACTCAAGTCTCATAGCGGCACCAAAGACCGCGTACGAGTCACCAAGAACGGTCGTGTTCGCACCCGTCACTCACACGCTAGCCACTTCCTGCAGAAGAAAAGCGGCGCTCGCAAGCGCAAGCTGGCTGGTTTGGAGACAATGAACGCTACCAATACTAAAATAATCCGTAAGAAACTGGGAGTGTAGCGTCATGCGAGTCAAACGAGGGGTTACCACCCGCGCCAAACACAACAAAATCCGCAAGGCCGCCAAAGGCTTTAGCCACCCCAACCGAGTGAGCATCAAGCGCGCAAAGCAAGCGACCACTCGTAGCCTGCAGTTTGCCTACCGCGACCGGCGCAACCGCAAACGCACTTTCCGCGCCCTGTGGAACACGCGCATCAACGCGGCTGCCCGTGAAAACGGCACCACTTACTCACGGCTTATCGCCGGTCTCAAGTCCGCAGGCGTCGACCTAGACCGCAAAGTCCTAGCCGAACTGGCCGTCAATGAGCCAGCCGCTTTCACTGCAGTAGTCAAAGCTGCAAAAATTGAAGAAGGGGCTTACCACTCCACTGCTAAATCGAACTAAATTCGACTGAGCAGTCCCTCCCCCGGCCTATCGGCCGCTCATGCAAAGCATTCGTGCGGCCAAGCATGCCGGAACAGGAGTAGTCAAAGCTGCAAAATCGAAAAATAACAAAAATTTCTCCCACAAACTAAAACATCCTCTTTTAAAGAGGATGTTTTAGTTTGTGCTATGCAGGAACTACGAAGGCTATCAAACTGCTGCTTTGTCCTGAAGAGGCTGCTGTTCGACGATTACCGGGCCGCTCACGAGCCATTCTGCATTCGGCTGCTCAGCTTCAAGTACGTCCGTCCGAACCTGCCGCGGGTCTGCCTGCAACTGATCCCAAATTTGTTTTGCTCGAGCAACTTCATACAGTGTGCCGTTATTGTAGCCACCGAAATGGACTTCTCCGCCGTCTCCAATTTCAACAGTCCCTCCCATAGACCCAAGATACTGGTCATCAGGATGATTTTGCGCGGTAAGATCAGCATATCTGCCTACCATATCATCTAATCGCTCCCCGATGCCCTTGCCCTCTTGCTTCAGCGACGCATCCGAAGCAAAAAGATACCCTAAAGTCTCACCGCCAAGCATTCGCTTTAGGACATTGACGGCTCGAGCGTCACCTTCGGCATCCCTGGCAGCAGTTACGTTTTCTTCGGCTGCACCCCGTAGACCAGCCTCTTTTTGCAATGTTTCACGTCTCTCGACCGTAAGTCCGCCGAGAATGTTAACCGCACCGGCTAGCTCTGTTTGTGTAAGTGGAGTTTTAAGCCTTTCTTGGTTCTTAGCGTAGATTTCGTCTGCGACTCCGAGGTGAAAATTAATCCCAACATCTCGACGCTTATCTGTAACGAGAACGCCTGCGCCATTTAACTCTGCGCGCGTACCATTAGACCCAGGCGTCCAAAGGGCTGAGACAACAGCTGCCTCTCCGACAGCCTCGCTCACTGCTTGCGTTGGTGCTGCAGCTTCTGGGGTTGGTGCTATTGGTGCTGTATTTGCTTTTCTTCCGAACATATTTTTCCTTATTTTTAGATTTTTTACTTTTAACGTAATCCATGTTTCATTATACTAAATAATTATACTTATGTCAAGTTTATAGTATGTTTAGTAACGTTATATAGGAAGCCCCCTCTTTCAAGGGGGCTTCCTATATCTGTTAGATTGCTGGTAAGCCGGGTTCTGTCTCTCGCCGAGGCGAGATGCCAATCATCTATCTAGGCCAGTGGTTGCCCACGGGCTCGAGCGGGGTCAATACGTAGCGCGTCGCGGGAACGCTGATAGCACTACTCCTTGCAGCAGACAGGGTTTACCTACTCTCTATGTCACCATAGAGCGTTGTGCGCTCTTACCGCACTCGTTTCACCGTTGCGCCGCGCAGAGCATGACATTGATCATTTTTCATTGAGCCTTGACCATTAATGTATCAGGTGTCATGTATCATTTAGCCAACTCAACCGTATCAATGATACATGCAAAATGATAAAGTAACGATCAACGATCAAGGTTCAATGATCAATGCCCCGCTCTGCGCGGCGCTGTTTCGTTTCTGTGGCACTTTCCCTAGGATCACTCCCGGCCGCCGTTAGCGGCTGTCATTCCCTATGCTGCCCGGACTTTCCTCTAAAACATGAAGGTTCTAGCGATTGGCTCACAATCTAACTCCCCTATTATACTGCACAGTACTGTTTCTCGGATAATCCACCAGTGATACGAGTACTATTGTACCTGGGATGCGCTCTATAACACCGTGAGGTTCCACTTCGGGCTACTTGCTAAGCTGGATATCATCCTCGCCAATCGCGACGGTTTGCCCTGCCTCGACAACACCTCCGAGTAGTTTTTTGGCGACCAGATTTTCTACACTTCTTTGGACAACACGGCGCATCGGACGGGCCCCAAGGCGCGGGTCATATCCGATTTCTGCTAATTTTGCCGCCGCCTCCGGGGTAAGTGTCACTTGGATTTTTTGCGGTGCCAACGTCTTATTCACTCCATCTATCATCCGTTCTACGACTTGGACGAGCTCGCTTTTATTGAGCGGCCGGAAGACAACGATTTCATCGAATCGGTTCAAAAATTCCGGCCTAAACTGCTGACTATCTATGAGTTCATCCACAAATTGATCTTCAAATTGAGCGAGCTCTTTGCCCTCATAAATAAGCTGACGAATTTTTTCAGCCCCTGCATTACTTGTTGCGATGACGATCGCCTCCCGAAAACTCACCTCTCGATTCTTGATATCCCTGAGTACCCCCTCGTCGAGCATCTGCAGCAGAGTAGATAGTACCTGTGGGTGGGCTTTTTCTATTTCATCGAGCAGTACTACGGAAAATGGCTGCTTCAATATACTGGCCGTGAGACTGTGAGAGTCTTCGCTGCCATCGGCAATCAGACGCGACACATCATCGGGACGTACAAATTCATTCAAATCCAACCGCACCATTCGGTCTTCCCCGCCAAAATACACTGCCGCGAGCGCCTTGGCGAGCTCTGTTTTACCGACACCAGTCGGGCCGAGGAACAAAAACGTGCCAATCGGTCGTTTTTCGTTGCGCACCCCTGCTCTCGCTCGGCGCAGCGCGTCGCTTACTACCCGCACCGCACGCACCTGATTTACCATACGTTCATGTATCAAGTCCTCCATGTGCAGCAGCTGGTCGCGCTCAGCCGCGTCGTCGCTGCGACCGACCTTTACGCCACTGGTCTGCTCTATACTCATATCGACAGAACGAGCCGTTACCATACCGTTTTCCGCAAAGCGAGCTGATTGTTCGAGCACTCGTATGCTCCTGCCCGGCTGCGCAACATCATGAACGTATCGCTCGCTCAGCCTGTAGGTTTCTTTGAGGGCCTGATAGAGAAATGTCACCTTGTGTGTGTCCTCGATGCGAATGATCTGGTCCTGCATAACTGCCATCGTTTCATCTTCGCTAGCCGGAGAGACATTGAGTCTATTCATGACACTGACCAACCCCGGAGTTCGCTGTGAAATTCGCAGGAAGGCCTGCTCTTCCATGGCCAAAATAAGCTGCAGACGTCCGCTGCTCAAAACCGGCAGTAGCATAGAGGACAGATCAATTGCACCGCTACCTTCCTCAAAAAACAGCTCTGCATCATCCAAAAAAAGGATGATGTTTTTCGCGCGGTACGCTTCGACAAACAGATGATTGACGAGCCCCTCCAGCTCGCTGCGATTGCGGGCCGCACTTATGATTGCGCTGGCATCCAGACCAATGACCTGCTTGTATTTGAGCGCTTTGGGCAGGCCGACTTTGCCGTTGATGAGCGACTCCGCAAAGGCATGAACGAGAGATGTTTTCCCGGCGCCAAGCGCGCCGACCAGTGCAATGTTTTGCCGTCCGCCGCCCCCAAATATATCGTACAGCTGCTTCATCACCCCTACGTGCGAGTCAAGATGCGTGTGGAGTAACCCATGACCCGTTACTTGCTCACTGATGTTGCTACCAAACCGTTCGAGGAGATTGGCGTAGCCAAAATTCCAGTCGCGCGCTATGCCACCGGTTTTGACCGGGTGCTTACTCTCCTCTATGAGATGGAGTAGGCGTGTACTCCATCGGACGCCGGAATCAAGATCTTCGAGGTCAAGTTGCAGGTGGGGTAGCGCCGCCTTGAGCTCTGGTTGTGTCTCGCACAGCGCCGCCACGAGCATACTGCCGTGCAGTTCTTTTTCGCCGGTCGCCACGCGTAGTGCCTCAGCCTTCTCCCAGACTGCCGCTGCGTCTGCGGGATTGATGGATGCACTATTCTGGACCAGTGCCGGCGTGAGGCCAAACCGCACCGCGAGAAACCTACCTCCCAGTGAATGCATGGCCGCTTCTGCTATCTGTCTCGGGCTCGGGTTGTCCCGGAGATTTCCGAGGATGCGACTACCCAAAACATCGTCGAGACCCCCACCATTTGTCGGACGTATGCTCACGAGATCATTTTGATACCACAAAAATATCATAAGAGGTATAAATGACAGGCCTAGCAACAGCCAGCCGATTGCTACCGCAATCGTCAAGAGACCAATGCCGCCTAGTACAAGCACTACCCCGACCCCGACCAATACAGCGCTCTTCCCCGCAGCAAACCACTGACCCAACCGAGCTTTTCGCGCTCGTTGCGATGTCAGATTTAGTACAAACGCGCCGTTCATGCTGGAAACAGGCTTGCTGATCTCGGACCCTAAGCTCATATCTGGTATAGCCACCGGCGTAGTTGCTTGTCCGGGCTGGTCATGTGGCATTGCCCCGCTATCCTCCGAGGGACGTTCCGAAACCATCGAGCCTAGTAGTTTTACTAGCTTTTCCATAGGAGGATGGGAGTTCTCGGGTTGTTGATTTGCTGAGCTCACTAGAGAGGCATCTGGAGTCTTTGCCGTTGGGTCAAGATTACTGTGTGTACTATGCTCTAACTCTGCATGTGAGGCGAGAGAGTCGCGGTGAGACTGCCCCTCTGGAAGCGCTTGCTCGGTAGTGCTCAGTGCAAATTCATACGACCGTGGAGGTACGGTTGCATTTGGAGAGTCTTGAGCAGGTATGCCCTGCGACTGATCCGCTAGATCTGCCACGGTATCCACCCTGCTAGTGAAAGAATCAGCCCAAAGAGAGGTGCGAGTGGAAGCAGCAACCAACCTACCAGTTGGACAGCCCCGATTGCCGCCACGCATAAGATTGCGACCACCCCCGCTAGGAGAGTGCATGTACGAACGACGGCCCCCACGCACCGTGAAACCATCCGGTCGGCCCATGCCTGAAATTTCATGTCAATCGAGCCGCGCACCTCACCGACACCTATCTGACGAAATGGCGCGAACAGCGTGCGCACGAGCATCCCAAGTGAAAACATGTCGTTGAGACGGACAATACGATCAGAAATACGATCGAGCAGTCCACGCCACCCCTGCCCGTACCACCATGACAGAAACGATAAAAACATAGACATATTGTAACAGATCAGTGAGGTACGTCAGGAATTGGCAGGAACTATCTGACCAATTGGGCATCGAGAGTCTTGTTGACTTCGGCATCGGCAAGTTTGTTGAGCTCACGTGGCACGTGGTTGAACGTAACTTTTTCAAACTTTGGCACCATGTGCTGTATGGCGTCGTGGATTGGCCGCAGATCACGATTTTTCACTTTGAAGATTTTTTTCATTTGGTTTATGACGAGCAAGCTGTCCATGTACACGTGCACCTCGCGGGCTTGGTATTTCTGCAGTGCCGCTTCGAGGCCAAATTTTAATGCAAGGTATTCAGCTTGGTTATTTGTTGTAATTCCTAGGTATACGCCCTCCTCATGCAGCACATTTCCAGCCATATCGAGCACGACAAATCCACTGGCAGAAGGTCCGGGGTTACCGCGCGAGCCACCATCTGCGTACATTTGTACCTCTGATATTCTTGTTGTTTTTTTGGCATCATCTACTGCTGGTCCACTTTTCCTGTCTGCCACAAAAAGCCCATCAATCGCTCGAGCAAGTTGCCAGTCTTTGTCGGTAATGGATTGTGTCGGTTCGTGCGTACTCAGCCAAAATTCGACAACATTCCATTCGTTCTGCCAGCGAGGATGATGGTTGTGCTGGTCGATGATGACACTGACATTTTGCATAAATCCCCAAGCCTGAGTGAAATCCGCAAACTCAAAACGCTGATACAGCCCATGTTTTGTTTCTGTCCACATGCTCCTATCTTACCAAACAAAAAAGCCAACCCAAAGATACAAGCTGAATGAGCACGTCTAGTTCGACAATCCTAACCGGCCAATAAGAATCTACAGCAGGAACAACCACCTAGTCCGATGTACGTGGATAATCCATAGGTCAGAAGTACTCCCATATCAGCCCCTATGCCAATACGAATAGGGTCCGGCACTTACACCTGTAGTTTGAATTTGTGCTTACTGCTAGTGTAGCGCTCTGCATCGTATCTAATATAGTCCACTCATGAGTGGGCTATATTAGATGGTCGACGTACTGACCCGTTAAACGAACCTGTGCTTGATACCCTACATAGCTTACTCTTAAAGTTCACTGGTATCCAGAGTAGGCTGAGGACACTCAATCTCTTGCTGGAAGATTTGAGGTCCAAGCAAACTACTAACTTACAGTTCTTGTTATAATTGAGACTGATGGAAGATATAAACCTACCAGATGTGAATAAGGTTAGAAACTCTAGCGATAAGAGAGTGTTGCCGCCCCAAGCATCTGCTGAAGATACCTCAAACTGGGATAATAGAGCTATAGCACTACCAGACCCCACACGCTCCCAAGCACAGTTCATTATGCCTGATAATTCAGGCCTTGGTATGATTCTGGGTACTGAAAACCCTACCTAGCACAAGAGCGTATTTCATCTGTTAAACGCAAGAAATAAGTACGTCCCGTAGATATACGAGAAAGTTGTTGAACCTATAGAAGTCTATTGGTTGACTCTTGTCCACTTACCAGCAGGGTATTCGGTTTCGATCCAGTTATCTACTGTTATATAAAGTTTCTTTGTGCCGTAACAAGACTGTCGAAACTGCCTTGCAGTATCTTGTAATGCGGTAGTCATTGCCTTAGAAGCAAATACGTAAGACTTCGAACCCTCCGATATTTCAATACCACCACTCGACTGCTCAGCTTTGTTCAGCCAAGACTTAGTATTACTGTCCTTCACTAAATTTATATCTGTATAGCCAACGAAGTAGTCTG
>CAZNLV010000015.1:0-19272 GCA_964574245.1 uncultured Candidatus Saccharibacteria bacterium
ACTTGGTTGCGGGACCAGGACTCGAACCTGGGACCTCATGGTTATGAGCCATGCGAGCTGCCGCTGCTCCATCCCGCGGCAATTGATGTTGCTGTAAGTTTAACAGAGGTACTGTTGTATGTCAAATATGGCCCGCCCGGGAGGGCCAAATGTCGTCTGTCTCAAAAAAAAATCGTAAGCAGTGCGACAGTTTTTGTACCCAGGCTCAATCATACTGCACCGTACTATGAAAACAGTGCAAAAATATTTTATCGGTCTCGGATTTGTTCTTTTTATCGTTATGTTTGTCAACTTAACTATTCAAACCTCGTCTGACCAGCACGCCGCTGCCGTTCAATATTCTGCCGCCTCAAAGACCAGACTTGCCTCTCTGAGAAACTAATTTTTTGTATTGCGCCTCTGAGCCTCAGGGCGAGAATATTTCACTTGGGATTCTAGCAACAGAGAAGAGATCCACCTCATGGCAGCTTTTCCGTGCCAAAAACTCAGAGGCCTAGAGTCATTCGTGTGTTCTATGCAGTAAAAAATCCATCCAGCTCTGAAAATTTTCCTGCCAAAACGGTCTTTTCTTTGCAGATGTTGCCGCTTCAGAATCTTTGGGCATAGGCACTGTGTGCGCCATCGCGACATCTTTCGGAACCAACAGAACGGTCTCGCCCGGAGCAGCTAGACCAAAGTTTTCGCGGGCCGTTACTTCCCGGTACTGAGCGGTCGTGTAGTACTGATTTTGAAGCTTTTGGTTCTCATTTTGGAGCTTTTTTACTTCATTTTCCTGCTGCAATCGAACTACTTCCTGCTGCAGTTTGAAGTTGGTCTGTATGGCCTTGACGCCGCTCCAGCTAATGAGCAGTACCAGCACGACAAAAACCAGTGTGCCCACCGTGCGCACATCTCGCAGTTTGAGTGCCTGTGTTTTGATTGATTCCTCGTATTTTTGCCTAAACGCATCAAAAACCGAGCCTATTTTTTCCGTTTTTATGTGGGATTTCACCTCCCTAGTATAACACCCCGTCATCTGATATAATCCCTCCGCAGTAGTCTGCAGCCGTACAGAACTTCAATCCAAGGAGCGAAGCGACTAAACGGAAGCTCTGGAAAGAGCGATCTGCTGAGGTTAGAGCTTGGCGAAAAGAATGTAAACTCGTTTTGGCAAGCTAAAAACCGTGGTCGTATTCGTGATGCGGGGGCGTAGCTCAGTGGTTAGAGCAGTCGGCTCATAACTGATTGGTCGTAGGTTCAAGTCCTACCGCCCCCACCAGACTACTTTGTGCGATGTATTCGTCTTTGTCACAAGCTTTAAGAATATACTGTCATTAATATGCCCGCTCCTCTCGACATGCTCCACCGGAGTTAGAGCTATCTTTTTTAAGCATAAGCGTGCTATCATCTGACATATGACCGGAGCCGAAGAAACCGCATCGTTGGGCGGCAAAAAATCCGTCTGGATTCACGCCGAAGCACCGAGCGAGCACGAGATCAAACAGCTCTGCTCGCAGTACCGTTTGCGCGAACGTCTCGTCAGGGATGCACTCGATCAGGACGAAATACCCAGAGTCGAAGCACACGACGAATACACGTATATCATCACTCGGTTTGCGTACCAAAAACAGTCAGATGACATCGAAACTGCACCCATACTTTTTGCGCTCAACCACGAAAAACTCATCACGGTAAGCCTAGAAAAACTACCCAGTCTACAAGATATTTTGGCCGACGAGTCTGACCGCTCTGCCGATCACGACCCGACACACATACTCCTGCTCATCCTGCTCAAAATTGATGCTGACTACGACCGATTCATTCATGATTCTTCCAAGCAGATCAGGCGGTTGCTCGAAAGACTCGGCAGAAGCGACGTTGGTCCTCGATCATTTATCCGTTTCGTCCACATCGAAGACGATATGAACGATTTCCTCGGATCACTTATCCCGACAAATAACGCTCTCAAGCATCTCGTCAACGACAAATCAGTCCCGGGCTTTGCGACACATCATGACCTCGTCGATACGGTTATACTCAACAACGACCAGTCCATACAAACCTGCGAAACAAATCTCAAATCACTCACTTCCATACGCCGTACGTATACCGTCATCAATGGCTACAACCTCGACAGGACTATCAAAATCCTCACACTTGCAAGCGTGTTCATCGCCATTCCAACCATGTTTTTCAGCATGTACGGCATGAATATCGGCCTGCCGCAGCAACATCACCGCGGGGCTTTTGCCGCTCTCATGGCACTCTGTATCGTAACTGTCCTGACCGCTTTTGTTATCGGCCGCAAAAAACGCATTTTCTGAGCACGCTACGCAGCACGTCTGTCCCTACAAGGAGACATCTGGCTTGTGCCTCGCTGCTTAAAATGTCGATTTTTTTGTGTACGCCGCACCAGTAGAAAGTGTGGCGGTAAGGATGAAATCGTCACAACCACTGTTATAATATGTTACTGTCGCCTCCATCTTTGTCCTAACCGTATTCTCACAGTTTTCGCCGGAATTTGACAAGGCAGTATAGCCATAATGCGCCGGATTTTGACTGCTCGTAACTTGAATGGTACCGCTGACTTGATTGGGGTCGAGCAGAGCGCTCGCGTCAAGATCACTGAAGTTCTTGGCTACAAAAGCATTGTCCTGCAGATCGGCAAGCGTCGGATACGATCCGTTCTGTGCGTAAAAGGCTTCAAGGTGACTATTGATGGCATTGATATCCGTCTGACGTTCAGCATCTTTTGCCCTTTCGCTAATCGGGCTCGAATTACCCGGGCTACTAGAGTTTGTGCCACTAGGGGTTGCGCCGAGTGCGTTCAGAATGGTCGTAATAGGCACTGCATCTTTGGGCGCTGTACCGTCCACTTTTTCCTGTGTCGGCTCAGAGAGGAATGTGACGTCAAATTTCAGCAAATTTTCGTTGACCTTCTGCGGCTTTCCCGTCAGTTTTGAAGTAGTTACTCCGGTAGACATATTGGTGTCGAGCGTCCATTCGCCGTCGTAAGCGTTCTCGCCTCCTTCGTGGAACCGCGCAAAGAGCGATACAGTGTCCCCGCCTTTGTACTTTTGGCCAAAATCGGTGTATGAGCCGTCTTTACTATCTGCTGAAGGTATCCGTATTTTGTGAATCAACTTGTACTTGCTGTCGATCCAGACATCAAAAACATCCGTGTCCTTGATGCTACTCTCCACCGACTGCTGGCATGATTTGACAGTCTCTTTGGTCTGGTCCGCCTTTTGTGCGGTCTCACCCGATAGTTTTTTATACAACTCAGTTGCCATCATCTTGGGTATGAGAGCTTCGCAATATTTTTTAGCATTTTCTTTGTGTATTGCAGCTTTGTAGTGGTACGTCCCGACATCATCGATCTTTTCTTTGCCTACAAACTCCTTTTGTATAATCACCGCTTTGTCGGGGTTGCCCGTCAGCACGTACTCTTGGACTGTGGTCGTCAATGCCTTTGCTGCGTCTGCAACATCTTGGCTAGTGACGCTGCGGGCGTTTGTCGCCGCACCCTCGGTAGAGAAGCCCGGATAGTACTGTTTGAGCGCATCCGCGCTTACAAATATCCACGTGTTAACATAGCCGGCAAGCCGAGCGTCGTAATCGGCGAGCGAGAGATTTTGTAGATCACTCACCTTGAAATACACATCAGGCAGCTGTTTTGTGCCTGCATACTGCAGCAAATAGTCCAGTCTACCGTGGTATTTTTCTGTCGGTATGGAGCTATCGGTCGAGGAAAAAACTAGATTGCCTTTGGCATTTTTGTCATCGCTGTTACCGCTCCAAGCTAGATTTGCGTGCATACTACCCCAAGTCACATTTGCCTTGAGGCTCATTTTGGAATGCTGGAATTGTTGGATAGTTTTTGGCTCTGCTGCCTTATTGGTTACCATGGCGAGCGCTTTCCCCGAGCGACCCAAGCCACTCGACCACACCCGCCCTGGAGTGCTTGGCAAATAATAGCCAAACCCCACGCCAGCCGCAATCAAGAGTACCGTGGCGGCGACAACCCCACCAATCACCCATGGCCTTTTGCCCCGACTGCCATCTACTGTCGGTGGGTACATGGCCGTCCCATTGTCTGCTCCGGCCATATTCATTGGTGTTGGGGTAGTAGTTGGCATTTGTTGGGGCGGCGGCGCCATGAAAAACCCGCTAGACGCAGGCGTGTCGCTTGGTGGCATTGACCAAGTAGACGAGGCGCTGACCGGAGGAGTTTCGTTTGGCGCCGAGTCGGGCGTGGAGGTAGCAGTGGCAGGGCTAGTCCCGACAGATACCTGCCCTATAGTCTGATCGAATCCTCCGGGCTTAGCACCTACGCCTGACGGAGTATTGCCCAGCATTTGGTTAGGTGTATAGACGGCCGGATTCTGTTGATCCTGCTGTCGCTGTGTAAAGTCATACGCCGCTGGCTCTTCGGGCTTCATGTTACTCCTCTGTGATTATTTACCGCTTATGCTTCAAAGTATACGGCAAAGGAACGCTGCGCCCAACACACACCAACGAATGTATAAATTTACCGCGCTATATAGGTCCAGTCGTCTTGGCCGTGACCATCGGCAATCGCTTTTTGATACGCCGCGAGAGTGGCGGCAATCAGCGGTGCTACGTCGGGATCTATGGATTTCAGGGCATATGCCTCGTCTTTGGCGATGAGTTCAACGGCAAAATTTATTGGCTCTGGATAGTTCTGGTAGTCGCGCCATGCCATCTGCGTAGTAGCGCCGCCCGGTTTCTCGACGAGCATATCCCCCGTTAGTTTTTCGTCCAAGCCGAACGCTTTTGCGAGCCGCATCGCTTCGCCAAATCCGGCCAGATGCACTGCTTGCAAACAGTTCAGTACCAGTTTTGTGCGCATGCCGTAGCCAGCAGGGCCAAAATATTTCACTTGGGATGCGACAGCCCCCAGATGCAGCTTCACTTCGCTGAGTTTTTGCTCATCACCTCCAGCTAGAAGCACCAGTTGACCATTTTCCGCCCCCGCGCGGCTACCCGTCATAGGCATGTCGAAAAAGGTCAGTCCTTTTGCTGCGCACATCTTAGCCAGCTCATCGACAAACTCAACCGAAAGAGTAGCGCAGGTTATCAGGAATTGATCTGGTTTGGCATGTGCGAGAATACCATCCTCACCAAACCAAACCGCCCGCGACGATTCGTCATTGGCCGTTACCTCAAAAACCAGCTCGGCCCCATCCACGGCGTCAGCCACTGAACCTGCCATTGTCGCTCCGCGCGCTGCGAGATCCCGAGCTTTTTCGGGTGACCGGTTCCATACTGCCACGTCATATCCTTGCCGCAAAAAATTCTCGGCAATCCCATGCCCCATGATCCCTAGACCGAGTACTGCAACTCTCGTCATGATACCTCTCCTACTTTGTTGCGAAATTCATGAGGTGATTGATACTATCTAGACTACCAGCCAAAAAATCTGCGCCGGCAGAAAGCAGCTCGTGCTGAGTACCAACGCCGTGCAAAATGCCTATCTTGAGGCCGAGTCGAGCGCGGCTGCCTGCGATCATATCATAGGCATGATCGCCTATGACTACCGCGTTTTCTGGTGCGACATCGACACGTTGCAACAGCTCAAGGATGGCATGTGGCTCGGGTTTCCGCGGCAAATCTTCATCGGCAGTAATGATTGCATCAAACAGCTCATCGACATTATCAATACCGGCGGCCTTAAAATTTCGATAGATCATCATCATGCTACCAGATGTAAATAGGCATAGTTTTACCCCTCGAACATGCCACTCCTCAAGGATACTTTTGGTATGCGGGTAGGGTTTTATGAGATCGGTCATGGCATCCTGAACCTCGTTGTGCTCTCGAACCAATTCATCGATATCCAGATCTACATGATGGCCAGCCAATATCTGCTCATATGTCTCATAGATCGGCTTGCCCAATCGCTGGCGGATATAATGCTCTGCACCGAGGTGCCCAAAACCATGCCGCTCTAGAACGGTGCGATACCCGTTATAAATCATTGCCCGAGTATCAACGAGGGTACCGTCTGAGTCAAAAACAATCGCTTTTATAGTGGTGTTCATACTACTATCATACCGGTCATTCTCTTGAGCGACAATTTGCTTCGACGAAGCGGCCTCATCCAGCGCGTATTTTTTGGGTCTGAGATGATTATCGAGGAGATACAGCAAGGTAGGAATATCCGGGGCGGTCATGAGCGCAGCTCGTAGAGCAGACGCACCGTCGAAGCCTTGGATGTAGATTTTGCAGAATTTGTTGAGTATGTGTATAGGCCGTTCGCCCTTTTGCCACGTCTCCGCAAACAACTCAACATGCTTCCGAAACAGATTGATTTTGTATATCTCATCACATTTTTCCCATTCTAGAGGTTGAACCTCTAGGTATGGGTCGGCGAGGGTTTGGAGCTGGGGTTTGGCGAAAAGGAAGGGATCGTGGAAGATACCCCGGCCGACCATGATACCGTCGAGGCGGTATCTTTGCGCTAGCTCTTCGCCCTGTGTGCGGCTCATGACATCGCCATTGCCGACTATGAGCGTTTTGACGCTCGCCGCGTCTCGCATTTCTCGCACTTGACCGATCAGTTCCCAGTCAGCAGGAACTTTGCTCATCTGCTTGCGCGTGCGACCGTGCACTGTCAACATGTCCAAATTTTGCCCCAGCAAAAACTCAAACCATTCCATGTCCACAGCGCTGAAACCGAGCCGCGTCTTGACGCTGAGTGGCAGCCGGCCGGCAAGACCTTCACGTGATGCCCGTATAATCTCGCCGGCAAGCGGCCAGTTTTCACGCTTGATAAGCGCCGCGCAAGCACCGTTTTTTACCTCGCTCTTTGCGGGGCAACCCATATTGAGATCGACACCGGCAAAATTGATTTCCGGCGGCAGCCCAAGTTCCCGTGCCAGAGAGCCGTCGGCTATCTGTGTGCAAATGGCCCGGAAGTTTTCTGGCTGCAGCCCCCAAAGCTGCGCGATTACCTTTCCTTCCGTAGCGACGAAGCGAAGCTTTTTGAGCAGATTTGGTCGCCCCGGACTCATCAGCCCATCGACATTGACAAACTCGGTAAAAAACAGGTCTGGAGCTGCGCATCCAGCCACCACCTGCCGAAACACCGTATCCGTCACGTCATCCATCGGCGCCAACACAAAAAATGGCTGGCCAGATGATACACCATACACATTCATCGCATCATTGTAACAAACCCGCTCTTATTCCCAACGGAAAACACGGAAAGCGATGAAATACACTACTACACACCATGCTGCTATGAGGCCAAACTGCGGCAAGAGGTCAAAAAAGCCGCGATTCTCGGTAATAATCAGTCGAGCAGCATCAATGACTGGTGTCAGTGGTAAATAACTCGTAACTCCTTGTAGCCACTCCGGCATGAGAAACCTCGGGAAAAAACTACCCGAAAGAAACATCATCGGAAAGGTGACGATTTGCCCAAGCGGTGCCGCTTGGCGTTCGTTTTTCGCCCAGCCACCGATAGCGAGACCGATACCAAACAGCATAATCGCACTCAGCGCTATGAGAGCACCAAGCAAAAGGTAATTTCCCCGCATATTGAGATGGAACACCGTCAGCCCCACAATAAACATGGTCGTTATAGACAGCAGCCCAACGATGACATTCGAAACGACATTGCCGAGAAAATACTGCCAAACCCGTAATGATGTGGTGTGATAGCGGCGGAGCACGCCCTTCTCTTTCAGCTTTGGAAACACGTTCACCGGACCGAATATACCCGCCCCCAGTAGCGCAAAGCCCAGCAGACCTGAAAATACATAGTCAAACTGCGTCAGCCCCTGTTTGGCGGTCGATTTTGCCACCACTGAAAATGGCCGCTCCATAGGGACAAATTTGGCATTGATCCCGTCAAATACACTCGTCAACACCGAAGCAAGTGTCTGCCCGCCCTGTTCATTACTTTTGTTGTACAGCACCTGAGCTTGACCCGTTGGGTAGCCTTTGGAACTTTGCTCTCCGAAGTTCTCGGGCAGGACTATGGTGGCATCCAGCTCGCCTCGGCTCATTTTCTCCTGAGCGTCGTCGAGCGTTTTGACCGTGTCACTGATCTTGAAAATCTTTTCACCCTTCGCGTCTTTTACGAACTGCTTCGCAAAACTGCTACTCGAGTGATTCAAAAGAGCGATGTTAAAATTAACGCTTGAGTTATTACGGCCAAATATGCCGCCGAAGACAAAGAGAAAGAGTAGCGGGAAAACAAATGTGAAAAACATCGCGAGTTTATCGCGGAACAAGCGGCGGATGTCAATTCTGACGAAAGTAAGTACGGGGAGTAGTTTTTTCTGCATGTTCAGTCCCTCAGCGCCTTTCCGGTTAGGTCAATAAATACATCCTCTAGGTTTGCCTGCTCAACATGCTGTCTTTTTTTGAAGCCTTTAGCAAGCAAGTTTTTAATGAGGTTTTTAGGAGTATCGAGGGCGATGATTCTGCCTGCGTCCATAACGGCCACGCGGTCACAAAGCAGCTCGGCCTCGTCCATGTAGTGCGTCGTCATAATAACGGTTACCCCGCGGGCACGAATCTGCTGTACAAGCTCCCAGAGATTGCGCCGCGCTTGGGGATCAAGGCCTGTCGTTGGCTCATCAAGGAAAAATACCTTCGGGCCATGCACGAGCGCCGCAGCGATCGAAAACCGTTGCCTCTGGCCGCCAGAAAGCTGCTCGACATAATTTTTCGCCTTGTCCTCAAGCTGTAAATCGCGCAGGAATGCCATGGCATCAATCTTTTCGCCGTATGCAGAGGCGAAAAAATCAAGCAGTTCGATCAGCTTCGTCTTTTCCTCAAATGACGGGGTCTGCGGCTGCACGCCGATGAGCGTTTTGACTCTCTCTGGCTTTGACGCCACGTCTACTCCGTCCAGCGTCACCGTGCCGCCGTCGATCGGACGAAGCGTCTCGATCATCTCAAGTGTCGTGGTTTTGCCTGCTCCGTTCGGACCGAGAATCCCAAAGATTTCTCCCTTTCGCACGGCAAAAGATATGCCGTTTACAACTGGTTTGTTGTCGTATTTTTTGGTCAGGTTATTGACGACTACGATGTGTTGAGTATCTTTCATATCATTCTACCGTACCACACTCTTTAGCTTGCGCCAATGCCTTAAGCTGAATACGCATACACGAAGAACACCCCAAAAAAGGGAGCGAGCCGCCCCATGGTATGAGGCGGCTCGCTACAATGTCTAGCTTCAGGAGCTTAACGATTGGTGCTGTTTGTAGTTGTGCTGTTTGTTGTATTTGTCGTCGTATTTGACGGAGTTGTACTACCCTGTGTTGTCGTATTGGTCGTCGACTGTGTTTGGTTACTCACTTGGGAGCAGTCTGGGCCCTTAGGATATTTCGCATTGTAATCTTTGATGCTTTGAACAACTTTGCCGTCTTTGTTCAAGTTCTCCCAGAACGTGATTTGGTCTCTGGTAATAACCATCTGATCTGTCGGGTAGTGAATCTGCTGACAGCCAAGCTTGATAAGCGTATAGTCGCTGCTCGTCTGCTGTTGCCCTGTCGTAGTCGCTTGCGTGAGGTAATAGATGTTATTGAGGCGAACATACCGACTATTGAGTCCTGTGATATTACCGAAATACACTTGACCATTGTTTAGGAACACGGCTTGGTATTTTGTAGAGTCAACTAGCCCGCCCTCATTGTATGAACTGCTACCTGTTCGGACGAACAGAAGTGTCATGAGAAACAAAATGGCCGCAACGCCAAATAGGAGGATAACGTGCAGCACATTTTGCCATCTCGCGCTACTGCTCGCATCTTCCTGCTTGCGCACGCTCCGCACGTCAAGCCGAGTGTCAGCTGCTTCGTTGGCGGCAGATTCTTGCTTGTGAGAATTTGTGTTCAATTGTCGAAAATCCATTTCCACCCCTAATCCATTAGATTGTACTTCAAACATAAGTGTATTACGACTGAAGAGGGATTGCAAGAGACTCTTATGCTACCGATACGGCGGGGAATCCGTAGTGCGTATGCCGGACATGAAAAATGCCGACAGGAGGTGGACATGCGCTCGTCATTTTGCTGTATGACACCGTACTAGAACTCACTACAATTTGCTCGGCACTCTGGGGGTTGGGTGTTGACAACAGATTATGACCGATGTATGTTAGGGGTACTAACATAATGTTATAGAGGGGAGTATTTTATGGCAGGATATACGCACAAGAATTCCAAAGGTGTCACATACCACCTAAACTCAAAGAAAGTTACGCTTCGCGGTGGTAAAGTTCAGACTATTTATTACTTCAGCAAGGATGAGCGCCCAGAGGCATCAGAACTTCCTGAAGGATTTAAGGTCAACGAAAACCCACGCAACGGCTTTTTGACCGTCAAGCGCGGCTAGACTAGAAGCCAAGCGATTGCACCAAATACCCCGCACCACGCGGGGTATTTACTTTTGTATGTTTGTTTTTGCTTGACTGGCTGGCCTACAGGTATTTTTTCATCAGACGATGATACGCGGCCGTCACGACGAACGCGCAGAAGCACAGTATGGTAACTACGATACTCCAGCCGGCCAAATCAGATGACCATTTGGCCGCCGTAAAATCAAATTTATACAGCGCATCGGGTACTTCGGCGAGCAATATGCCGTGCGAGGCCGCATAGTTCTGTATACAGTTTATGGCTGCTTGTCCGGTGCCAGTTTGCCCCTCTTGGTTGCATGTTTGCAAGGCTTCGTTGTAGAGAGTGCCATGATTTTGACCTAGCCCTTGCTGTTGAGCGGCCTGCAGACGCTCATACGTGTACTGTAATTGAATCGGCGGTCTCGTTGCATTCGGTCCGGAAGCTAGGCTGGTGTTCATATGACTGTACACATGCACTTGCAGCTTTTTGAGTGCTCCTTCCACGTCACCATTTTGTTTATCTGCCTGGAAAACCGCAGATCGCAGACGGCCCATTTCGATATTGTTGTGTTGCAACGCTTTTACTGCGACAAAGCCCCAGAGTACTGCGAGGAGCAGAAAATACCACGGGTGGACATGTCGCCCGTACTTCCAGATATGATGCAGTTTTCGCTTATCCATACTGCTTATGGTACGCAAGTAGAGAGACCGTCGTCAAGCTCATCCCGTTTGCAGCCTAGTCACTGCTGACAGCCCCGATGCTTGCCAGTTTGTACTGGATATTCGATACTATATGCATGCATATTTTCTTTTCTGGCATAGGCGGGACTGGTATCGGGCCATTGGCCCTTGTTGCTCGGCAGGCCGGCCACACCGTCTCTGGGTCGGACAAACAAGATTCAAGCTACATCCATTACCTGAAAAATCAGGGCATCTCTCAGATAACTATCGGCCAATCCAAAAGTGCAATCGCACAGACGCATAAGGCCCAGCCGATTGATTGGTATGTTTATTCTTCTGCCGTTGCCATAGAAAACCCCAATGCTCCCGAGTTTCAGTTTTGCCGTGAGCAGGCTATCAAAATGTCGAAACGCGATGAACTCCTCAATACGATTATTGCGGGAAAAGGCATGAAATTGCTCGCCGTAGCCGGTACGCACGGTAAAACGACTACAACAGCCATGATGATTTGGGTATTGAAGCAGCTCGGCATGCCGATCGGCTACATACTGCCAGCCAAAAGTAGCTTTGCGGAGATGGGTGCATACGAATATGGGGCCGGATATTTTGTCTATGAATGTGACGAGTTTGACCGAAATTTTTTGCACTTTTCACCAGAGCTCAGCTTAATCACCGGTATCGCATGGGATCACCCTGACATCTACGCGACCCAGAAAGACTACAATCAAGCCTTCGTAGATTTCATGAAACAATCCTCTCGCGTCTTGCTATGGCAGAGTGATGCGGACCGTGTCGGTACGCACCCAGATGAAAAAACCCACATTTTGTCAGATACAGACAAAAAATTGCAGTTAATCAATCTGGCGGGGGAGGTGAACCGTAAAGACGCATTTTTGGTTGCCAGTGCCCTCACAAACATCACTGCTCGATCAGTAGAAGATATTCTGAAAATACTCGAGAAATTTCCGGGGGTTTCTCGCCGCTTTGAGCAGATAACGCAGGGGGTGTACAGCGACTACGCCCACACGCCCGAGAAAATTCGCGGCGCATTGCAGCTAGGGCACGAAGTGGGGGGAGATAATCTAGTCGTTGTCTACGAGGGCCTCCACAATACGCGCCAACACTTCATCCGCGCAGACCTCACCCACCTGTTCGAGGATGTCAAAAAACTCTATATCGTACCGAGCTACCTCGCCCGCGAAGACACGTCGCTCGAACTCCTGACGCCCGACAAACTCCGTCTCGCGCTATCCGATCCCACGCAAACCAAAACCCAGTCGGCCCAGCTCAATGCCGATCTGAAAATGACCCTATCGCAGCACATAGAGCATGGTGACACCGTGCTGTGTCTGAGCGCAGGCGGTGGCGGCAGTCTTGATGAATGGCTGAGACAGAATTTCTCTTGAAGAGCCAATTACCACCCTTTCGGGCAGACAACTGTACCTTTTTTGAGATCAAATAGTTATCTAGAACCCGTTTGCACGCATCCCCGACCCGACCCCTACAGCAAGATGACAAATACAGCGATGAGCACAACCAGTACGATAGCCCAGCCAATGGTACCGGCGGCGGTCGTTGGCGGCGACATGACGGACTTCAGCGCTGAGCGTTGAGGTGGGTCATCGTGCCAATCCCTAGGAGCAAACTTCCCTGAGCCACCCCCAGAATGAAACGCCCCTGCCGCGCCACCGGCTCCCGGCTCCCTATCCGACAGACTGCCAGATTTACCCCTGCGAGAACCCCCCCTCAACTCCTGTGCAGCAGCCTGATATGCTTGCTCACTGCGCGAGTCTGCAAGTACGGATGTCCGGTCACTACCGCTCTCTGTACGTCTGCCTGCTTGAGCGGTATCATCACCGCTCAGAGCGGCTGCGACCAAGGCAACCTCACCCGCCGCTTCATCGATTTGCTGCTTTATTTTTGGCCCGGTTTCATGGGCACGCTCTTGATAGTATTCGTGCCCATATTCTAGCGACCCATCATCAACGGCCTTACCATGTTTATCTACCTCTATATTGTGCCAAGCACTCTGCTCAATCCTGTGCCCTTCGCCTCCCTCTAGAGCCGCTTTTATCTTCTCGATATCGGCTTTTTCGTTTTCGCTGATCTGCCTCAGCCGTTCCTGTTCACGCTTTTTTGCAGCTGTTTGGTGGCCCTCTCCATGGTCTTGCAGTGGCACGCTCTCTGGACGCTCAGCTTTGAGTCGCTCGACAACCGATCCAGCCGCAACGCCTGCTGCGATGAATGGACTCACAAAAGATTCACCGAATGTTCGAGGAGCCGACGAGAGTTTTTCCTGCGCGACTTTCAGGGCCTGTCTATTTTCGGCGGTCGGAGCGGCCTTTGTCTCGGGTGCCTGCGTAGGAGCCGCCGCCGTTGTCTCGTATAGGCGAGCAGGCCGCTCAGATCTTGTCTGTTCTGGTGCAGCAGCCACGGCCGCAGGCACCGCTGCGTTATTTTCGGCTGTAATCACCGGGTGAAATGCCTCGTCGCGCGCTTTTTGTGCTTGTTGCTCGCGGACTCGGTCCCATCGTATGTCCTCGAGGGCTTTTTCGTGCGTTTTGGCCTGCTCCTTTTGAGTTTTTTCGTGGTGTCTCTGCATTCTTTTTCGACGACGACGCTGTATAAGATAGTCCGTGCCGCCGCCGACGACCAGACCAGCCACGAAACCCCTTCGCCTGCCTTGACGGTACGCCTCGTCAGTTTCTGCAATATTGGCCGCGGTATTCGCTACATTGAGCAGCGTATTTGGAGCGCCGCTCCCAAATCGAAACGTGTTTGGCCCCTGTGGCAGTGCGATATTTGGAGCGAGAGGATTATTTGGGTTTAGTGGACTATTTGGGTTTCCAGGATTGTTGTTTGGGTTGTTCTGAGGACCAAAAGGACTCGGGCCACTGGGAGGTCGTCGGTTGCCCCCACCCGAGCCAGCCGACCCACCACCCCCAGTGGGCGTTGGACCTCCCCCGGTGCTGCCACCCTGCGTGCCTCGTGTCGCTCCGTGTATTTGGCCGCCACCGCTTCGTCCCGTCGGCATAGCAGCAACGACCGTGCCATTCGGCAGCACAACTGCTCCGTCCTCATCTGAATTTGTTCTTTCAGAGCGCGGGAGCTGTGGAAGCGAGACGTATTCGCTTTCACTGAGGGGTGTAGCCTCGGCGGTGCCCGTGGACTTGGGCTTCTCAGCTACACCCTCTTTGGGCGACATTTCGAACGGCTGCTCAGTACCGGCAGAGGGCGGTTCGCTGTGCGCTTCGCTGGGTTTTTCAGACGCCGTAGCCTGCTTATCTTGCGCGATGCTTTCATCAGTCTCCATATCGTTATCTTCGATAGTTTTGACGGACGTTTCGGCGACAGGATGCAAAATGATAGTTTCCCCGCCATACACCTCATCCCGTCTGAGTTCCTCTCGAAACTCTGGGAAGTCTGGCTCGAGATCTTTGTGGGACTCTCCCTGTTCTTTTGCATATTCTTCGATCGCTGCATCCGTCGCGGTCGTTTTTTCATCTGTACCTGCACTGGACGCTTTCTGGCCCTCGGCCCGGGGTAGTTTCGCCCCGTCTGGGGATGCGCTCTCCGCATCTTCTTTTTCAAGCAGCGATTTCAAAACTCCTTTTGAGCGCTCGGCCACATGGGCTGCTTTATCATCTTTTTTATCGGCTTCATGCCCACGGAGGCCCGTGATAAAATCGCCGATCTGCTTGCGCTCTGACTCACTTCGTTCTGTTTTTCTCGAAACCCCCTCACCTCTTTTTGATTTCTTTTTCCGCTTCTTTGACGGATCAAAATCCCCGAATCCCGGGTGAAATGACTCAGGCTCGGATTTACTATCAGATGATGGCAAGCTATTGAAATTAACCATTAATTCTTATTTTACAAGCTTAATGCTATTTATGAAACTCCGCGGACTAAAGCCCGCTAGTGCTTGAACTTGGCGAGCACTAACCGTTGGTTAAATCCCGCGGTTTGCGTGCGGCAACGCATCAACACCACGGTACTCTCCATACGTTTCGCCTGCCTCATGTAGCTCTAACATACGCCGGACGCTTGGGATAACATTGTCGGGCAGTTCGCGCATACCGAACCAAGCAATCTCGCTATGGACATCTGGCTCAGCATTGTAGGGTTCACCTTTCCAGCTACTCACGTCAAACGCTACATCACACCACTCTAGCCCTGTATCTTCTGCGAGACGCCAGAGAGTGACGGCGTGTTTGATCCCGGCAGGGAATATGGTAATCCCTACCTCCTCTTTTGCTTCTCGGATCGCTGCCGGCAAAAACCCTTCCCCCACCTCTACTTTTCCGGCGGGTAAACCATAGTAGCCATTCATCTATGTTGTATGCGCACGCTTCACAAATAAATACTTGCCCTCATGTCTGACGATAACATACGCCGCACAATACGACTGAGCGGTACGCATGTCAGACACTTTCTACGATCCTTCCGGCCTCATCAATTTTGAGAGCGCCTTCTCTCACGACCTCAATCGCATCATCGACGATGCGAATAATCGTCGACGCAGTCTGAGCGCCTGTATCTCCCGTGTCCACATAGAAATCAACTGCCTCGCCAAAATATTCAAAAGCCTCGGCATAATTCTGAGCGGGGAGTTCACCGGGCTGATTTGCACTCGTGGTCATAAGTGGACCCGTTGATTTGAGAAGCTCTAGCAGCGCTTGGTTTGCTGGTATCCGCACGGCGAGTGAGCGTTTACCCATATGCAAATATGTGAGGTCTTCGCCGCACGGGATGATAACGCTCAGAGGATTCGGCCAAAAATGCTCCACCGCGTGCAAATACCGAGCCTTGAGCCCTAGATCCACAAGTTGGTCTAAGCTAGCCGCTAGCACTGTCCCGGGGTTATTTTCCCTTTTTTTGACACTAAACAGCTCCTGCACAGCCTTCGGATCCACCGCGCTACACACCAAACCGTACACCGTGTCGGTTGGCAGCACGCCCACCCCTCCTTGTACAATCACACGAACGAGTTCATCATCTTCGAGACTATGGAAACGTCGCACGGCTATTTCCCGCTGTACGCCATATATGCAACGACCGACAAAACGACGAACACTACTATCGCACAAACTATACTGCCTACTGGGGCGGTACTGTCACGTTTTACTTTCTTTGGCTGAGCGGATTTCTGCTGAGAGACAGCCGCAGACTGATTGAGCGGAGCAGTATGTGTTGGCGACGGACTGGGCGACTGCATCGGTGCCGGCGGTGCTACTGGGCGCGGCGGCACGACATCCATGACTGGAGCTTGGGCCGGAGGTGTTGCTAAAACTTCTTGCATAGAAAATATTGTACCAAACTACAGATAATACGTATTATTTTCCCGACGTATCATTCCTTCTCGTACCAATACCGCCAAAATATCTGAGAGGCGAGCATCGGTGATTACCGCAGCTAGTTCATCATAGGTCTGAGGTTTCCGAGATAGATGTCGCACAACAGCACCACGTATCTGCCGCTTTGAACCGCTAAACGCAGATTGTTTTGCGTAGTGCTTGCTCTGTGCATTGTGACTGCCTTGTGTTTTGAGCCAGGCGCCGTAGTCCATAAGCGCCCAGTAAAACAGTCTCGGCTGGGCACTATCCAAGGTCTGCCGTAAACAATCCCGGATGAAGCTATCGGGGACGTTTTGGGCATCCCCGGCGAAATGATGCAAAAAAACGGTACGGATGTTTGTTTCCACAAAAAGCGCTGGCAGGTTAAACGCATAAGCACGAATCGCTCCAGCTGTATTTTTGCCGACACCGGGCAGTGCGACTAGATCTTTCTCCTCGCTCGGGAAATGACTCGCGGCCGCCAAATCATGCGCCGCCTCCCAAAGATATTTCGCCCGGCGGTTATAGCCGAGCCCCTGCCAAGCCTTCAAAACGTCGCCCAGCGGCGCGGCCGCCAAATCACTCACCGTAGGGAATGCTGCTAAAAATTGCTCATATTTGGGCATAACTCGTACGACCTGCGTTTGTTGCAGCATTATTTCACTGACCAAAATCTTGTACGGGTCAAAACTCCCGGAGGCGTCAGGTATTCGCCAAGGCAAATCGTGCCTTCCATGAGCTCGGTAATACTCCCACAGGGCAGCATGAAATTGTTGAAGCTGTGTTGTGTGCGTTTTTACCAGCATGTATCCTCAGTATACACATCGGTCAAATTATGAAACTTGGGTCAATAAGTATTGGTGAGGCTGACATCAGCAAGTTTTTTGGGAGCGCCGCCCAGCACATCTACGGCATAATCGGCGACCTCAGCCGCACTGCTCACACGGTACACAACTATCGTATCAGTGAGCCAGTATGCCGGACTCTGCATGCTTTTTTGCGTCGTCAGCTCTACTTCTTTGCCCGACGCTAGGTCTCGCACCATGAGTGCACCGTTGTAGTCGCGTGCGTCAACTCGCACACTTCGCTTTCCGTCCGGACTATCGAGATAGTACCGTTCTGCGACGCCATTTTCTGGGGTAGTTTCTGTCGGGGCCACCCCTCCAAACGTATACTGGAACCATCGCTCGGGCGTTTGCAGCTTGATGGTACTGTAGCCAGTACGATGTAACGACCATACATTGCCCGTGTAGAGCGTCTTTTTATTGGTGCCGTCGATATCGACACGCGCAAATGTCTCCGTAGCCGAAGGATCGGTAGCCGATACCGTGTAATAGAGTGTACTACCGACCAGTATCTCGCCCGCGAAATAATTCGCTGTAGCGAGCTGAAAACGGCTATTATTTTTGATAGTATAGGCTATGATTTTTTGTCTGTTTTTATTCGCCGCACTTGCATCAGCAACGGTCTGCTTGTACACAAATGTTGTGTCGTGCCAGCCCAGAGGCGTAATTTGCTCTGCATATTCTAAGTTCGTGCGCTCGTTGGTTTCGATATTTACCATGGTGAGAGCGTTGAGCACATAGCCGTCTTTATTGCGTTTATCATCGCGCTGTGAAACCACCGCCGCAATCGTACCATCAGGACTGGGCAGTACTGACATCATCTGAGTTTCTATTCCTGTGCCAGCCAACAGCACCGTCTTGTCTTTCCCGTCGACATACATTTTGTATACGTCGTATTTTCCACCTTCTCTACTAATGAAAACCGCCCTCCGTGCCACGACGAGTTTCATCATCGTACTGTAAGTATCTGCTTCTGGTACTTGCACGGACTCGGTGCGGTAGCCTTCTTTTGTCACCATGACATCACCCACGGTGCCCGGTTTTGTAGTGAGCACTGCCTTGCCTGCCTTGTTAGATTTTGCGGTTGCCTCTCCGACTTTGAGCGACACGTCTGCTACTGGCTTGCCCGTGAGGTAATCAACAAATGTAAAGGAGAGGCTCGTGCCAGCCGGCCGCAGTGTCACTTCCCCGAGGTCTACTATATTCACGCCAAAATCGACGTTTTTTGCATACGTTGTAAAGGCACTTTTCCGCACTTCCACGCGGTGCCTTCCTAGGCGTATGCCGCGGAGCCTTGCAGTCCCATCTTCATCAGTTTTCGCAGAAACGCCATCTATCGATACTACAGCGTTCTGGAGGGGTAGCGTGCTCGCACCGTCGATCACGACTATAGTGGCGCTCGAACGAACACCAACGGCATTAAAAACATAGGCTTTTACCGCTGGCACAAAAAACAAAGTACCCACGAGCAGCAGCAGTCCGAGCAGTGTACCATATCGTTTCCAAGGCGATTTCCACCAACGCTTCATGGCTTTTCGCAATCGATCTCTGCGGTTTGGTTTTTGCACGGCTGGCCGAGCAGCCTCATGCGGTAGCATCGTATCGGCGTCGCTCCGGAGGATATCTTCGACTGCAGCGTCTGTTTGAGCATCATCGCCTTTTGCTTCCGGCAAAGCTCCGGGGTCGACAGATTCGGGAATCATATCCTCGGGCAGCGTGTCGATTTCCGAGTTTGCATCGGCATTTTTCAGATCATCCTGAGCGACACGGTCCGTAGCGTGACTGCGCTTTTCATGATTCGTCAGTGGAGCGGTTGGCAGATTGAGGTTGTCTCGATGGTCAGTTTCTGACATAGTCGTTGCCTGTTTAGGTATCTAGGATTGATTGGTGGTGCCGAATCAATTTGCATGTCAACCAAACCAGACAGAGTGCTACCGTCAAAATGAGTACCGAGGAGCACAGCTCGAAAATATTCGCGAGACTAGCCTGTAGTGTCACGGCCCGAACATTGAGGATAAACGCAGGCAAAATGACATGGAGCAAACCAAGGCCCCCG
>CAZNLV010000016.1:0-17616 GCA_964574245.1 uncultured Candidatus Saccharibacteria bacterium
AAAGAAGCACTCGTGGCTGTCACACTCCCTGAACGTCCGGGAGCTTTCCTAGAGTTTTGCGACCGCATCGTCGGCAAACGCAGCATCAGCGAGTTTTCCTACCGATATCGCTCACGCGACACGGCTCATGTACTCGCGGGCATAAGTGTCCGGGATGCCGAGGATAAGGCTAAACTACTTCAGCATATGAAGACGAGGGGGTTCGAGCACACCGATCTATCGGACGACGACATAGCAAAAGAGCACGTCCGCCACATGATCGGCGGCCCCGGTCCAGCCGAAGAACAGCTCTATCATTTTGAATTTCCTGAGCGACCGGGCGCATTGGGCGAGTTCCTTCACACAGTCGGTACCGACTGGAATGTGTCGCTTTTTCATTACCGCTCGACCGCGAGTGACATCGGCAAAGTGCTTATTGGCTTCGAGGCCGATACCCCAGTCTTGCTTGAGGCAAGGCTAGCCGCAACTGGCTTCACGTACCAAAAAGTTAATGCCAATTCTTCACTCGATATTTTCTGCTAGTACGCCATCTAAGCAAAGCAGCGCAGTATCTTTTGTAAAGGCGCTTGTCTGCAATCACATCTTTCTCCATCTGCTAAAGGACCAACCCTTTACATGCGTGGATACCCTGCGGTATTGATAGAGTTGCTGTGCAATGGATATGCATAATTCGATATGGCATCAAAGCTATGACACCGGGTATAATTGAAAAATGCTAATGAATGGAGGACACTAGGGAGATGCGTGGATTAATTATTGATACTACAGATCAGCCATGGGAAGAATCCCGCGGTTTTAAACTAACCGAACTCGAACGCCCGACTTTAAACGAAGTTGAAAACCCAGACGACGCCAGTTCGGTGATCGTAAAAGTAAAGTTTGCAGGCATTTGTGGAAGCGACCGAGGCCTTTGGTACCGCAATGCGTTTAAAGATCAGTTTCTCGCAGCCCTTGAGCGCGACGGAAAAAAACAGCGTGTAACGGGCCATGAATTTGTTGGTGAAGTTGTGGAGATTGGCAGCAAAGTCAACTCGCTGTATTGGGATCCGGATCCGAAAAATATTGCCAAAATTGAAATCGGCAGCCTCGTTTCTGGTGACAGCCACGTGACCTGCGGCAAATGCTACCAGTGTCGAATCGGTGAAGCAAACGTTTGTATGAACGAAGCGATCCTCGGTATAACCATCGACGGTATTTTCGCCGAGTACGTAAAATTGCCCGCTAAAAACCTCTGGGCCATGGACCCCCACCGTATCCGACCGGAGATCGCTGCCATTATGGATCCTTTTGGCAATGCTATTCACGCGCTGACCAAAGTAGATGTCCGCGGTCAACGTGTCGCGGTGTTTGGAGCTGGGCCAATCGGACTTTTTAGTATATTGATTGCCCAAAAATTTGGGGCTGCCAAAGTCATTGCTGTCGATATTAGCCCGTCAAACCTCGAAATGGCAAAACAATGCGGTGCCGACGAAACCATCCTTATCGAGCAACGCGGTAAAGCTCATTCCTGGGAGCATGATGAAAATGTCGTGGAACGTATCAAAGAAATCACCTACGGCAAGGGTGTCGACATTAGTATGGAAATGGCCGGTCCGGCTTCCAGCGTCAATAACGCCATAGACAGTACTCGCCGCGGTGGCCACATTGTGCTGTTCGGTATCAAAGACGGCGACATGGTTATTCCGCATTTTCCGCGTCTTATCGTCGCCGGCCTCACCATTCATTGCATTATCGGCCGTGAAATCTTCCACACTTGGCAACTTTCTCAGCGTGTACTCTCCCAGGCAAGCAATGGGGTACAGAGTAAAGTGTGGGACGTTATCTTAAAAGGTGGCCAGGATACTGTACTGAATCTCAGCGAGTTCGACCCCGATACATTCGAGCGTAAAATGAACGAGCATCCAAAGCTCGTCTTTAATATGGAGCAATAAGCATGTATACAGATCTGAAGCCAATTCTCGAAACCGAATTACAAAACATCAAAGATCAATCGCTCTGGAAAGAAGAGCGAGTAATTATGTCACCCCAAGGGCGTGAAATCACGGTTGATGGCCGCCAAGTACTAAACTTCTGCGCCAATAACTATTTGGGTTTTTCAGGAACCGACGGCATACGCGAAGCCTCAGATGCGGCGCTCGAGAAATGGGGCTTTGGACAAGCCAGCGTCCGTTTCATCTGTGGCACACAGGGAATTCACAAAGAGCTCGAAAAAGCGACCGCCGATTTCCTCGGTTTTGACGACGTCATTTTGTACTCCTCATGTTTTATGGCGAACTGCGGTCTGTTCCAGACATTTTTTGGCCCCGAAGACGCCATTATATCCGATGAACTTAACCATGCCAGCATTATCGATGCTGTTCGTCTCACCAAAAGTGAACGGCTTATTTACGCCCATATGGATATGGCGGATCTAGAAGCCAAACTGAAAAGCGTCGAGAGCAAGCGGCTCAAAGTCATCGCCACAGACGGTGTGTTCAGCATGGACGGCCATATTGCCCCCTTGAAAGAGATTTGTGATCTTGCGGACAAATACGGCGCGCTCGTCATGGTTGACGATGCTCATGCGACCGGCGTACTCGGCAAAACCGGCCGCGGCACGCCGGAGCTTACTGGTACAGAAGGCCGTGTCGACTTCCTAACGGGCACATACGGCAAGGCTCTCGGCGGGGCCGGCGGCGCATTTACTGCCAGCCACAAGAAGGTCGTTGACTACCTGCGCCAGCGCTCTCGCAACTATCTTTTCAGCAACGCCATGGAAGTTGGCACCTGCGGCGCCTCTCTGTATACACTCGATTATATCCAGAAACATCCCGAACTGGTCAAAAAGCTCAAAGACAATACAACGCTATTCCGTCAACTTATGAGCGAAGCAGGCTTCAACGTTGCTGGTGGCGAGCATCCGATCACCCCAATTATGTTTGCAGAAGAAAAGGAAGCTGTCGACACCGCCAAAGCTCTTTTCGACGAAGGAATTTACGTTGTTGGATTCAGCTTCCCAGTGGTACCGAAAGGAAAGGCTCGGATACGCGTGCAAATCAGTGCTGCGCATACAGAAGAAGATATTCGCCTGCTCGTCGACAAATTCGTAAAAGTAACCGGGAATAAGTAGGCCGCATATGAGCAGAGAACTTTTTGGCACTGACGGTGTCCGGGCACTCGCCGGTACCTACCCACTCGACGACACAGGGGCCACCGCTATTGGCCGAGCTATCGGGGCACAATTTGCCTCTGCCGGTCAGCGAATCGTCATTGCCTGCGATACACGCGAGTCATCGGAGCATCTGGTTGAAACCATTTCTCGGGGACTACAGAGCGTCGGGGTCAACGTCGTTTTTGCCGGTGTTATGCCGACACCAGGGCTTGCGTACGTAACTGCACATCACGACGAGTTTGTGGCAGGCGTCATGATCACAGCCAGTCACAATCCGTACGAATTTAATGGGGTAAAGGTCTTTAGCGCTACCGGCAGTAAATTACCCGACGCTGCCGAGGAACAGCTCAATCATGACATCGAATCTGGTGTGCCTGACCGCGAGGGCGGCTCGTTTGAAATACGTGAGTTAGTCCACGAATACGAAGATTTTCTCGTCGGTTCAGCTGGAGGTCTCAGACTCGACATCTATAAAATCGCCGTAGACACCGCCCATGGTGCCGCCGCCGGTCTGGGGCAGCGTGTCTTTGAACGACTGGGTGCTCAGGTGGTGGCTCTTGGCGACAAGCCAAATGGCCGCAATATCAATGTTCGCTGTGGTGCGACAGACACCGCAGAGCTGCAACGAACCGTACGCGAACAGCACTGTGATCTTGGCATCGCGGTAGATGGCGATGCTGATCGGCTGATTATGGTAGACGCTCTTGGCCGCGAATGTAACGGTGACTACATACTATACCTGCTCGCCGTTGCAAGTGGCTATGACCACGTCGTTGCCACCGTTATGTCAAATCTTGGCACAGAGCAGGCTCTGCAAGCCCGCGGCATTGGCCTCGAGCGAACAGCCGTCGGTGACCGCTATGTGCTCGAGCGTTTACTCGAAACTGGTTACAAAATCGGCGGCGAACAATCGGGGCACATTATCTTGCCCATGCTCGCGACAACTGGCGACGGCATCCTCGCTGCCGTTCAGGTACTGAGAGCTATCGAATCGTCCGACAAAGCCCTGAGCGAATGGCGAAATGAAGTGACCATGCTTCCTCAAGCGCTCGTAAATTTCCGCATAGAAGACAAAACCAAGTTAAATACTCCAGAGGTAGTAGCCTATGTCCAGGCAAAAACCGCTGGACTTGGCGATACCGGCCGCATCCTTGTGCGCCCAAGCGGCACCGAGCCGCTGGCCAGAGTCATGGTAGAGGCCCTGGGCGCTGAAGCCCTCGCTGCCGAGATCGCTCTGCAGCTACAGGAGTTAGTCGGATGAGGGATTTTCCGACTACCTTTGCGACTGAGACCCGGTATATGGGGAGCACCGACATGAACCAAGCCGGCCAGTCCTCGCTCTCGAAACTTTTTGACAAAGGCTATCATATCCAGATCGGCATATTGGAACGCGATGTCTCGCAGCTCCAAGCGCTTTCACGGCAAACATCAATACTCAAATACTGCCCCAAAGACTGCACGGAACGATTTAAGGATACACCAACAACCCAAAAATGGCTCACCAAGAAACGTCTCGTCTTTTTACTTAAAGAACGCGCCACAGACGACGTCGCTGGTATAGCTTGGACAGGCCCGGGCACTTCGCCGAATATACTCGGCGGCACGCTCACCGGCGGCATCCGTATCAGCGAGAAACACCAAGGCAAGGGACTGGCAGCACCATTCCTGCAAGCCGAACTCGAATATACCAAACGGTTCTTTTCAGACGATTTACTGTGGTTTGAATGCTGGCAAAGCAATGCCGGCGCGGCACATATTTACCAAAAAATCGGCTTCAAAATCGTCGGAACCGAACCCGGCCAACGTGTCACCCCCTCGGGAGATTACGAGCCAGACACCCGAGTTTACATGGTGTTTGACGCGCTCCAAAATCAGTAACAGTACTAGCGCTCAAAAGAACCTGCGAGCACACGACGATCAATATACGCCCCGCAAATATCGAGTAGCTCGTCGGACAGATACGTATCACTAGTGTTTGCGCAGTAGTACGCAAAGAGCTCTGTGTCGCGCGCCGAACCATATGACTGCATAGTTTTGTGCATTTTGGTGTCATGCTCATAGACTTCCGATAGTACTCGGCTGATTCTCTCTTGGTCGGCTGTCGTCAATCGATTTGCCCACAAGTGGTGCAGGTACTCATGAGCAAACGCCGAACGCATTGAGGCCGTATCCGTCTGCACCAGTTCTATCGTGCCGTCGGGCGTCTCTATCGTCGATGAATACGGGCTAAATGTACCGACCACTGTCAAACGTCCATAGTGGATGGGGCTGAGAGCGCTGCGAGCAATAGTAAGATCTTCGGGAGAACTTACTCGGATGAGCCCGAGCCGATCAATATCGCGGGCATTGAGCTGTCGAGCTAGGCCGACAATGTGCGGGTCGTGAGCTGGGTTTCCATCATCCACATTCGGTAGTGGTTCAGCAGCAATGGGCGAATTTTGCCTCGAGGCCCGAGCACCATACTCTTGCACGATTGCATGTCGAGCATATCTATCCCAAATAGCAATCATCATCCAAGCGCACAAAACAATAGCGCACGCCACTACTACAAATCGCCTGCCCGGCAAAATGGAACCATGCTCTACGGACAGAGCGGAGGATTGTACCGTCGATGCAGTGCTTTTCACGCCGTACAGGGATACCTCGCTAGGGTCAAAACCTATTGGTACAGACTGATATGCAGTTTCGACTTTTGTCGTGGTGCTGTTTTCGGCATCGCTAGTAGCCGATGGATTATTGGCCGATGGGCTGGGTAGTGTGTTCATGCGATGTATGTTTGTTGAGTAGGAGTGCCATATTCTCAGATTGAAGTACTCAGAACCAGTATATACTCTCCGGCCACAGATATTGCAATCCTGCGAAATATTTGCTACTATTATCCCTGTTACCAAAGACAGTGGCGTCCCGCCTAGGCGAGATTAAGAATGCCACCGAGGCGACGAAATATTTTTTATTTCGCTTGCAAACGCTTTTGGTAGTCCAGAAGCGTTTTCTTTATATGTAACGAGTGGGTGCTGGCTGCGTACGGTCGATAACGATTGCTGACATTCACGATTCATTATTTTATCATTCACTCCAAAGGAGAACGAATGGCACTCAGTAAATCACAAAAAGATGATGTCGTCTCAGAAGTAGCAGACTTGCTCACTTCGGCCAAGATGACTGTCGTCGCCAAATACCAAGGCACCACAGTGAAGGCGCTCCAGCAACTTCGCCGCGATGCCCGTGGAAACGGCACCAAGGTCAAGGTGATCAAAAACCGTCTGGTCATCAAAGCTATGGGCAATAACGCCAAACTGAAAAACGCCGACATTAGCAGCCTGAACGGTATGCTGCTCTACGCGTTCAACAGCGAGGATGAGGTCGCCCCCGCGCAAGCGCTCAAAGCGTTTGCCAAAACCAACCCAACACTTGAGTTCGTCGGCGCCTACAGCGCAGACGGCCTTTTCATGGACGCAGTCCAAGTAAAAACCTTGGCAGATCTACCTAGCAAAGACCAACTGATCGCTGAAGCGGTAGCAATGCTGCTCAGCCCGGTCAACGACATTACAAACGGTCTTTCCGGTAACTTACATGCGCTGCTTGACGGCCTCGCTGACAAGGCTGCTGCCTAGTCAGCACTAAAACATTTAGCATTGATCATTGATCATTGGTAAATGACATAGGTATCAACGATAAAGTAATGATCAAAGATCAACGATCAATGATCAAAGGAGATTTAAGAAATGGCTGATGTAAAAAAACTTGCAGAAGAGCTCACCAAGCTCACTGTCCTCGAAGTAAACGAACTCAAAACTATTCTCAAAGACGAATACGGTATTGAGCCCGCTGCTGCAGCTGTCGCTGTAGCCGGTCCTGCTGCTGGCGGGGACGCTGGTGCTGCTGGCGCCGATGAAAAGGCTGAGTACGATGTCAACCTCAAAGACGCCGGTGCCCAGAAAGTTGCTGTCATCAAAGCAGTCAAAGAGCTGACCGGTCTCGGTCTCGGTGAAGCCAAAGCCCTCGTGGACGGCGCACCAAAGGTCGTACTTGAAAAAGCCAAAAAAGAAGACGCTGAAGCCGCCAAAAAAGCTCTCGAAGAAGCTGGCGCAACCGTCGAATTGGTCTAGTGTAAAAGAAGCAGCACTTTTCCTAGAGAGTAGTCCCGGACTTGTTCTGGGGCTACTTTTTTAGATTTTGGTGCTACTTATCCACATACCTAGCCGCGACAGAATTCAGCTTTGACTTGCCAGCCACAGTATGCTACGGTTAAGGTAAGGTACAGTAGGCCTAACCAAAGGATAGTGGTGGAGCACTAAAGTTGGAACACTCTAGTTTGAGCACTAAAGGGAAATAGAAAGAAAGAGTTTTTATGGCAGACGTCGCAGACAAACAAATCAAAAGACTCCGAGCTCTTATTCAAGAAGCCGAGACTAACTTGGCCGCAGCCAATGAACTTCTCATCAGCCTCGTAGGAGACGATGAAAATGTTCACGCAAATGTCAGCGAGCAGGTACTCGGCAAGGTTATCGAGGGCGTTTTTGATGGCCAAAATATGGTGGGTTCAGACGGCAAAACCTATCCTGTTCCAGCAAACTACGCCAGCAAATCAAAACTTGTCCAAGGCGATATACTGAAACTGACCATAGCAGACGACGGTGCGTTTCTCTACAAGCAGATTGGTCCCATCCCACGCAAACAAGTTGTCGGCACTCTCAAACTCGAGGGCGGCCACTATTTTGTCAGCGTTGGCAACCGAGACTTCCGCGTCCTCCTCGCAAGCGTCACCTATTTCAAAGCCCGTCCAGGCGACCAAGTAAGCGTCAATGTCCCCGAGGATGACTCGCTGGCAGAGTGGGCCGCACTCGAAGCGGCCCTCTAGACACCTATGTGGCGGTTATCTTTCGGTGTATTTTTTGTGTTTTTTGTGTCGCAGACTCTCGTCAAACGACGGCTAGTGCTTGCCTCTGATGTCCCGAGTAGTATCACCTCGCTTCTATCGTACATACTCGGTATTGTGCCCCTCGGCTTGCTCGTCGGGCTCAGTATCGATCATGCGGTCAACTGGAGCTGGTGGGTAGCGGTGCTGCTCGTCATCGAAGGCCTGTTTCTAGGAATATACAGTCTACTGTCGCTCCAAGCTTTCCGGTTTCTGCCGACCGCGTATTTCCAGACAATATTTCAGGGGCACGCCATACTCGTTATTATCCTCGGCTGGCTACTCCTCAGCGAAAAACTATCTCCGCTGCAAGTCATCGGCGCGGCGATAGTCCTCGGTTCGGCGCTCCTCGCCATCTGGGCACCCGTACGCGCCCCCGCAAAGGTACTAAACCAATCCAGCATTTCAAAAAAGGCGTTCTCCTCACGGCGGGGTCTGCAGTTGCTATGAGCATTGGCCTCGTTGCCGAACGAGCGACTATGCAGTACATGGACTTAGGTGGGTATTTCATCGTCGGATTCATGGCTCAGGGTATTGGCGCGGCAGCGATCGCTCTGCCACAGCTTGTTCGCTACCCGCTCCGAACCATCCCGAGGACAGTGGTTCGACGCTCGGCGCTTTTTGGCATACTTTCGTGTGGAGTAGGGTTTTCCTATCTGTATGCGCTCTCGGCTGCGGGCAATATTTCTCTGATAACTGCCCTAAAAGCCTTTGGTCTTCCACTCGTTGCCATCGCGGCGCACTGCTTCCTCGGAGAGCGTGATAACAATAAACTCCTATGGGCAGCCATACTGATCGGCGTCTGCGGCGTCATCATAACGGCCATGTAAATACTACACTCGTCATTCGCGATTCCGCATTCTATAATGAGGAGCAATGGGGAAAGCACTATACCGAAAGTACCGGTCACGGTCATTGAGTGAAATTGTCGGGCAGGAACACATCACGACCACACTGGGCAACGCCCTTGCGGCAGGCAAAATCGCACATGCTTATTTGCTGACAGGTCCCCGGGGGGTCGGCAAGACTTCCATCGCCCGCATCCTAGCACATGAAATAAATAAGCTACCCTACAGCGAAGACCCACAGTTTGACATCATAGAAATAGATGCGGCGAGCAATAACGGCGTCGAAGATGTGCGCGATCTCCGTGATAAAATCATGGCGGCGCCCGCCAGTGCTCAGTACAAGGTATTCATCATCGACGAAGTGCACATGCTCAGTCGAGCCGCCTTCAACGCCCTGCTCAAAACGCTCGAAGAACCACCGGCACATGTCGTTTTCATACTTGCTACAACCGAGGTCCATAAACTACCTGCTACCATCATTAGCCGCACCCAACGCTACAGCTTCCGTCCGGCCCAAAAAGAGACGGTCGTAGCATTGCTGCGCGATATTTGCCAAAAAGAAGACATCGCCATAGAGCCAGCAGCTCTCGATCTCATCGCCGAACATGGAGAGGGTAGCTTCCGCGATAGCATCTCACTCCTTGACCAAGCGAGTGGAATCGGAGATGCGATATCCACGGCTCACGTGGAGCAGCTGCTGGGCTTGCCGCCTTCCGATTTCATTCAACAGATTCTAGATGCACTGCTGCAACACAACACCAAAAGCTGTCTCGGCGCGCTCAACCACCTCCGAAATCAAGGCTATGAGCCGGCTATCATAGCGCTCCAGCTGGGCAAGGCAATTCGCGGGCGCCTAGCGGACGATCTCTCTCCTGATTTACTGGTTGTCCTGCGTGAACTACTACAGGTGCCGCCAGCTCACAATGCACAAACGCTACTCGAGCTTATCCTCATGCAGTACAGCGCTGCACACCATCCCAAGCGAAACTCGACAGAGACGGCTACTCCAAATGAAGTAAGAACGTCTCCAAGTGTAACGCCTCAAACCACCGAGAGGCCAGCCCATCGGGCCCCAAGCGCCCCAGTATCACCACAGACACGTACACCGGTAGCGGCAGTACAAAAACCGGCCTTACCAGAGCCGGAGCCTACCCCTCCAAAAAACGAGTCAAAAAGCAACCAACCCGCCGATGCTCCGGCCGCGTCCGCCACGACTCCAGCCCTAGCCGATCTATGGCAAGAGACGCTCACCCGGCTCAAAAGCACCCACAATACACTCTATGGCATTGCGCGCATGGCAAAACCCCGTCTAGCGGGTAGCACACTGACGCTCGAGCTCACCTTTGCCTTTCACCAAAAACGATTGAGTGAAGCCAAAAATCTTGCCGTGCTAACCCAGTACGTCGAAGAAATTGCCCATCAGCCAATCACTGTTCAGTGCCTCGTCAAAAAGGATGACCCTGTCGAGACTCAGCCGCAAGCTGATACACTCTCGACCATTAGCAATATCTTTGGCGGAGCCGAGCTGTTAGAATCATGAGATATCGTTCCCGTATCAAAGTACGAGTAAAAGAAGGGGCTTGGATCAATGCCGCAACAAACGCCGCCGCAGAGCAGTGAAGCCGAAGCTAGTTTGCTCGGCGCTATACTGATTGATACCGATGCAATCGTAAAAATCGCCGACAGAATTACCCCTGAAGATTTCTACGACCAGCGACACGCTCGTATTTACGAAGCCCTTCGTGCTTTGTACGAGCGCCGTGCGGCTATAGATGTCCTCACTCTCGCCGAACAGCTCAAAGGTACCGGGTTTTTGGACCTTGTCGGCGGCCCATCATACCTGACGGAACTCACCAATTTTGTGCCGACCGCCGCACACGTCGAGCAGTACGCCGATATCGTTGCCCAGAAGGCCCTCCGTCGACGACTTATTACCGCTAGTGCCGACATGGCGGCGCTCGGTCAGGATGAATCAAAAGCTCTCCAAGAGCTCATAGAAGAAGCCGAGGCACGCCTCTTTGAGGTCAGTCAGCAACACGTCAAACAAAGCATCGTGAGCCTAGAAATGGTACTAGCTGAGAGTTTTGAACGTCTCGATGATCTGCACAAAGACAAAAATAAACTCCGGGGCATACCGACGGGATACCGCGATCTCGACAACATCCTTGCCGGTTTTCAACGCTCCGATTTGGTCATCCTTGCTGCTCGGCCTTCCATGGGTAAGACCGCCTTCGTGCTCAATCTAGCGCACAAAATCGCAACGCTCGCACGAGAGACAGTCCTCGTTTTTAGTCTGGAAATGAGCAAGGAGCAGCTCGTTGATCGCTTACTGGCTATGGAATCAGGTGTCGACGCATGGAACTTGCGCACCGGCAAACTGACGGACGACGACTTTGAGAAGTTGGCAGAAGCCATGGGTACCCTGAGTGAAGCGCGAATCCTTATAGACGACACACCCGGAATCACCGTCAGCGATCTTCGCACAAAAGCGCGTCGTGAGGCCCACGGCGGCAAGCTGGGCATAATCATCGTGGACTATTTGCAGCTCATGAGCGGGGGTGGCAAGTATGCAAGTGAAGGAAACCGCGTCCAAGAAATATCAGAGATCTCTCGGGGCCTGAAGGGCATAGCGAGAGAGCTCAATGTCCCGGTCATAGCTTTGAGCCAGCTCAGCCGTTCTGTTGAAAGCAGAAACCCCAAAATTCCACAGCTCGCAGATTTGCGCGAGTCCGGCTCCATCGAGCAGGATGCTGACGTAGTAGCATTTCTGTACCGCGAGGACTACTACGAGCCGGAGAGCGAACGGCAAAACATCATGGATGTGCTCATCAAAAAACATCGTAACGGACCGACCGGTGGAGTAGAGCTGTATTTTGACCGCGACAAACAGCGCATTCGATCTCTCGACAGTTCACATGCTACGCCTTTTAGCGAATAATGGGCACATAGACAGGCTGCGCGCGAGCTGATCACGAGAAGGCATAAGCAGTGTGGCCAAACCAGTTATGCAAGCGACCATAGGAGCAGCCATTGTCGCGGGCTATTTGGTCAGTGTATACTACCAAGTAACGCTTATGGAAACAGACGATCTAACGATTTGGCTTCGCCGCAACTGGAAGTACGTGGTGCTAGCTGCTGGCGTTTTAGCGGTTTTGTATCTACTCCTCTTTCATAACCTTTTTGGACTCACTGGTAACAAGTATAGCCCCGTAGAAGTAGCCAGCCAGCAGCAATCAAACAGTCTAAAAACCATACTGCACGATCCAGTGAATGCGCCCTACAAACTATGGGTATGGTCAGGACTGAAGCTCGGTCATCATAGCGTACTTGTCACCCGACTCGCCGCAGCCATCTGTGCACTCCCGCTCGCTATTCTTTTTTACTGGACGGCTCGGCGTTGGTTTTCGAGGCCTGCTTCGCTCCTCGGAGCATTGATGTTCGTGACTTCTAGCGGCGCGTTGCATGCTTCACGGTTTGGTTCGCCTATGGTACTACAGCTCGCTCCATTTGTTGTCACGGCCTGTATCTTTTTGTATCGAAAGACAACACACGGAAATATCATCGTCTATTTGAGCGCTTTATTTTTCTGTGGGTTGCTCTATATACCTGGTATGGTTTGGTTTGCTCTTATTGAGGCGGCGTTACTCTGGCGTCGATTTGGTGTTGCGTTCAAAAAACTCGGTATGATGCACGTTGGTATCCTCCTCAGCATGTGTCTGCTTCTACTCGCTCCTCTCGCATGGCGAAGCATGCAGGACCTCAGCATATTACGAGAAATATTGGGGCTACCGAGCGCTATACCCCAGTTTTCGGCAGTCCTTGGAGAAGCGAAGCACCTACTGGCATCAGTAGTCTACAGGGGATACTGGCCGACAGACTATTGGCTACACGGCGCACCCCTTTTAAACCTCGCTGAGGTTGTACTATGTCTAACCGGCTTGCTCTATGTATGGCGACGACCCATCGAAAAAGGGGCATACTACCTCACTCTCGGGTTGCTACTGTGCGGTTTTTTGGTCACCTTGCGCGGTAGCGTGACTATAGCCCTACTGGTTCCTCTGTTGTATCTCCTCATTACGGCTGGCATCGAGCTCCTCGGGAGAGACTGGTTCAACACATTTCCGCGCAATCCGTTTGCTCGTATACTTGGCGCTGTGCTCGTCGTGGTTTTAGTAGCCTTTTCCATCACGTATCAGCTACGAGCATACTTTATAGCTTGGCCAAATGCACCGGAGACAAAAGCCGTCTACCATGTCGAACAGCCCTCATAATCTGGTACAATACTCAGTGCTACCAATAAACTAAGAAAGGAAGCGCGCGGGAGCAGCCAACCACCGAGGTTCTCTGTTTTTTGCGGCCCATAGGACACACATGAGCAAATTTGATCAAGCCAAAATGTTACTACAGGTAAAAAAGATTCAGAAGGAACTCCAGAAACTCGTTATCACAGTTGAGCAGGGCGACGGCGCGGTACGCGTGGAGATCACAGGAGAGCAAAAAATCAAAAAGATACAAATCGATCCGGATTACGTCGATCTCGACGATATCCAGCAACTTGAGCGGTGGATTGAAGATGCAGTCAAAGACGCCATCCAAGAAAGTCAGCGTGTAGCCGCCGAAAAAATGCAGCCATTTATGGGCATGCTCAGCGGCCTTGGTTTATAAGACCGTATGAACATCCTTCCTCCGGCACTACAATCATTGATCGAGGCGCTCGGTAATTTGCCAGGCGTAGGCTCGCGTACCGCAGAACGCTACGCGTATTATCTCGTGCGCCATGATCCTGCCAAGACACGGCAAATTGGCGCAGCACTGGATGCACTGCACGGAGGTATCTCGTACTGTCCGAAAACTTTTGCTCTCATAGATGCTAGGGAAACCCTATCGCCGCTCTATACCGATCCAAAACGAGATAAAAAGCTTGTGGCGGTGGTCGCTGAGCCGCTCGACGTTGTCGCACTTGAAAAAACCGGTGCGTTTCACGGCACATATCATGTCCTCGGCGGTTTGATATCACCGATTGATGGTGTAACCCAAGATGCCCTCCATATCGAGGAGCTGGTACAACGACTCGACGAAGACAGTGTCGAAGAGCTCATACTTGCCACTAATGCGAGTGTAGAAGGAGAGTCGACGGCACTGTACATACAGCAACAGATTGGTGATCGTCCGATAAAAATCAGTCGACTTGCTCGGGGCCTGCCCATCGGTGTCGATCTCGAATACGCCGATCAGATTACGCTGAGCCGCGCTCTTGAGGGCCGCCAGTCTATGTCCTAATCTCATGGGTTCACGAGCTTGAACCTGCGCTGAGCGACTGCGTCACTCAAACAGCCACGTCACTCAGTCAGCAATGTGTTCAAATCGTGGGAGCGTAGCTCCCTCCCATTCCACTGACTCCAGCCACACCACGAGTTGCCGAGTAAAAAATATCTCCGGCGCTTCGACAGGCTGGTAGATGACTTTTATATCTAGGGTTTCTTCGTTAAACGCCAAGCATGATACGACATAGACTCCGCCCTTATAGTGCCGCCACGTTGAGCCCGGGCGCACGAGCTCTGTCGCCTCCGCGAGCATTTCCTGCAGTTCTCGTATGGTTTTTTTGTCTCTCATGGATACAGCATACCACATGCATTTCGACGACGCACTGCAGAGGCACTACCTACTGAAAACCCCATTTTCCCTCCGGCACAGCACCAGATCCCGCTCGGGAAGAACCCAGACGATTCGGGTTTGTATATATTTCTAGCCGACGTACAATATATGGTATGCACGATACGATTCAGAAAGCGCTTGCAGACGCGAGGCGCATCGTCATCATCCAAGCCGATAATCCAGATGCAGACAGTCTCGGAAGCGCCCTTGCGCTCGAACACATACTTGGAGACATGGGGAAAGACACCACACTCTACTGCGGTGTAAATATCCCTGAGTACCTACGATATTTAGCCGGATGGGATCGTATCGTCGACACGCTACCATCACAATTCGACCTTTCAATCATCGTGGATGCCAGTACGTACACCCTGATCGATAAACTCGAAAAGAGCGGCCAACTCGGCTGGGTAAAAAGCCGACCGTGCATCGTGCTTGACCACCACGCCACCGTAGAGAAAAAGATTGACTTCACCCCACTTCAAATCATCGACGAGACAGCCGCTTCCACCGGGGAGCTCATTTTTCATCTGAGCACTTCACTTGGCTGGCCCATTTCTATTCAGGCAGCGGAACACATTATGATCTCAATTTTGGGCGACACACAGGGACTGATGAATGACTTGACGACCGCCGGCACCTACCGAGTGATGGCCGATCTCACCGATTTAGGAGTCAGCCGTCCGCATCTCGAAGAGCTCCGCCGCGAATATGGAAAAATGCCCGGAAAGATCTATGCGTATAAAGCAGATCTTATCAAAAAAACTGAGTTTTTTGCTGCGGGCAAAATCGCTCTCGTGCACGTGCCCCAGTCAGAAATCAACGAATACAGTCCTCTCTACAATCCTGCTCCTCTTATCCACTATGACATGCTGCAAGTCCGAGGGGTTGCGCTCGCTATGGTCATAAAAAGTTATGACGACGGACGAGTAACGGCGGCGATACGAGCAAATACTGGTTACCCAGTGGCTGCAAAATTAGCAGAGCATCTCGGTGGAGGAGGCCATGACTACGCGGCAGGTTTCAAAATCACCGACGGACGACCCTACAACGAGGTAAAATCAGCCTGTCTCCGTTTTGCCTCAGACCTACTCGATAACCTTCACGGAGATATTGCATGAAACTCTACAACACACTGACGCGCAGCGTCCAAGAACTCACTCCACTGCAAACTGGAAAAATCAAACTCTACACCTGTGGGCTAACGGTTTACAGCCAGCCGCATATTGGCAATTGGCTACCATACATCTACTGGGACGTGCTGGTGCGAACCCTGCGGCAAAGCGGCTACGAAGTTGAACACACCCAAAACATCACTGATGTCGGACACCTCACCAGCGACGACGACAACGGCGAAGACAAAATGGAAAAAGGCGCCCGCGCCGAAGGCATTACCGCCTGGGATGTCGCCGCGAAATACATTGATATCGCATCTGACGAAGCCGAACAGCTCGGCCTCATGAAACCGACGCATTTGGTGCGGGCAACCGACACTATACAGCAGCAAATTGCCTTTGCGAAGGAGCTGGCAGATGGCAATTTCCTATACGAAATCCCTGAAGACGGCATGTATTTTGACACTGGCGCATTTAATGTAGTGTCGGCCAGCAAAAGCTTGCAAACCTACGGCGAAATGGCCCGAATCGACATTGATGGGCTCGACGCCGGCGCCCGCGTCAGCGTAGCGGGCAAACGCAATATCACTGACTTTGCAGTGTGGAAATTCAGTCCGAGTGGCGTACAGCGAGACATGGAATGGGACAGCCCTTGGGGTATCGGCTTTCCCGGCTGGCACTTGGAGTGTTCGGTTATCGCCCGCGAAACGTTAGGTGACCAGATAGATATACATACCGGCGGCATAGACCATGTGCCTGTCCATCATATAAACGAAATCGCCCAAACGGAAGCCGTTACCGGCAAACAGTTCAGCCAGTTCTGGATGCACAATAACCATCTCAAGGTAGACGGCGGTAAAATGGCAAAAAGCAAAGGCAACGTCTACACGCTGCAAGACGTCCTTAGTCGCGGCTTCAGCCTTGACGCATTTAAGCTATTTGCACTTGGAAAGCACTACCGAACAGAGGGCAACTTCACCTGGGAGAACCTAGAAGCCGCCCAAAATCGTTTGAATCATTGGCGAGAGCATACCGCGCTCGTGCACCAGCCGAACCGCGGAGGCACAAATCCTGTCAGCACCCTAGACTTTGACGCAGCGGCGTCAGACATGCTAATCGCACTCCAAAAGGATCTCGATACCCCGAGCGTACTGACTAGTATCGACGAGACGCTGCAGCGGTATAGCACGTCCGAGCCTACAGCAGAAAGTGACCAGTCGATGATACACTGGCTCGGTTTTGTTGGAGATGCACTTGGGATTAGTCTCGCAGTGGCAGATATTACGAGTAACCAAAAGGATATGATCGCAGATAGACAGGCTGCACGCGCAGCAAATGACTGGGGGAAATCAGACGAACTGCGCAGTCAACTGGCCAAAGAGGGTGTCGGCCTGCGCGACACGCCGTGTGGTGCGCTATGGTATTGGCTGTAGCGCCGAAACCACGACGATTAGTTTCGTGCGCTTAAATTTGGAGCCTTCAGCTTTCTTTGACGGTAGTTTCTTGCCTGACCGTTTTTTTGCTCAAAATGTCGCGACGTTCCAAGTAATCGAGCACCAGTATGCGGAGGCAGCCCATGATCGGTATGGCCACCAGTGCGCCAAGTAGACCGCTGAAACTAGCGCCGAGCAGGACCGCCACAAAAACGAGTAGCGGCGACATATTGGTCGAGTTTGCCTGGATACGCGGCTGTACAGCATAGTTCTCAACTTGTTGGTAAAAAATGTAGTAGCAGAGCACAACTGTTGCTGCGCCAAACGAATGAAACAGCGCGACGGCCGTGCATATGATGGCGCCTATGGTATGCCCGACCATTGGTATGAGTCCACAGATGAACACAATCACCATAAGAGCCAGTGGATAGCTCACCCCAGTAAAGATGAGGATGGGCAGGATCAGTACCGAGGCGATGGCCGCGAGGACAACCTG
>CAZNLV010000017.1:0-1627 GCA_964574245.1 uncultured Candidatus Saccharibacteria bacterium
ACGTGCTGATCGTGGCTAGTGTCAGCTGCATTTATGGCATCGGTTCGGTAGAGGACTACGACGGACTCTCGGTGAGTGTGGCAAAGGGCGAACGGCGGGTGCGCGACAAACTGCTCAGGCAACTGACAGACATCCAATATCAGCGAAATGACGTTGATTTTCACAGAGGTACATTCCGCGTCCGCGGTGATGTGGTGGATGTCTACCCGGCTGGAGAGGAGTGGGCGTACCGTATTGAAATGTTTGGCGATGAGGTCGATCGTATTACGCGCATCGACCCGCTGACAGGCGAGATTATGGCCAGTCTTGACCGCTACAAAATCTTCCCGAGCAGCCACTACGTAACTCCGCAGGAAAAACTCAAGGTGGCTCTCGGGCACATCCAGCAGGAGCTGGGGGAGCGACTGGCAGAGTTTAAATCTCAGGGCAAGCTACTTGAGGCCCAAAGGCTCGAGCAGCGCACGCGTTTTGATCTCGAAATGCTCGAGGAAACCGGTTTTGTGAAAGGCATCGAGAACTATAGTCGGTATCTGACCAACCGCGAGCCAGGTGAGCAGCCAGCGACGCTGCTGGATTATTTCCCTGACGACTACTTGATGCTCATCGACGAAAGCCACATGACTATACCGCAGCTACGGGGCATGTACAACGGCGACCGGGCGCGCAAAGAGATCCTCGTGGAGCATGGCTTCCGTCTACCGAGTGCGCTCGACAACCGGCCACTCAATTTCACCGAATACGAACGTCATGTCAACCAAGTCGTCTATGTGAGTGCTACCCCAGCAGAGTACGAGTTGAGTCGTAGCCCCGAGCCCGCCCAGCAAGTTATCCGGCCAACTGGCCTCCTTGACCCCCAGATAGAGGTACGGAAGATTGAAGGGCAGATAGATGACCTGATAGCCGAAATCCGCGATACCATAGGCAAGGGCCAGCGTGTGCTTGTCACCACGCTCACCAAACGCATGAGTGAGGATCTGACCGAGTATCTACAAGATCTAAAGATCAAAGTGGCATATCTGCACAGCGACGTTGATACGCTCGACCGCACCGACATCCTCCGCGATCTCCGCCTAGGTGTCTATGATGTGCTGGTTGGCATAAACCTCCTGCGCGAAGGCTTGGACTTGCCCGAAGTGTCGCTCGTCGCAATCCTGGACGCTGACAAAGAAGGCTTCCTGCGGAGCGAGCAGGCGCTGATACAGACCGTCGGTCGGGCAGCGCGGCACGTCGAGGGTCGCGTGATTATGTATGCCGATCGTATCACGGGCAGCATGCAGCGAACTATAGACGAAACAAACCGACGCCGAGGGATTCAGGACGCGTACAACCAAACGCATGGCATCACCCCTACCGGTATCAATCGCGCTGTCGAGGACCGCATGCAGACAGATCTGCCAGCCGAGGCGAAACGTGCCAAGCTTGACCTTAATAAGATACCAAAAGATGAATACGGCAGTCTTATCAAAGATCTAACCTCACAGATGGATCTGGCTGCCGCCAACCTACAGTTTGAGCAGGCTGCCGAACTCCGCGACCTCATCACCGACCTCAAATCCAAACTCTAATCTATAAATCATATGATTCACATTTTTCCCCTTCGGTAAAGATCTGATCTTTTGGAGTATAA
>CAZNLV010000017.1:1727-17118 GCA_964574245.1 uncultured Candidatus Saccharibacteria bacterium
ATCTTTTGGAGTATAAATTAGATGATGCCAGCAGAGTCAGTAGAAAGATACAGGCTGGGCCTACGTAGCTATTGCCCGAGGATGGAAACCGAGCGAGCAATAACGAGGGCAAGGGTAGTGATGGAGATGAGTGCTTGCATGCCCATAAGGACCTTGGCTTGCCTAGTGATGGGGCGTGTTTCGGCAGGCGCAAAGTTTATGGCATTTGTGACGGAGTGATACAGATAGTCAACAAAATTTGGTCGCCACTGTGGGTATAGGTCCGGCTTTTCTTGCTGCAAAAACAAGAAGTCTTGATCATTGCGCGACCATCGTTTCCCCGAAAGGCCGGGGCTGTCAATTTCCCAATACCAGAGCGCAAAGACAATGATGTTGGTGAGGAAGATAGCAACCGCCGAGCCGAGCAGCTGATACCCCGAGAGGTGCGAAGAATTACTCACGAGCTGACCAAGTACAAGCCAGATCGATGTGACGTTTTCTGCCGAAATCAAACCGAGCAATGCAAAAGAGGCCGTACGATACGCAGCGTGTTGAGCTAGCGTGGGGTGCAAGGCCATGAGCCCAATCACAATAGCGAGAGAGAGTTCACTGAGAATTATTATCGGGTGGGGGCCAAACGAAGAATTGTTGTTATTGAGCCATGTAATGATCTGTAAGCCGATTGCGGTAAAGAGCGCGATCTGCGCAAAGAGAAAGTCACTGCGTGAAATATGCAGACGGGACATACACCTACTAGTATACAGGTGTCGCATTTTTTAGTGGGCATTTTGCATATCAAGCATAATACACGGAGAGCAGCGCAGTGGGCTTGGTGGGTTTTGTGTCATCTGCGAGGCGGTGTAATCAATGGGGGATTATCACCTCCCCGGCGGAGACATTCGTGGTTATATCGTATGATAGCTTGACGAGCGCGCTGTAGGCGGGCCAAGGCTTGTGCTAGATCTGCGTCTACCAGAGCGGAGCGGGCGGCTCTTGAGAGGCTAGGGTTGGTTCCGTACAGAGCGCGTATCGTTTCGGTTCTACCAAGGAGCATACTGTCAAAAGAAAGCCGGCCCATCTCATAGATGACCGTCAGATCTGTACCTATTCGGGATAGTACGTCATTGGGTGTATTTTTTGTGATACGGATATCTGGGTCGGTCTCTACAGTTGCCGCAACTGCAAGTGACCACGGGCTTTTGCGGTTATCTGGATTGCCGAGTTGAAATGTTTTTTCAGGCTGCAAAAGGCTACCCTTTGTAACGCGAGTAAGGAGCGTTACAAACTGCGCGGTTCTCTTGTCTGTGTTGGGCTGCTGCTCCGTTTGTCTGTAGAGGACAGGAGTGGGTGCAGAGGTTCCACTGCCCTGAGTATATGACATATCCATATCGCTCGGTGATAGCTGCCTGAGCCACTCAGGAGAAAAACATGGCCATGTAGGCAGCATGCTTGTGGCTTCAGCACCTTTTTGTCCAGAGGGCTTACGGGGCTGTATAGTAATAGTATCTGAGACCGCGCCCGACGGATTTATCAAACTAGCTGATAGCTGTATGAGGTGGCCGGGTTGCTCACTGTACCACACAGGAAGCATCATCGTATGCATGGCACCAGCATAGAAATTTTTCGCCCACTGGGACATGTCGGATATAGTGGCCGCGGGGGTAGCGTCGCACGGATCAAAAAGGCTTGGCTGCTGATTTCGGCGATTTCCTGCAAGGTAAAACATAGAGGGCTACGGTTACTCCCGGGCAAGGCTTGTCCGAGCTTGCCCATGGGGATTTAAGAAACTAGAACATATAATAAAAACTATTTATATAAATGTCAATATTAAAGTTAGATTCGGGAGTTGGTATACTAGTTGATAATGAGCAAGCTCTCGCGAGATGATGTATTGAAGTTGGCGACGCTTTGTCGGATTTCTCTGTCAGACGACGAGGTTGAGGCGTTTGCCGATGAGCTTAGTGCAATCCTCGGCTATGTCGAACAGCTCTCGAGTGTGGATGTGGCAGGGCTCGAACCGACCAATCAAGTCACTGGGCTTACGAGCGTGATGCGTCCTGACGAGGTTAAAAACTACGGCTACGAGCCGCAGGACTTGCTGGATCTCGCGCCGGCAGTAGAAAAAGACCAGCTGAAAGTCAAAAGGATGATCGGATGAGGACGGTGATCATGGGACATTTGGCATTGATCATTAATTTTTCATACTTCATTTTTGCATTTAGGGCACAATGCAACATGCTCAATGTTCAAGTAGTGTTCAAGCATCAAGGGTCAATGTTTAAGGAGTGCGCGTAATGCGCGTCTGGAAGCCCATAGATCAGCTAGCAGACGACGTACAAAGTGGCCGCGTCAAAGCCATCGACCTCGTCGAGAAGAGCCTACAAGCGATTGAGGAGCACAAAGATTTTGACGCAATTACGTTTGTCCGTGCCGAGCAGGCGAGAGCCCAAGCGAAATTGATAGATGACAAAGTAGCACATGGGGTGAAAATCGGACCCCTTGCTGGTGTGCCTTTCATCGCCAAAGACAACCTACTGGTGCGGAATACCGAAGCGACAGCGAGCAGCACAATGCTGAAAGGTTTTGTTCCGCCCTATCAATCGACGGTGATCGATAGACTCGAAGCGGCCGGTGCGGTTTGCATTGCCAAAGCCAATCAAGACGCGTTCGGTCACGGCGCCAGCACTGAAAATTCTGATAACTTTGTCACCAAAAATCCTCACGACAAAACGCGGGTGCCTGGTGGCTCATCCGGCGGCCCCGCAGCAGCGGTGGTGCTCGGCATGGCACCGTTCGCTATCGGTACTGACACCGGTGGGTCGATTCGCCAGCCAGCGAGCTACGTCGGCTGCGTGGGGCTGCGCCCGACATACGGCTTGACCTCCCGAAGCGGCGTGGTTGCCATGGCCAGCAGCACTGATACTATCGGGCCGCTCACTATGACGGTCGCAGACGCTGCCTACGTCCTCGACGCCTACGCCGGCAAAGACGAACTGGATAGCACTACTATCGAACGCAACCCGCTCGGCTATAACATACAACCTGCAACCAGTGCCAAACAAGCTACCAAAGTTGGCCTCATCAAAGAATGGATGGGCGAAGGTCTCGACCCAGATGTGCGCACAAGCATCGAGGATGTGGTCGCCAAACTAGAGGAGGCGGGCATAGAGGTCGAAGAAGTTAGCGTGCCCAGTCTGCCGCTCGCGCTCGCTGTCTACTATGTGCTTATCCCAGCCGAAGTCAGCAGTAATTTATCTCGGCACGATGGTCAGAGGTATCAGTTCGCTGATGTAAATGGGGTGAACCTCACAGAGAGCTATATGCAATCCCGGGCGAAAGGCTTTGGCCGCGAGGCGAAGCGTCGTATCATGATCGGCACGTATGTGCTCAGTAGCGGCTACTACGACGCATACTACAAAAAAGCGCAGACGGTCCGCACCAAATTGATCAACGAATTCAATGCTGTTTTTGAACAGTATGATTTCCTGATCGGCCCGGTCGCACCTAATGCCGCTTTCAAAATCGGTGAAAACGCGAATGATCCGCTCAAAATGTATCTCGTCGACATGATGACCGTCGCGCCCGCCCTCGTCGGCGTACCGGCTATAAGTGTCCCTGCTCGGCCAAGTGCTGACACAGGTATGCCGATAGGACTACAGATAATAGCGCCGCAGCGTCAGGATAGAGAGCTTTTGACATTTGCCGCTTGGGCAGAGGAGGTTTTGGCTGATGAATAATGCAATGGATTCGACCTACCTCGCAGTGGGGGCGGCGGTTGTGGCGGTACTCCTCGCTCTTATTGGCTGGGTGCTGACCCACAATCAGCGGGGAAAACAGCTCAACAAAGAATATTATGAGTCGAAGTGGCAAGATATGCAGAAGCTACTCAAAGACTCCGCGACTTGGCCGCTAGCCGTCATCGAGGCGGACAAGCTACTCGACCACGCCCTAAAAGCAAGGCGTTTCAAAGGTAAAAATACCGGAGAGAGACTGGTCGCCGCACAGCATGACATCCAAGCGAACGACGATGTCTGGTTTGGTCATAAACTTCGAAATAAACTCGTACATGAAAGCAGCGTCAAACTGACCGAGCGCCATGTGAAGGATGCACTCATGGGAATCAAACGTGCACTGAAAGACCTAGGGGCTTTATAATGATCTGTCTGCCATATCCAACGAGCCTAGACGCCGACCCGCATGAGACCATCGTCGTATGTTTTGCCTCATACCCCTCATCTCTAGCCTCTAGACAGTGGAGCGCCCCATGAGCGATCAGGAGGCTCGCCGGCGGTACACCGTAACCATCGGTATAGAGTGCCACGTACAGTTCAAAACGCGCACCAAGCTTTTTAGCGGCGCCGACAATGATGCGCGGACGGCGGCTCCCAATACCCTGATCAATCATATAGACTTTGGTTTGCCGGGAGCGCTGCCGGTGCTCAATGAAAAGGCCGTGGAGCTAGCATGTAGGGCGGCCTTTGCGCTTGGTACCGAGCCGCAGCGGTGTAGTACATTTGACCGCAAGCACTATTTTTATCCGGACCTGCCGCTGGGATACCAGATAACCCAGTTTTATGACCCGATTATTCGCGGCGGAAGTCTGACGTTTGCGGTTGGTGATGAGCAAAAAACCGTCCGCATCCACGAGGCTCACATCGAGGCCGATGCCGGCAAATCGACGCACCCAGCCGGGGCGGACTACAGTCTCGTCGATCTCAACCGAGCAGGCACTCCGCTGCTCGAGATAGTCAGCGAACCAGACATGCACACGGCAGCGGAGGCAAAAGCGTACGCGCGTGAATTGTGGCTGCGAATGCGCTACGCCGATGTGTCATACGCCAACCTGTACTATGGCAACATGCGGTTTGATGTAAATGTCAGTGTCAGCAAAACAGATCAGCTGGGCAAACGCACTGAGACCAAAAACCTCAATAGTTTCCGCAGCGTTGAGCGGGCGGTCGAATACGAGATAGACCGGCAGATTGATGTGCTAGAGTCGGGCGGAACCGTCGTGCAAGAGACGCGAGGCTGGGATGATGCGGGTCAAAAAACCTTCAGCCAACGCAGCAAAGAGGACAGCTATGAGTACCGCTATATGCCCGACCCAGATATCCCGCCTGTCGTGCTCAGCGATGAGTATGTTGCAGATATCGCGGCTGCCATGCCCGAACTGCCAGATGTCTTTCGGGAAAAATTTGCCAGCATTGGGTTTGACCCCAAAACGTGCGAAGACATCATCGCTGACCCAGAGCTTGCTAGACAAGTCGGCCGTATCTATGATGATGCCGGACCAGACCATGCTAGGCGCGTAGCCTTTTGGCTGATGCGACCGGTGGGCACTGATACGGATGATGGTGAAGTGTCGGCTGAAGACCGCGAGGACGAAACAACCCTCCAAGTGAAGCCAACAGATGTAATCAACCTATCCCAAGAGAAAATGGATAGCCGCTTGACCGCGCTATCATATATGGTGAAAGAGAATAAACTCAGTTCTACCGCGGCAAAAGAGGTGCTCGTCGAGATGAGAAAAACGGGCGAAGACCCAGAAAAAATCGCTGAGGGTAGAAATCTTTTGCAGGTGAGTGACGAGGGCGCTATCGACGAAATAGTGGTGCAGGTGCTAGCTGACTATCCAAAGGCAGTCGATGATGTAAAAAACGGCGAAATGAAAGCCATCGGATTTTTGGTTGGTCAGGTCATGAAAGCATCACGAGGCAAGGCCAACCCCGCGCTAGCTACGGAGCGTATCAAAAAGCAACTCGAGGTCTTGTGAGTGAGCAGCTGGAAAAAACTGAGCGAACGGACCGAGCCGGTTGGATACCGGACACTAATATTTAAAAAATTCCGTACGCCTGATGGAGCTGAGTATGAGTTTACGACGTACGGTAAACGTGGCGCCCAAGATGTCAATGTTATACCTCTGACGCGTGACAACAAGGTAGTGATAGCGCGCCAGTTTCGACCGGGGTGTGAACGGCTCATGGAAGAAATTCCGGGCGGCAGCGTCGAAGTCGGAGAGGAGTTGCAGCAGGCGGTAGCTCGAGAGCTCATGGAGGAAACGGGCTATAGCGCCGAGAGGCTAGAGTATATAGGATATGTTGTCCGCGACGCATATTCAAACGTAGTTTCGCATACTTTCATAGGATATGACTGCAAAAAAACCGGTGAGCAAAATCTAGACATCGGAGAGTATGTAGAGACACTCGAAATTCCGCTCGAAAAACTGTTTTTAAATGCCCAGACCGGCCAAATGACCGATGCTGGTGGCGTTCTGCTGGCATATGATAAGCTAAGGGCACTACAAGGAGGCGTTGATGACAAAATCTAAGAAAGTTACCAAGGCAGTTATCGCCGCGGCGGGCTTCGGGACGCGTTTTTTACCCCAAACCAAAGCCATGCCGAAAGAAATGCTTCCGCTGATCGACAAGCCCATTATTCAATATGCCGTCGAGGATTTGGTGGCTGCAGGTATAAAAGACATTATCATTGTGGGAAGCAGCAGTAAGCGCGCCATCGAGGACCATTTCGATGTCCCAAACGAAGATTTGCTCGTCAATATCCGGGCAGGGGGGCCAAAAAAGGCGCACTTTATCACAGAGATGGAAGAGCTCGCAAACATGGCAAATTTCATTTATGTCCGGCAAAAGGGGCCGTATGGCAATGCCACGCCGATCGCCAATGCAGCCCATCTCATCGGTGACGAGCCGTTCATCTTTGTGTACGCTGATGACCTCGTCGTTTCTGAGCCTAATACGTTTACTCAAATGATCGACCTGTACAACGAACTGGGCGGCAGTATTGCGACCTGTATGCGTGTCAGCACCGAAAAGGAGTTCGAGCGGTACGGTATACTGGCCGGCTCAGAAATCCGGGACGGCGTGCTCAAGATGAGTGGCATGGTGGAAAAGCCCGGCAAAACAAATGCTCCTTCTGACTACGCGCAGGTGAGCAGCTATTTATTTGAACCGTCAGTACTAAAATATCTCGAAAGAGGTTTGACCAAACTGCCCCGTGGCGAGGAGTTTTACGTCGTGACTGGTCTGGTGGACCCCATGCTGAAAGATGGGCACAGTTTTTATGGATGTCTCATGGAAAACAGTCGTCGCTATGACACGGGCGACAAGCTGGAATACCTTATGACAGTCGTTGAGTTCGCGCTCCGTCACAAAGAAATCGGGCCTGCCTTTCGGGGACACGTCGAAAAATTGCTCAAAGAGTCAAACTGAAATCGACTGGTAAACGGGTGCTAGCAGAGCCTTGGCTAACCTATCTACTTGCGGCACAAACGACAAATCATAATTACAGCATAGGTGTAATCCTCGACGGATGCATACAAGCTAAACGTTCCGTGAGCTAGCTCACTATTTATCCTCAAACTATAGTGGTATAGTACCACGTATGAATACATACGATATTTTAGTGATTGTGCTCAGTGTTTTGCTGGGAATATTTTTGATCTTGTCAGTTGTAATAGCGGTGCTCGTGTATAAGCTCGTAAGATCTCTCCGAGAAATTGCTTCCAAAGGCGGAGAGCTCGTTGACCGCGTCGAAGAAGTTGGTCAGACTTTTGCCAAAAATGCTGGTGCAGTGAGTTTACTCAAGATGCTCATGAAATTTATCGCGACAGCAAATAAAGCAAGGAGGAATTAGCTATGTTTCGTAAAGACGAGCCCAAAAAGAATGTTGCTGGTACAGTGGCTATCGGTGCGGCTATCACAGCGGTGGCAGGATATATCGCCGGCGTGCTGACGGCCCCCAAAAGCGGTAAAGAAACTCGGGAAGATATCAAACAAAAGGCCACAGAAACCTACACTGCCGCCGAAAAAGAACTCAAAAAGCTCCACACTGAGCTTGGCGATGTCATAACCGAAGCAGGGGATAAGCTATCGACGCTCCGCGGCCATGGTCAAAAATCTCTGGACGATGCTGTGACGAAGGGCCAAAAGGCAAAAGACAAAGCGCGGGAAATGCTCTCAAGCCTGCACGACGGCGAAGCCGAAGACAAAGATCTCAAAAAAGCCATCGCCGAAGCCACCAAAGCTGTCGAAAATCTCCGCAATTATCTGAAAAAGTAATCGATCTCATCCTCGGCTTCACGAAAGAAGCGGTATAGTCGGTCTGTTGATCATCTCCAGTGTGCTGTCGATGAATTTCCTGCTGGCAGACCTATCCTAAGCTCACAGTACCCTAGTACAACCACAGAGTTTCCTTCCGGCGTTACTTTGGTGGAAAAACGATTGCATCGTTCGCTTGAGAGCCAAAAAGTGGACTCAGCGGAGTTACGATTTGGCCACACCCAAGAATGGGTGTATTGCATCCGCTAATATCGCTGCTAAGGAACAAGAGCGGGTTATTTCACCCCAAAGTTGATGACAGCACTGAAAAATTATAATCAGTCCAGCGTAAAGCCAACCTGTAAACGGTAATTGACGAAGCCATAGTACATCATATCGTCTGTATCACTGGATAGATTAGGAGAAAGCTGGCGTCTATGAACTCCATTTTGTGAACAGCGTAGCGCTGGTTAGTACCATGATGAATTATGACGCATATAGAACAATGAGTGATGACGAACTGAGCGCATTTGTGGATTCATATACGCGTACGATACCGTGGACGGTTCCGGTTAGAAGCACCCCGCGTGTCTAGTTGTTGTAAAAGTGAGGCTGACCACGAACCAGCGCGTACGGTATAATAGAGCGTACTAGGAAAAAGGAGAGGGCAAAGGGGTTGTCATGCTGACTTGTCTCGGCATTCATGCCACGGGCTGATACTACAGTTCGTATGGATTCTGAGATCCACTCAGGATGACGGATAACAATATATGGCACAAGCCAAGGCCGAAGGATCAAACCATACCAAGCCGTCTAGGGTAACGGCGGCGGATTATGTGCACCTACACAATCACACGCAGTATAGCTTGCTCGATGGGTTGACAAAGATCCCAGAACTCGTCAGCTTTGTGAAAGAACAGGGCATGGCCGCCGTGGGAATGACCGACCATGGGACGCTCAGCGGTACGATCGAGTTCTACAAAGAATGCCTTGCGCAGGAGGTCAAGCCGATCATTGGTATCGAAACATACGTTGCAGCTCGGCGACACACTGACAGAGACCCATCAAAGGACAAAAACCGTTATCATCTCATCCTCCTCGCCATAAATAATACGGGCTACCAAAACCTCATGCGTCTGAGTACGACTGCCAATCTCGATGGGTTTTACTACTTTCCCCGTATCGATCATGAGCTGCTAGAGCAGTATAACGAGGGGCTGATTGCAACAAGCGCGTGTCTCGGTGGCGAGATAGGGGACGCGCTGAAAAATGATGATTATGCACGCGCAAAAGAAACCGCGCAGTGGTACAAGAGTGTTTTCGGTGATCGATATTATCTCGAAGTCCAAGATCACGGACATCCCAAGGCACCGAGTCATAGCCTAGAGCAAAAAAAACTAAACGACGGTGTCTTCAAGCTAGCCAAAGAGCTTGACATACCGGTCATTTTGACGTGTGACGCGCACTACTTACGCCACCAAGATCAAGACGCCCATGAGATATTGCTCTGTGTCGGTACCGGCGCATTCTTGGCTGATGAAAAACGTATGAGCCTCAAAGATTACGAGCTGCATGTCATTCCGCCAGAGGAGCTTGTGGCGAGGTGGGGAGAGACACACCCCGAAGTTATTCTCAATACCAAGGCCATTGCTGAGCGCTGTGAGGTGACTATTGATCTTGGCAAGATATTGATACCGCATTTTCCTGTGCCAAATGGCGAAAATGAGCGTAGCTATTTGCACAAGCTCGTATGGAAGGGGTTGCTCTGGCGGTACCACGGCGAAACGCTCGAAGAGGCAGCCAGTATCGATGAAAAAACTGCTCGCACACTCTTGGGTAGTGAAGTGGTCGAACGAGCAGATTATGAGCTCGAAGTCATCGACCGGATGGGGTTTAACGGCTATTTCCTCATCGTACAGGATTTCATAAACTGGGGAAAAAACGAGGGGATTATTTTTGGACCGGGGAGAGGCTCGGGCGCTGGTTCTATTATCGCGTATGCCGTGCGCATCACCGAGCTAGATCCGCTCCACTATGATCTACTTTTTGAGCGGTTTCTGAATCCCGACCGTATCTCCATGCCGGACTTCGATATCGACATCCAAGACACACGCCGGGAAGAAGTCATCCAGTATTGCGTAGAGAAATACGGCAAAGACCGCGTAGCAAATATCGTGACTTTTGGTCGTATGTTTGCTCGCAATGCTGTCCGCGATGTCGCCCGTGTACTGCAGGTGCCATATAGTGAAGCTGATCGCTTGGCCAAAATGATCCCGCAGCCGATTCAGGGCCGGCATATTCCGCTCGCAACATCCATCAAAGAAGACGTCGATCTAAAACGTGAATACGAAACCAGTGAGATCAGCCGCCAAGTGATTGATTATGCAATGATTCTCGAGGGTACCGTGCGCAGTCACGGTGTCCATGCAGCCGGTGTGGTCATCGCGCCGGACACTATTGTGAATTTCGTACCGCTCGAAATGGCCCAAAAGGGTGTTGTCTCTACACAGTATCCGCTCGGGCCTATCGAAGAGCTGGGCTTGCTCAAAATGGACTTTCTGGGTCTGTCCAACCTGACCATCATCAAAAACGCTCTGCGTATCATCAAAAAGGTCTACGGGGCGGATATCGACATAAACACCCTGCCACTCGACGACCCCAAAACGTATAATCTGCTTGCCCGCGGCGACACCACCGGAGTATTCCAGCTGGAGTCTGCGGGCATGAAACGGTATCTGAAAGAACTCAAACCGAGTACCTTTGACGACATTATCGCGATGGTTGCGCTCTACCGGCCGGGTCCAATGCAGTTCATCGAAGATTTTATCGCCCGCAAACATGGTGACCGCGAGATCAAATACGTCCATCCCAAGATGGAAAATGCTTTGCGTAGTACCTATGGTGTACTGGTCTACCAAGAACAGGTCATGCAAATCAGTAAGGAGATGTGTAACTTTACCGGTGGACAGGCCGACACGCTCCGAAAGGCAATCGGCAAAAAAAACGCTCAAATGATGGCCAAAATGAAAGCAGAGTTTATCGATGGTGCCATAAAAACAGTAGGAGCCGAGCGGGGACTCATGGAGATGTTTTGGAAGCAGCTCGAGGATTTCGCGGCCTACTGTTTCAACAAATCCCATGCTGCGTGCTACGGGCTGATTGCTTATCAGACGGCGTATTTAAAAGCACACTATCCGGCAGCATTTATGGCTGCGCTCATGACGAGTGACTACGATGACACCGACCGTCTTGCGATCGAGATTGCGGAGTGTAAACACATGGGTATTGCTGTTTTGCCGCCAAATATCAACGAGTCCTACGGTGATTTTGCCGTGATCAAACCAAGTGAAGACATAGCAGAGCTGACTGGTTATGAAAACATTCGTTTTGGGATGAATGCGGTTAAAAACGTCGGTACTGGGGCGGTAGAAGAAATCGTGCGTGCCCGAGACGAGGCCGCGGGGCATTTTCAAACACTCGAAGATTTTCTGGGCTCGGTCAGCACTCGGATCGTTAATCGTAAAGCACTGGAAAGCCTGACCAAAGCCGGTGCGCTTGATGCGTACGGTGAGCGGTCAACTATGCTTCATAATATCGATGTTTTGCTTGCCTATGGTCAGCGTTTGCAAAAAGAACGGGCGAGTGGGCAGACAGATATATTTGGAGAGGCTTCGTTGGACGGTCACACCGAGCGGCCTGCCCTCAAGCTCTCGCCACCCGAGGTAGGGTATGCACTCCGTGAGCTTTTGACTTGGGAGCGTGAACTGATGGGGCTATACCTCAGTCAACAGCCGCTTGAGGCGTTTTCTACACTGCTCGCTGAGCAGACCGTGGCGCTGAATCTGATTAGGCCCGAACATGACGGTCGAAATATCATAGTGGGGGGTGCTGTGTCTGCCATGCGCGAAATTACGACCAAAAAGGGTCAAAAAATGGCTTTCGTAAAGCTCGAGGATGAGCATGGTGACCTTGAAGTTATACTGTTTCCGAGTATTTACCAGCAAACATTTGGTTTGTGGGAGCGAGATAGGGTCATTATAATCCGCGGTAAAATTTCGGCCAAAGGCAAAGATGGGACGGTTATGGATGAGGTGAAGATACTGGCTGATGATGCACGCGAAGTTACCCACGAACAAGCGGCTGCCTATCAACCGACGGGTCGTAAACTGAGAGTGCTCAAATCCACCAAAAAGGGTGAGGCACTTAAATCGGCTGTGGCGGCGGCAAAGGCGCAGAAAGCGGCCGAGCAAAAACCTAAGCGCCTCTATATCCGCCTAGTCACCAGTAGCGATAATAAGCTTTTGAGCTCGCTCAAAACTATCATCGATGCGCACCCTGGTGATACCGAAGTCGTGCTGGTACTCGGTCCTGAGACGGCTCGACAAGTTATAAAACTGCCAAGCCGGATAGACCCGGGGCAAGATCTGATCGGGCATCTGACAACTCTCGTCGGGCCTGAGGGGGTTAGACTGCACTAGCCGGTTAAACCGTGCACGGTGCTACCGTATGGTGCCTGAAGTCTGTAGTAGTACGAAGCCCAGAGTCGCAACGGCGATGAGCAGGATGTCCAGAAGCGGATGATGCAAGATAAACCGTTCGCCTCGTCTGAGTACTCTATGCCACGCAAGACTGTGGCGGAGCAAAAACGCGAGGAGTGTAGCAAAGACGATGATGCTGATGGAAAATTGGCTGAGAGCAACTCTCGAGACAGATAATGTCCTCATGCGGCTGACGTCTTGTGACGGGACGGTGTCGGCGCCTTTGGTATCTTCTGGCGCGTCTTCTATGCTGGTAGCATTTGCGGGTAGATCCTCGGCTGGCTTGGAGTCGCCGCCGCCGCTAGCACCGCTCGCCGATTGGGTTTCTGGGTTCTGTTGGCTGGTATCTGGAGCAGCTTGCGGGGTTGCGGCGGGGGCTGCTGCGGGGATGGGTTTTGGACTGGTTTGAGCTGGTGCAGGCGCAGGAGCGGGCGTAGGAGCTGGTGCAGGCGCAGGAGCGCCATAGGGTTGGGCGTACATCGCTACGACTATAGTCTGAGGACCAGACCCTTGGTAGTTTGGCGCGTTTGCCATGCCAAAGCCCACTTCTTGAAAACTGCTATTTAGTATGTTGGCTCTATGTCCGGGGCTATTCATCCAGCCCGTGATAGTGTCGCTTGCTGTCGTGAAACCATACGCGAGGTTTTCGCCAGCAGTTTGATAGCTATAGCCTACGGCCGTTATAAATGTCCACGGCGCTTGACCGTCAGGTGTATTGTGTGACCAGTAATCACGCGTTGCCATATCGTTTGCTTTGTTTTGGGCCGCTTGGTTGAGCGATCCGTTGAGAGCGAGCGCACCAAGCCCGCTGGCAAGCCGTTGATCGTTGGTGCCAGCGAGGAGAGACCCGGCACTCATATCAGTTGCGTATCCCAGCACATTTTTGCCAGCGTGCGCGTACCACGAATTAAAAACTAGGCCCACGAACACAACAGCGATGATGGGCAGGTACGGCCAGTATGGACGCAGATAATGAGATGATTGCCTGTGATGCTGGGCGCGTCTTTTTTTGTGCGCAGCGGTCGGCTTGCGAGGTTTTGTTTTTGCTAGTGTCATAATGATGATGTTTGTACTATGTAAAATAAACTATAGCACGTTCAGACCAAAGTAGCAAAGCGCATCTGATAGAGTGAAATTGCTGCGGCTTGTACAACATTTAACGATTCTTTTGTGCCGAACTGCGGGATTTCGACCACAACATCACACATACTCAGTAGATCTGGGTCAACGCCTTCGACTTCGCGTCCAAGTAAAAGCGCTATCTTGTCAGGAGGTCTCCAAGACGAAATGTCTAGACTGTCTGGGTGTTGCTCGAGTGCGGCAATGCAGTAGCCTTGGTCGCGTAGGGTTTGCAAAAGTATGAAAGCATCAGGATGACACTGCCACGAGACGGACTTTTCGGCACCTAGAGCTGTCTTATGAATCTGCATGTCAAGTTTGCGTGCAATATGGGGGAGACGCGTGTCAGGCCCAGAATCGCGTGTAGGGTACGGCGTATAGCCGGAAAAATATACCGTGTCTACACCCAAACAGTCGGCTGTTCTCAGCAAAGCGCCGACGTTATGGGTGCTGCGAATATCGTGGGCGATGAGGACTATTTGACGCATAGGTTGCGCTTGTAGTATAGAGAAGGCTGGCCGCGGCAGCAATGGCTCAAAGTGGCACTAGACACGGCTTTGTCGTTCGACATTTTGGCTCAACTCGGGTTATAATGCGTACTGAAATGAGTGGGGCTTTGCGACAATGAGCCAAGACGCGCGTCTTGACGAGGAAATGGCGACCGAACGGCGCGCCATTATTCTCGGCATACACTATACCAACACGGCCCAGATGACGGACAAAAGGCTGTACCGGAATATACTGGCAGTTGATCAGATACGGCAGCACAAAATCATCCCCCTGAGTGCTGACGAGAGCAATATACTTTTTGGCATAACGACGACGACATCGCAGCAGACGATGAACGCCCTTGTCGGGCATTTTACTGATCAGAAAGTAGCGTTTACGCTGATCTCGGAAGCGGGTTTCCGAGAATACATGAATATGTATGATCCGCCAAAACAAGTTGTCTATCAGGACATATCTATCCAAGATCAAAACAAAGACAAACTCGTCAAAGAAGTCTCGAGCATGCTCGAGCAAGTGCGCGCAGACGATATGCTGGCGTATCTCGTGAGCCAAGCGCACCGGCTCAACGCGAGTGACATCCACGTGGAAACGCGCAATGGACCGACTCGGGTGCGTCTGCGTATAGATGGGGTATTGCATCCGGTGGCGGAGCTGGATTTTGAGAAATATCGTATGCTCATTTCAGCCATTGCCAGTGCTGCCGATGTCAGTACCGGCGCAGACTACGCCCAGCAAGGCCATATCGCCCACAAAGTGACTATGGCTGATGGAACTGAAGTCGATGTCAACGTGCGTGTCGAGACGGTGCCTACTGTCAATGGTATGGATGTCGTGATGCGGCTTTTCAATATGGACCGCTCGATGTATAACCTTGATCGTCTGGGGCTCTCTGGAGATCAACGTGCAATTGTTGATGACATTATCTCGAAACCGAGTGGCCTAGTACTCATCGTCGGACCGACCGGCTCAGGCAAAACTACAACCCTGTACTCTATGCTCAATACACTGGCCAGCGATGAACGCAAAATCATTACTGTCGAGGATCCGGTCGAGTATCAGTTTGACGGTATAACACAGATCCCAATACATACAACCGAGGGTGGAAATGACGGCTCCTTTGCGGACAAACTGCGTGCTATTTTGCGTCTCGACCCTGACGTGATCATGGTGGGAGAAATCCGCGACAATGAC
>CAZNLV010000018.1:0-16179 GCA_964574245.1 uncultured Candidatus Saccharibacteria bacterium
ACTCGTGACTCGTGACTCGTGACTCGTGACTCGTGACTCGTGACTCGTGACTCGTACTTGAGTATACTAAAGAAGCATGAGCAAAAACGAAGCGGCGACCCTACAGCCAGAGGACGTTTTAGACCAAAAAACATTGACCCAAGTAGCGGAACAGTTTTTGCCCCTCGACGAGCAGGCAAAAGTTATCCTAGACGCAAACGACAGAGGTAATTACACTGTCCCAGCCGAAGACCTCTACCCGCACCAATGGTTATGGGACAGCTGTTTTATCGCTATCGGATTGCGCCACATAGACATCGACCGTGCCCAAACCGAATTACTCAGCCTCGTGAAGGGCCAGTGGAGCAATGGCATGCTGCCAAATATGATCTTTAGCAACGAGCCGCACTATCAGCGTGACCGAGAGTATTGGAGCAGTTGGATTAGCCCGTATTCCCCCGACGGGATAGCCACCAGTGGTATCACCCAGCCACCGATGCTCGCTGAAGCAGTCTGGCAGGTGGGGCAAAAGCTGAACCTCGCCGAGCGGCGCAGCTGGTACAAACTGATGCTGCCGCATATCGTCGCCTATCACGAGTGGTTATACCGCGAGCGAGACCCCCACGGCGAGGGGCTCGTACTACTCCTGCACCCGTGGGAAACAGGGCTCGACAACACCCCGCCGTGGACGCACGAGCTCCACGAACATCTCATGCCGCAGTGGATTCGTTTTTTGCGCTGGACGCGGCTGGATGGCCCTATCGGGTTTTTTAGACGAGATCGTCACTACATACCGCCCGGGCAACGACTGAGCACTCTTGAGATTTTGACGTATTTTGACGCGCAACGTCGCTTGCGACGAAAAGCCTATGACACCATAAAAATCCTCGACCATGGACTCTTCAGCATCGAAGACCTCACATATAACTGCATTTTTATACGCGCAAACCAACGTCTGCAGGACATTGCCCGCACGCTGCACCATCAACTACCCGATCAGTTGCTTGAGCAAATCTCCATAACTGAGCGTGCACTGCAGCGCCTCTATGACCCATATAGCAAAACTCACTGGTCGCGCGATTTTATCACCCACCGACTCCTCAAGCAGCCGTCTATCGCCACACTTATGCCCCTCTACGCCGGGACAGTGAGCAAAGAACATGCCGCACATCTTGTCAGCCTCCTTGAAAACGAACACATCTTTGGCCCAAATTTTCCCGTGCCTTCTGTCCCGCTTGACAGTCCGGGATATCGACCGGATTTGTACTGGCAAGGTCCGACGTGGGTCAATACCAACTGGCTGATTATCGATGGCCTGCGCCGAGCTGGCTACACAGACCATGCCGACGCGCTCACCGAAAACACTCTCGATCTCGTCCGCCGCAGTGGATTTGCAGAGTATTTTGATCCGACGACTGGCGAACCGCTGGGTGCTCGCAATTTTTCTTGGACCGCCGCTCTCGTGCTGGATATGCTCGGGGACTCAAAGAAATGAGACGAAACACACCGAGGTTATCTTGGTTTCCTAGGTTAAACCGCACGCAACTCGGCCGAAACACAAAAGTCTACTACGGTATTCGGACGTAGTGTTTTATACTGCTAAGCAGCAATGATCGATCTACTCTACGCACTACTACTCGGTATTATCGAAGGCATCACAGAGTTTTTGCCGATCAGCAGCACCGGGCACCTGATCGTCAGCCAACGGTTGCTCGGATTCCACGACTACAAAGACCTCTTTGCAGTCGTCATCCAAGTCGGCGCAATCGCTGCGGTGATCTGGTACTACCGGGAGGATCTCTGGGAAAAGACGCTCGGGCTCTTTCACCGCAAGCGCTCAGCTATGAATTTCTGGAAAATCCTAGTTATCGGCACTATTCCTGCGGGCATTATTGGCCTGATTTTTGACAAGATATCAAACTCTCTCACCACGCCGCTTGTAGTAGCCATCGCCTTGATCGTCGGAGGTATCATCTTGTGGCTGGTCGACAACAAGCCCGTTAGATCCACTGCAGAGGCCGATCTGTCACGCATCACCCTCAAACAAGCCGTACTGATCGGGTTTGGGCAGTGCGTCGCTATGATTCCGGGCGTTTCACGCAGCGGTGCTACTATCGTCAGTGGGCTGGCAGTCAAGCTCAATCGACCCACCGCTACCGCCTTTTCTTTCTACCTCAGTATCCCCGTGCTCATCATGGCAAGTATCTACAAGCTAGCCAAATATCACAGTGAAATACCTCACATCACCGGTGGCTACGCAGGGATCGCTGTCGGACTGGTCGCGGCATTTCTGACTGCCTTGTTTGCAGTCAGCTGGCTGCTGCGCTACATCGCTCATCACAATTTCAAGCCGTTTGCTATCTACCGCGTTGTGGCTGGGTGCGTCATCCTTGCCCTTGTGGGAGTCGGTTGGCTCTAGCTCAGCTCCATGCTCTCACGGTGTTTTAAGATGAGCAACGATAACCCCCAACTCGACATACGCACCACTGCAAGGCATCCGGGAGGCGACCAGCAATGGGACAGCGCGGCATCTAACGGGTAGGGAGCTATGCCAAGCGGATGTATTCCGTTTTGCATAGCGGGAAGGACGAGCCCTTCCCTAACCCGAGCTCGACGCTTACGTCGGGGTCGGGTAAATAGAAGGATTACACCCTAACTACTACCTGTGAGGGTGTATAGTGATGAGTATGAAAACGACTATCGACCCGACCGCCACGCCGTCGTGGCAAATACTACAAACCCTCAGCCAGAAACCATCGCTGACACTCCGAGATCTTTTTGCCGCTCTCCCCGACCGTGGCAAAAAATTTGCCGTCCAAGCCGGTGACATCTATCTGGACTATGCCAAGAACCGAGTTGACGACGAGGTTATGGAGCAGCTTTTTGCGCTGGCGCGCGCCTGTGATGTAGAAAGTTGGCGCGAAGCCATGTTTACCGGGGAAAAAATCAATACTACCGAAAACCGCGCCGTACTACACACGGCGCTTCGGCAGCAAACTGAAGGACCGATTTTGGTCGATGGGACTGATGTCATGCCTGGTGTGCGAGCCGTGCTGCAGCACATGCATGAGTTCAGCACGAGCGTCCGCAGCGGCGATTGGCAAGGTTATACTGGGCGACCAGTACGCAGCATTGTCAATATCGGCATCGGTGGCTCAGACCTTGGCCCCGTCATGGTCACTGAGGCTCTGAAATTTTATAGTCAGCGCGACCTCCAAGTAAAATTTGTGAGCAACATCGATGGAACTCATCTGGCAGAAGTACTCCGCGATCTGGAGCCAAGTGAAACACTCTTCATTATCGCCAGCAAAACGTTCACAACCGATGAGACCATGACCAACGCTGCCAGCGCCAAGCAGTGGCTGCTCGATTCGCTCGGTGACGAGGCGGCCGTCGCGCGGCATTTTGTGGCACTGAGTACCAATACTGAGGCGGTCAGCGCTTTTGGTATCGACCCGGCTAACATGTTTCAGTTTTGGGACTGGGTAGGAGGGCGCTACAGCCTCACGAGTGCTATCGGTCTGAGTATCATGCTCGCAATCGGACCAGAAAATTTTGACGAACTGCTCCGCGGCTTTTACCTCATGGATGAACATTTCCGAACCGCGCCGCTGGAAGAAAACCTGCCAGTCATCATGGCGCTCATCGGCATCTGGAATACGAACTTTCTCGGCGCAGAGACCGAAGCGATACTGCCGTACGAACAGTATCTCCACCGTTTCCCGGCCTATTTTCAGCAAGGAAACATGGAGAGCAATGGCAAACGTGTTAGGCGTGACGGCTCGCTCGCTGCCTACCAAACCGGACCGATCATCTGGGGGGAACCCGGGACCAACGGCCAGCATGCCTTCTATCAGCTTATCCATCAGGGCACGCGGCTAATCCCCTGCGACTTTATCGGTTTTGCCCGCTCGCTCAATGACCCCGACGGTCACGGTACTCACCACCGCAAGCTGATGGCCAACATGTTTGCGCAGTCTCAGGCCCTCGCGTTTGGCAAAACAGCCGAGGAAGTGCGCGCAGAAGGCGTACCGGAAGCTCTCGTGTCACACAAAACATTTCCAGGCAATCGCCCAAGCAATACGCTTGTACTACCGAGACTCTCCCCGAGCACGCTCGGACAACTCATTGCCCTTTATGAACACAAGATCTTTGTCCAAGGCTCGATATGGGGCATAGACAGTTTCGATCAATGGGGGGTCGAACTCGGCAAAGTCCTTGCCCGCGATATTGCCGAGCAATTCTCTCAAGACAGCGCAAATGCCGGGGACTCTTCGACTCAAACACTCATTGAGCACTGGCGCGAGCTACAATAATTTCCTCATCGGTCACAATGATGTCGAGCTGTATGTCATGCGCTTCCGCATCACAGGCAACTTCTGCCCAAGCATAAGCGAGCCCAATTTTGAGAGACTGGGGCTGAGTAGCGAGCCAGCGGTCATACCAGCCGCCACCCATTCCCAGACGAAATCCGCCTCTGTCGAAACCAAGCACTGGGACAAAAATGACATCAAACTGCCGCGTGGGAAACGGTGCACCCGGCGAAGCTTGGCCGATTTCTAGATGTAGTTCGGGGTGCTTGGTTTGCAGCCACGTGACTATTGGCCGAGTCGAAACTTCACCGAGGCACGTTACAGACTTATATACATGGACTGCCGCAGGGAGACGCCAATCTACTAGCGCGGGGAGCTGCGCTGCGATCGTCCGACCTGTGGCCTCGGCTGCGTCGGCACTCACCCCCTGTCGGCGGGAGAGCAGCTTCTTTCGCATATCATGCTTTGACATCCTCCTAGTGTAGCGCATGTGGGTTACTCGAGTTTCACTTCGTATGAATTGGAGCGTATACTAAAGGACAAGCAGTATGAAATTACCTCAGTTTATGAGTACGCAGGGGTTTACCCGCGCACAGATACGAACCGATTTTATGGCGGCTCTCGTTGTCACGGCTATTGCTATACCTGAATCACTCGGTTTTGCCGCCATCGTTGGGCTCCCCCTACAGACAGGTCTGTACTGTGCACTGCTTGCCCCGATTATTTTTGCGATATTCACGTCTTCTCGACATCTTATCGTCGGCGCCGACTCAGCTACGGCGGCGCTTGTTGCCTCGGGTGCAAGTGCCGTTGCGGTAGTGGGTAGCCACGCTTATCCAAATGCCGTTGCAACCCTCACGCTACTCACCGGCATCGTACTGCTTCTCATGTCGGCTTTGCGTGTTGGCTTCCTAGCTGATTTGATATCAAAACCGGTGTTTATTGGGTTTTTGGCAGGTATCGGTGTGCAGCTCATGATCGGCAAACTCCCTGACATGCTTGGCCTCGATATCCACGGCAACACGGTACAAAAAGCGGTCGGCATGGTGCAAAACTTTGGGCACATCGATCCCATCACGGTGTTTTTTGCTGGCTTCTCCTTGGCGCTCATCATACTCACAAATAAGCGGAAACTCCCGGGTAGCTTGATTGCACTGGCCGCAGGCATCCTCACGACATACGCGCTTAGTTTGCAGGAAAAAGGTCTAGCCGTCGTAGAAAATGTGCCGGGTGGACTACCCCTGCCGACCATGCCACATATCGACATTGCGAGCATATCAGCTCTTCTACCGGCCGCCCTTTCGATTGCAGTTGTCATACTCGTCCAAAGCTCAGCCGTGATCCGGAATACGGCTGCCCGATTTGATGAACCGGTCGACGACAACAGAGACCTAGCTGCGCTGGGTATGGCAAACCTCGCCTCTAGTCTCACCCACGGCTTCGCTATAAATGGCAGCCCGCCGCGCAGCACGGCCGCCGAGATGTCAGGCGGACGTACCCAGATGGTCAACGTCTATATGGGCATCTGTGTCGCCGTCCTACTCTTGTTTTTTACAAAGTTTTTTGCCTACATCCCGCTCGCTTCGTTAGGCGCCGTTGTGTTTACCATCGGTATGCATTTGTTTGATGTGCCCAAGCTGCGGCACATCTGGCGATCGCGCCGCACCGAGGGTCTTGTCGCGCTTGTTGCACTCGGCGGTGTGGCGCTGTTTGGCGTGCAATACGGAGTTGCCATAGCAGTCATCACCTCTGTGCTTGATCGGATGCGTCGGCAGTACCGACCGACTGACGACATACTGTTGCGCGACCAAAAGCTTGCCGGCTGGGCGGAAGACCGTATCGACAGTCACCACAAACACCGCTCTTCACCGCCCGGAGTCCTCGTGTATAGATTTAGCGGCTCGATATTTTTTGAAAATGCGAACTATTTTGCCCAGCGGCTCACCAGAGCAATCCATGACGCAAAAAAACCGGTACACTACTTGATTTTGGATGCCGGGGCTATCAATGATCTTGACTACACGGCTGCCGAAGTACTGAAACACCTCTGCATGAAATGTAGTGCCGACGACATCAAGCTCGTGCTCGCACACGTCCCGCCCGAACTCGAAAGGCTCCTCGACAAATTCAATCTGACAGACATCATCGGTCGCCAAAATATTTACCCTAGCCTAGAGGCGGCCGTCTTCAACGCCCCCTCTGCTCGGCGGAACAGCCTCGACATGGTCGCCCGACTTTCACCGCCCCCAAAAGAGTTCATCGTCATCGGCGGTGGCGTCCTAGAGGCACTGTCCCTACGCAAAACAAACGACCTTGACCTCGTGGTCAGCTCGAAACTGTACCGGCACTATCAAGACAAAAAGTGGAAAGAATACGTCCAAGATGACGGCAAAAAAATCCTATCTCACAACGGCTACCAAATCATGACCACCTACGTCGGCAAATCGCTGAGAGACCTTCTACCTCACGCCCAGTACATAGCAGACGTACCCTTCATGAGCGCCGAGGATCTCATCGCCTGCAAGAAAAAAATGGGGCGCCGAAAAGATCTCGAAGACATAAAGCTGCTAGAACACTACCTACGCAGCCAGCACCAACCATGAATCCCCCACGACCGTACGACCTAAGGTACCTTTTTGCCGCCTCACTCTGATCTTCGCTCATGGTTCAACGTTCGGGGTATACCGCGTGATAGATCATACAACTCGACGTAAAAATAACGCCTCGTTGAACGGGCGTTATTTTTACTGCTACACAGTTATTTAGCTCTCGACTTCGACGATTTCGGCATCTGCCGCAGCACGAGAAACTGCCTCGCAGCCCCGAACAGCGCCGTCTTTGGTTGTGTATTCTTCACCAGTAGCGACGACTTCACCGTTGCCGGCTTTGAGACGCCACCGCCAGCCATTTTTGCTCGCATAGACTTCAAACTTTGCCATATGGGATCTCCTCCTCGTTATTTTGTAGTACCATCATACCGCTCTGTGACAATCTGACACAAGGTATGTCGTGCTGATACGAGCATGAATTTTGTGATTTGGCTCGCATTCATTTTTCATATTGCCGCGTATAATTACCGCAATAATGCCAGAGAAAGGATACCAGCCATGCACCCAGAGCAGCCCCTTCCGAGCAATGTGCCCGTTCTGAATGATTCATTCGTCCCCGATCCGAGTCAGTTGCCCGTTCAGCCCCTAACAGCACAGCAGTCAACGCAAGCTCTCAAGAGTGCTATACGTGACTCCGGAGAAATCATGGCGAAGGCCTCAACCATTTTTCCTTTCACGCTGTTCCCCGATACACTTTCTATTGACCGCGCAAAAGTAACGGTTGCGAAACGATTTTTCTTCCGTGTCGCAGAAACGACGAGCTTCCGGATAGAGGATATTTTGAGTGCCAGTAGCGCGGTTGGACCGTTTTTTGGGAGCGTCAAAATAATTACACGGGTCATGAATAAAGAGCAAGAAACAGAAATTGGCCCTTTCTGGCGCGAAGATGCTGAGCGTATGAAGCGTATCGTGCACGGCTACATAATCGCCAAACAACGCGCTATTGATACATCTCAACTCAACACGCAGCACCTAGCACATCTCCTAGATGAACTCGGCCAAGATAATCGGTCGTAGGCTGAGGACTGAGGGCTGAGTAGCGGGAATTTAACTAGCTAGGACGGGACGAACTGCTAACAACAGCGCTTTAGAATGTATTTCACCCGAGATGCCCCTCTGACAGATACGTCCTACGCCGCGGGTCAGATTAGTTTCCCCTTCAAATTTCATTGTTTTTTCTGACATATCGTAGTTCGTCTATGCCTCTCACTGCACCATCACAGCCTAGTTCACTACGCCGAATGCCGCTCATCCGCAGAGAAGCGGCGTATACTACCATGTATGATTCGACTGTTTTCTACTGTCACCGCTTTTGGCTACGCACGAATTATCAAGCCCCTGCTCTTTCGATCTCACCCAGACATCGTGCACAGTCGTCTACTCAAACTCAGCCATTTGCGCCAAAAACTTGGCTGTACCGATCGGATCGTCAATACATTCTGGGCATATCATAACTCGGAAATGCTTGGACAAACTATCGACACTATATATTTTTCAAACCCAATTGGTCTTTCGGCGGGTTTCGACAAAAACGTCGAGCTCGTGCCCACCATGAAAGCGATCGGCTACGGATTTATGACAGGCGGCTCTGTTACGTTCTATCCATGCGCTGGCAACCCCCGTCCTTGGTTTCACCGTTTACCCGCTCATAAATCGCTTATTGTGCATGTCGGCCTAGCAAATGAGGGAGTGCGAAAAGCGATCTCACGTATCAGAAGCTACAGAAACTCGACGTTTTCTGAGTTCCCGCTCGTTGTTTCAGTCGCCAAGACAAACAACCCAGAAAACTGCAATGATGAAGAAGCGATTGCAGACTATATCGGCAGCCTGCAGCTACTCAAAGATGAAACGCGCGCCTCAGTACTTGAGATCAATATATCTTGTCCTAACACGTACGGCGGCGAACCATTTACTACTCCCGCACGACTGGAAAAATTGCTCGCCGCACTCGATGCTCTAGAAATTCAAAAACCCGTCTGGGTCAAAATGCCCATCAACCACGCGTGGCCGGACTTTGAAGCGCTTCTTCAGGTTATCCTTAACCATAACGTTCAAGGTGTTACAATCGGCAATCTGAGCAAAGATCGCAGTAAAATCTCATCTGAAAAACTGCCATCCACGGTGAAGGGCAACCTCAGCGGCCTCCCCACCCAAAAGCTCAGTGATGAGCTCATCCGACAGACTTACCGAGCCTACGGTAATCGCCTGACAATCATTGGTGTCGGTGGTGTCTTTAGTGCCGAAGATGCCTACCGCAAAATTTGCCTTGGCGCCAGCCTTGTTGCTCTGATTACCGGTATGATATTTGAAGGCCCGCAGCTTATTGGGCAGCTCAATCGTGAACTGACAACATTACTCAGACAAGACGGGCATGCAACACTTGAGAGTGCCGTCGGCTCGAAAAACGAAATCGTTCATTAATCACAGACGCCCGTTGTACCTCGCTCACAGCATGCAGATATCAGAATATGAGAAGTATACGAAAAACCGTTGAGATGCCCACCTAGCGCCGCCATGACGATAGCATTTCAGTCTGAACGTAAACATAGATTAGCCATTCGGTCCACTGCCATTCACTCAGCCGGTCTACATGACGAACGCATCCTCTCACAAAAGCCGTATCTTGCTGCTATACCACCTCGCAAGCTACAGCATCCAGCCAGTAACACGATGGGCTTTACGTCGACGCTGCCATTTCGCTTCGAGTCTTTGGACTAACTCCCTCAGCTCGGCATCGCTCCGCGGTTGCACTTTGATAGTTTGTGTACATAACGCATCCATACGCACTCCTCCCGTATGATACAAGCTAACTATAGCCTATGTACTGCCGGGTGAGCAGTAATCTTTTTCACACATATGGTGTGAGAAATGATACACGCACACTACATGGCTTGTGCACCTTCGGCCAGTGCGCGGCGTTAAACCCCTGTAACCTGCAAAAACCTCAACTCCCATGCCGAACCTAGCTTGGAACCCTACAGCGACATTGACAAGAGATAGCGAGCTCATCATACTATGTTTATGCTTAGTATCTCCGGTGGGGTCATGTATGTCATACATACTAACTTTTAATGCCGGCTCCTCGAGCCTTAAGCTCGGACTCTATCAATCAACCGATGATTTACAGCTCGTTGCCCAAGCAACAGTAGAAAACATCGGCCACGCCCCGGCGAGCTTCTGGAGCATGGTGCCTTCTGGCGAGCAAACACCGGACGTTTCAATAACCGCACGTACTCACGACGAAGCCATGCGATATCTCGAAAAATGGCTGCACCAATATATAACCAGCCCACGGGATATACAGGCAGTGGGCCACCGCATCGTTCACGGTGGATCACTGTATTACCGCGCCACACTCATTTCAAGCCGAGTACTCTCTGATCTAAACGATCTGCGCGATATCGACCCCGATCATATGCCGGCCGCACTTGAAAGCATCGCAGCTCTCCAGTCCTCCTATCCGCACGCTCCCCACATTGCCTGTTTTGATACAGCCTTTTATCGAGATTTGCCATCCGTGGCACAACGCCTACCCCTGCCCCGCTCACTCCACGACAAAGGACTGCGTCGGTATGGTTTTCATGGATTGTCGTATGGCTATCTGCTGCACGATTTTTACACTCATGAAGGCAGTGTGGCGGCACGTGGGCGTATAGTCATGGCCCATTTAGGGAGCGGCTCGAGCCTGTGCGCAATCAAAAATGGCAAACCAGTCGACACAACCATGGGCTTTACGCCAGCAGGAGGCATACCGATGAGCACTCGCAGCGGCGATATTGACCCGGGCGTCATGTGGTATCTCCACCGCACCATTGGTCAAAGCCCCGAACAATTCAACACCATGGTCAATACACAATCCGGGCTGCTCGGAGTATCTGGCAAAACAGCTGATATGCGGGAGCTACTCCGACTACAAGGAGACAATTCGCACGCTGCCGAGGCGATTGAGCTGTATTGCTATAGTATTACAAAGACGATTGGGGCTTTGAGCGCCAGCGTTGGAGGTCTCGATAGCCTCATCTTTAGCGGAGGTATTGGAGAGCGTTCGGCCGAAATTCGTGAGCGCATATGCCAAAATTTCGACTATCTAGGCATACGGCTCAATCCTGCGCGCAACACCGCAAATGAACGCCTCATTTCTGAGGACGGAGCACCAGTGGGCGTCCATGTCATACCAACAGATGAATCGCAGATGATAGCCAGTGAAACATATCGAGTAATACTAGGAAGGAACTAGATGGAAACTGTTGATACCCCACTAACTACTGACGAGCTGGCACGATTAGACGCCTACTGGCGAGCGTCAAACTACCTCTCGGTCGGGCAGATCTATCTACGGGACAATCCCCTCCTTCGCCGGCCGCTTAAGCTTGATGACGTAAAAAGTATGCTCCTCGGGCATTGGGGCACGACACCGGGCCAAAACTTTATCTACACTCATTTGAACCGAGTAATCGCTGCACGCGATCTCAACATGATATACCTTTCAGGACCAGGCCACGGTGGTCCTGCCCTGATGGGACATACCTACATGGAAGGAACATGGAGTGAGGTGTATCCTGATATGCCTGAAAATGAAGAAGGCATGCGTAGACTCTTTCAGCTTTTTTCGTGGCCAGGAGGACTAAGCAGCCATGTATCCCCTCAAGTGCCTGGCTCTATCCATGAGGGCGGCGAGCTAGGATATTCGCTGAGCCATGCGTATGGGGCCGTCTTTGATAACCCCGATTTGATCGCAACATGCGTCATCGGTGACGGCGAGGCCGAAACTGGCCCGCTTGCCACTGCCTGGCATAGCAATAAGTTCATAAACCCAAAAACAGACGGGGTGGTCCTGCCGATTTTGCACCTCAACGGATACAAAATAAGCAACCCCACACTGCTCGCACGAATAGAACGAGATGAGCTCGAAGAGCTCTTTCGAGGCTATGGATATACTCCGTTTTTCGTGGAAGGGAGTGAACCCGAACACATGCATCAGCGTATGGCGGCAACGCTTGACGAGGTACTCACGGAGATACAGCGCATCCAAACAAATGCTCGAACGGCCGGTGACACCACGCGCCCTCGGTGGCCCATGATCATTCTGCGGTCGCCCAAAGGCTGGACCGGGCCGAAAGAGATCGACGGGCAAAAGATAGAAGATAATTTTCGCTCTCACCAAGTACCTTTTTTGGTCGATGAGCAACATCCTCAAAACGTACAATTACTCGAAGATTGGCTCAAAAGTTACAGACCGGAAGAATTATTTGATGAAAAAGGTCGTCTAAACTCCAACCTCAGAGATCTTGCTCCCAAAGGCAATCGACGTATGGGAGCCAACGAGCACGCCAATGGCGGTCGCCTCCTGCGTGAACTGCATCTACCTGACTTTCGCGACTACGCCGTACCGGTACCATATCCCAGCGTCGTCAACGCTGGCAACACCCACACACTCGGGCCATGGCTGCGTGATGTCATGAAGCTGAGCGCAGAACACCGAAACTTTCGCATGTTTGCTCCAGATGAAACTGTCTCTAACCGTCTGGAGGCAGTATTTGAAAACACAAATCGACAGTGGAATGCACGCACCAAAGACAGTGATGAGTTTTTGGCGATTGACGGCCAAGTACTTGACTCTCAGCTCAGCGAGCATCAGGCTGAGGGCTGGCTGGAGGGTTACCTGCTGACGGGTCGACACGGCCTACTGAACAGTTACGAGGCATTTATTCGCATCGTTGACAGCATGGTCAATCAGCACGCAAAATGGATTAAAATGTGTAGCGAGCTAGCGTGGCGTGAACCGATCGCTTCACTCAATTTCTTGCTCACGAGCCACGTCTGGCGACAAGACCACAATGGCTTTACGCATCAAGACCCCGGTTTTATCGACCATCTCGTCAATAAAAAAGCGGCCATTGCTCGAGTCTACCTGCCTCCCGACGCCAACTGCCTGCTCAGCGTCATGGATCACTGTCTACGCAGCCGAAACTATATCAATCTGACTATTTGCGGAAAGCATGAGGCCCCCCAGTGGCTTACCATGGAACAGGCTGTTGAACACTGCAACAAGGGCATTGGTGTTTGGGACTGGGCGAGCACCTGTGGCCCTCAAGAAGATCCGGATATTGTTATGGCGGCAGCGGGTGACATACCGACACTCGAGATTTTGGCTGCTACTGCGATTCTACGCAAACACCTACCGGAACTCAAGGTTCGCGTCATCAATGTTGTCGACCTCATGAAACTCCAGCCCGATACCGAACACCCCCATGGGCTCAGTGATATTGAATATAATGAGCTGTTCACGACAGATACAGAAGTTATATTTGCCTTTCATGGCTACCCGTGGCTTATTCATCGACTCATTTACCGTCGGGCAAATAAAAATGTCCATGTCCGTGGCTACAAAGAAGAGGGCACTATCACAACGGCATTTGACATGACTGTCAAAAATGAGATGGATCGGTTTCACCTAGTGATCGACGCTATTGAAAGAACGCCACTCAACACACCAAAGGCGCAGGCTCTGAAGACAGCCATGCAGCAAAAACTGATCGAGCACACCAACTATATACAGACGAACGGCCTCGATATGCCTGAAGTCCGAAACTGGGAGTGGCCGCATTAGGAACCTGCAAACACTGGATGAGGTAAAACGCCCCTCTGTTGTGCATGAATCCTAGGTGAAAGACTAAAATCTCGAGCCGTAAGACTACACGCCCTGAGTGCGCACGTGCCAGAAATATCCGAAATTCTTAAGTCCCGACTATAGATTCAGCACCCCAAAAACATGCCATATGTAGTCTCGTGGTAAATGCTTGGTACGGTTTGTGAGCTACCTCATATTTTTTTTATGGCACTACGCCTACAGTATGTCTCAGAAGGGAGCATTTGAGTATGGCGCAATCACCACCACTATCATCACCAACACCATCTGGCAAAGGTTGGCACGGAGACCCGCACGGTCATGCACTTGCCGGTAAAAAAGGTGGCCAGACGAGTGGCGGCAATTTCAAAAACGACCCAAAGCGGGCATCAGAAGCGGGAAAAAAAGGTGGTCGTTTGAGCCCGGGAAACTTCAAAAATAATCCGGATCGGGCCCGCGAAGCAGGACGCAAAGGAGGCCAAAAATAGTTAGAGACACCGCTGGACACGATAGGTATAAAAGCTGATAATCACACGATCAAAAATAAGGAGTCAGGTATGAATTTTATTGTTTGGATAATTTTTGGGGCACTAGCGGGCTGGGTCGCTTCGATGATCGCAGGCACGGACGCGCGTCAAGGAGCGGTTATGAATATTGTGGTTGGTATAGTCGGCGCCTTTTTGGGAGGCTGGCTGATGCATCAGTTTGGCAAAGCGGGCGTGACGGGCTTTGACCTCTACAGTTTTTTGGTGGCCGTAGGCGGTGCGGTTGTACTACTCTTTTTGTACCGCATGGTTACCAAAAGCTAATCGCTTTGCGGAGGACCGCAAACCAAATGCCCACAAAAAGTCCGCTACAGGCGGGCTTTTTGTATGTTGACGCTATGGTGTTGGCCCCCGGGAAGGCAAGTACCCTGAAATCATACTGGAACACGTTAGCACATGGCTTAGGATGACACTACTCTTCGTCGCTGCTAGGCTTGACACATATAGTTTAGCTACTATATAGTTTAGTGACTAAACTATGGATCGTACCACAGCCACTACTGAACTCCTCGCCCTCATCGGCAGCATCAAACGCATGATGCACGGCCGCACCTACATATGTCTCGACGGCGAAATGATCACGAGTAGCCAACTCAGCATGCTTTTTACACTCAACCAGCTCGGACCAATAACCGCACAGAACCTCGCAAAACAGCTAGCTCTCACCCCCGGCGCCGTTTCGCAAACCATCGACGCGCTGCACGCAAGAGGCTACGTAGAGCGTACCGCCCGAACTGACGATAGGCGCGTGAGCGACCTAAAGCTTTCGAGCAACGGCCTCGAACAACTGGAGGCGATAGAGCGTGAACGGCACGGATTTATCATGGATATTGTCCACGATCTATCAGACGAAGAGCTCAGTCTGCTCGTGCAAGCTCACCACAAAATTTTCCGCGCCATGCAAACCAAACTAAAAGCAACAGATACGAAAGGATAATCCCAGATGAAACTATTCCAAAAAATATTCAAGCCTCATGCCAGCGTTGCCGACATCGATCATAGTAAGCCACTGACGCACGAGCAGATCATGCCCATCATGACTGCCATCGCACTGACTGTGTTTCTAGCAGCACTCGATCAGACCATTGTATCGACCGCTTTGCCCAAAATTGCCGAGGAGCTCCATGGGCTCAGCGAGTACGCGTGGGTAGCCACGGCCTACCTGCTAACGAGCGCCGTGGCGACACCGCTGTTTGGCAAAATGAGCGATATGTACGGACGAAAAAAGCTCTTTCTCATCGCCATCGGCATCTTCCTACTCGGTTCGACGCTCTGCGGTGCCGCTCAGGACATGACACAGCTAATTCTTTTCCGCGGGCTGCAAGGCATCGGCGGCGGCGCCCTGATGTCGCTGGCTTTTGCCGTCATCGGCGACATCGTTTCCCCGCGGGAAAGAGGTCGGTACCAAGGCTACATTGGTGCTATGTTTGGCATATCGAGCGTCATAGGCCCATTGCTCGGTGGACTGTTTACCGACCACTGGTCATGGCGCTGGGTGTTTTACATCAATCTGCCGATCGGTTTGCTCGCTTTTGCCATGATCAGTTCCCGTCTCCATCTGCCATATCGCCGCTCGCCGCACCGTGTGGACTGGCTCGGCGCCGGTTTGCTCACAACGAGTGTCGTCAGCTTGCTCCTCGGCACTGTTTGGGGAGGCGTAGATTACCCGTGGGGTTCAGCCCAAATAATCGGTCTCTTTGCATCTGCGGTCATCTTTGCGGGGCTCTTTATCTGGCGCGAGCGGCACGCTGCCGAGCCGATCATTCCCCTTCATATGTTTAGAGATTCTGTCGTGCGGGTAACGTCGCTACTGAGCTTTGTATTTGGTATAACGATGTTTGGCGCACTAATCTTTTTGCCGCAATACCAACAGCTCGTCCGCGGTGATTCGGCGACAAAATCAGGCCTGATGATGCTGCCGATGGTCGCCGGTATGATGGTCGGGTCGATCGGTTCGGGACGCTTGGTCGCTCGCATGGGCAAATACCGCGTCTTCCCCATCATCGGCTCTGTCCTTATGTTTTTAAGGTTCGTGCGTCCCCGCAAAACTACACACAGTACGAGCCTCTTTCCCATCACGACGCGCATCCGATCACATGCGGAGG
>CAZNLV010000019.1:0-13799 GCA_964574245.1 uncultured Candidatus Saccharibacteria bacterium
GCAACACCGACACCGAAAAAGTCGTGCTCAAAGGCGATATAACCAAAAACGTCGAGCCCTACCGTGAAGTACTCAAAACACACGCCAACGGCGCAGTCATGCTGAGCAACCTCTATGTTGAAAAGCTCGACGGCGACAACCCTGCTAGCCTGAGCAAAAAGGTCGTCGATTATCTCAGAACCGACGTTGGTTTTACCGGTCTCGTCACGACCGACGATATCGCCGTCAAATCCGTAACAGACAAAGCGGGCTCGGTCGGCAAAGCCGTAGCCGGAGCACTTGCAGCCGGTGTCACCATGCCGCTCCTAACACTGCCAAATGCCTCGACCAAAGAATCGGCCGAAAAATCCATGGACGACATCATCGCGGCGGTCAAAGACAACGAAGACGCTGCAGCGGCCGTGGTGCTCGCCAACGCAACGATCCAATCTTTCAAGGGTAACACGTCCGGCATGCCAGCTAGCAGCTGCTGCTCCGGTACCGACATAACAAATGGTGACACGGAGGCTAACACAAAATCTGTGTTCGACTACCTGACCACTACCGCAAAACTGCCGGCCGTGCAGGCGGCAGGCATAGTCGGCAATATGTACATAGAATCGGGCGTCCTGCCGCAGCGTAAACAGGGCACACCCTCAGATGTCATCACGACGGCTGCAGACTTTTTGGACTCTGGATCAGATGGGGGGTGGGGACTGGTCCAATGGACGCCTGGATCGAAATTCATCAACTCCAAAGACCCCTCGACGGGCGCCGCCGCACACACCGTAGAGGATGCAGATAAGCTGGGCGTACAAATAACCTTTGTCTGGGACCAGCTGGAAGGCAGGACTGACATACCCGAAAAGATTGCCGGAGATGACATCAAAGCGCTGGCGGCCAGCACATCACTCCGAGATAATTTGCGCGAGGCAGTCTTGGCTTTTCAAGGGGATAAAAATGTTGGCGGAAAATACTTTGGCTTTGAACGGCCAGCAGACGAAGCTGGCTCCGTCGATGCACGCCTCGCATATGCCGTGACCGTCCTAGATAAATACGGTTCTGGGGTTGGTAGCACGACAGGCGGCACATCCTCGACCACTTGTACATCTGGCGGCGGTCTCTACGTCCTGCCGGTTGACCAAAAATGGTACGACGAACACCCCGACTGGTTCTCCAAAGACCACCACCTCCATAGCGATGGCAGCGCCGACAACGCCGCGGATATCCCGGTTCCGACCGGCACGAGTGTGTACGCCTCGGCGAGCGGGAAAATCATCAAAGCCCCCAATGAAGGCGGGTACGGAGAAGGCGTCACCATCGACGTCGGCGACGGCGTGACCATGGTGTACGGCCATGGGTTAGACGGCGGCACAATCACCGGCGCAAAAGAGGGTGATACCGTCAAGGCAGGAGCGCTTATCATGCACGCCGACTCGACAGGCTACTCTACCGGCTCACACCTTCATTTTCAAATAAATGTGGACGGCGTGGCGGTCTGCCCCCAAAAATACCTCGTAGCACTGGGCGAGGGGCGACTACCCCCGGATATTAAAAGCTTACCAAGAACAGGATGCTCAAGTGGAACAGTATACTAGCCTCGTCAATAAAAAAACGATTTTCTATGCTACTGGTCTCCTTTTTATCATTGTGCTGCTTGTGGTTTTTAGCTGGATATGGAATCACGCCTATATCTCTATTGATGGCTCAGCATATTCCGGCGAAAAGGTTTTTACCATTACCGACAGCATGGGCAAGCCGCTCTATCTTGAGCGCAGTTCGGGCAGCGTCAAAAAACTAGTCAAAAAGGGAAGTTACCGCATAGACGTCACTCAACCACAAAAAAGTTACGTTGGGTTTGTCGAAGCGCCGGGGCTCCTGCGCACAAAACAAGTTTCTCCTGTGCTCCATACTGAAAATGCTCGGACATTTGTGGGCAACAATCCAGGCTCATGTATGTACTACGTAGGTGAAAGATTGTATTCGCTCGCCTGCGGAGACTACACCGCAAGCCTCCTCGAGCACCTCCCGGCCACCGACTATACACCGACCCGCACCACCCCAGTGCAGGCCGGTTTGTACGGAAGGCTGATCGGTATGACCACTATTGCTAACGGTAAAACTGTCGCGCTTCTGTATAGCTCCAAGGAGGATGTGCCTGGATTTTCCTTTGTAACCAACCCGCTTGACCGCCTAGACCACACTGTCACACTCGCCAAATCTCTGAAGCCGAAAAGTACCTACTCGCTCCAAGCCTACAAAGACGGCTTGATTGTGTACAATACATCGCAGTCTGAATTTTGGTATTTTTCGTCGCTGTCAGCCCCCCCCAAAAAGATCGCCCCCGACCCCCCCAAGACACCCGGACTCTCCGGTCGTAGCACCTCCGTCCAAAACGGCGCGGTTGTGAGTTTGTACACAAACGGCGCTCTCGATGCTGAAAGTTCATCACCACTCCGCCTCACCGAAGCCCGCGGTACAACAGAAATCATTGTATCCACCGACGAAGGACAGAAACATGCCGTACTGCCCTATGCCTACAAATCTGCTGTACTCTGCGGAAAAGAAAAACTCTGTGTCATAGGGATGACGGGCGCATCCGTCTATGATATCTCTGGCAAAAAAACCAAATACCTATATACATTCCCCGGTGTCACCAGCGCCTTTACACTCGACTCGGGTGAGGCTAAGTTTGTCACAAAACAAGGAATCATGTCGTACGACCCGGCAACCGCAAGCGGCTACTACAACTACGTGTTTGGCGACTACACTTCGTGCGGGACCAACACAGTTCCACAGAAGGGCACCTACCTACTCTGCGCCGTAAACCCGCTGCATGATCGGGTTGCTCTCCTCATACAGGACGCTCCTGTTTCCGCAACCGGCCCCATAGATAAACAGATCGTCTCGCTCATCAAATCCCCAGACATCGCCACCGCTTCTGTCTACAAAAATACCGTGGTAATCGCACCAAATTATGGTGACAAGCCGCTCAGCAAAACTGTTTCGACTTGGATCAATGCAAACGTCCAGAAAGATATCAAAAAATCCGGGATTAGTTCGTCGCTCTACACCATCAATACCGTCGGCGCTCAGTAACCATACCGTTGACCTGCGGCTCAAGGCCACCCCTGCTATGCCGTGGACTAGGCTACGTATGTCGAATATTGATGAGCGTACTATGCGCAAGCGTATCTGTGAGCGCATCGGCGTCAGTTGTCGTCAAAAAAGTCTGATAGTGCTGCATGTACGCGGCAAGCAGGTGACGGCGAGAGCTATCGAGCTCACTAAAAACATCGTCGAGTAGGAGGAGTGGAGAGCGGCCGGTAGCCCTGTGTAGTTCACGGAGTTCCAGGATTTTTAGTGTGAGCACAGCAGTACGCATCTCGCCGCGCGAAGCAGAACTGTGGCTTGGATGCCCGTCAAACAGCACTCCAAAATCCTCGCGGTGCGGTCCGTGCGACGTAAAGCCCCGGGCGGTGTCTTGGTGCAGGTTGCTTTCAAGCATATGAAACAACTTTGTTTCATAGTCGCTCGCCGCAAAACGACTCTCATAGGCAAGCGTCACAGGAATATCGTCTTTTGAAAGTTCGGTGTAGAGCTGCGCAATAGCTTGGTTAAACGTCTCAATAAGCGCAGTTCGACTCCTGTGAATAACCGCCCCGAGCTCACCGAGGCGTAGGTTCCACGGGAAAAATTCCTCCGGCTTGGTGTTGGGTTGTTTTAACAGTGCATTTCTCTGCGCCAAAACCCGTCGGTAGTTCCTACGAAAGCTTGTAAACCCGGGGGTGGTTTGTTCAAGTATGTCGTCAAGGTAGGCCCTCCGGCCGTCTGGTGGTCCCGAAAGTGTTAGAAGGTGATTGGGCTCAAACAACACAACCGGGAGTTTTTTGTGCTCGGGCAAGCGCTGGTAGGGTTTCTCGTTTATTTCGTAGGTTTTTTTGACCGCTCCATTGTTCTGCAGTTTGAGCGTCCTGTGATGACCATCATCTTCCTCGGCATCGATCCGCGCCCATATGCTCCCAAACTGCACCAGCTCGCCGTCACCAACTCGATATGAATTACCCCGAGCAGCCACCAACAGCGCCTCGAGAAGGTTTGTTTTGCCGCTGCCGTTTGGCCCCACAAGTATATTTACTCCATCACCAAACACAAACGTCGCATCCTCATACGAACGAAAGTGTTGGAGTCGTAAACCGGTAATCATACTATATAGTGTATAGTTTTTAGGTCATACTTTGTAGACAGCTCAGCCTAGGCGCAACGGCTATACATCCCAGAGTAGACCCTTTCTGTGAACCTTTTGGGTAGGGGGCGATACACTTCTGCTGTTCCACTCCTTAACTAACTGAGCTATGGGGTAAAACCGCCTCTGACACAGGGTCACCCTAGGTGAAATATGTGGGTCTGCATTGATATCATAGACATAACTAACCTAGACCTAGTGTGCGCTTTGAGTTATCGGGCGGGGTGGGTGATTTCGCCAAAAAAAACACCCTTTTTGGATCACTAATGCTTACCAACACCGAAGTATCACATGTCGGGCTAGAGTAAGGTTAGCTTTTGAGCGGCATAATGAGATGGCGATACTCGTCACTTGCGGGGTCAGAGAACAACACCGCGTCGACCTTGCCATTGAAGCCGAGACGTACATCCTGACCCCTCATCGCCTGCAATGCCTCAAGGACATAGCGCGAGTTGAGGGTTATCTCTCCAGATCCGGTTGCTTGGACAGACGCCGTCGCATTGTTTTCTCCGAGCTGTGACGCCACAGCCCGAATCCACATACTTCCCGCCGCGTCGTCTACACTAATAACAATACTACCCGCGCTCTCCCGGGCAAACAGACTTGTTACCTTGGTGATATTGATAAACTCAGCCCGAGGTATGACGGCTGTCGTAGTGAATGTCTCGGGAATTAGTTTGCGGTAGTCTGGGTATTTTCCCTCGATCAGCCGCGCCACCAGCTCAATACCATCGAGCTGGAACAGGGCTTGCTGATCATCACACACAATCGCAACTTCTCCCGTTTGATCCGATACTATCCGGAGTAGGTCGTGGAGCGCCGAAGCAGGTACGAGAAGATGTGGCTCTTCGTTGGATTTCATGAGTTTTTTCTCCGCCAAACGGTAGCTGTCCGTACTGGCTGCAACTATAGTCCCGTCGATGTTCTGGAAAAGAACCCCCGTAAGGACAGGACGACTCTCGTCGTTTGACGCCGCAAAAACAACCTGCTGTAAACCGTCCTTTAGGGCTTGGACGGGGACAGAGAACGTTTTGCCCTTTTCGATGGCGGGCATAACCGGGAACTCGTCGGCCGTTACGCCATTAATAACAGATTTGTAGTGTTCTGTTTGTATCTTCAAACGAAGCTCATCCTGTTCGAGCTCAATAACACCGCTCGGTAGGCTCGACACTAGGTCTTGCAACAGGCGAGCGGGCACTGTTAGGGCGCCGTCTTTTTTTACCTGCGCCCCCACGATGCAGGATATGGCAATGTCAAGGTTGGTAGTCGCAAGTTTTAGCTGGTTATTTTCGACTTTTAGTAGCACGTTTGCTAGCACGGGTAGGGTACCCCGAGTGTTTGCAACACGGGCAACATATCCGAGTGCTTTTGCGAGATTCTCTTGAGTGACTTTTAACTTCATTGTGCCCCTCCGACTTTCCACCAGTATGTCTTATTATAAATTAGTTTATTTCTAAAAGCAGGCGTAATAATAGGCATTGTGGATAGCGTGAATAACCGTCTTTTTACAGGGGTGAATAGGGCGATAAGACCGTGGAAAATACGGAGGAGAGCCAGAGGTAAAAACTGTGTAGAAACAGGGTGTTTTCCCCCTCCGCTTTGTGGGGGTACGGAGGTTGTGGGGGAAAACCGCGGCACTGCACCGGCATTAGACACAGGATTTCCACACCAAAAACACAGGCTATGTCGAGGGTGTATGAAACAATTAAGCATAGAGACGCTCCTTGATGTCGTGTATGGTTGTGCGAATGTGGGGGTCGAGGTTAACCTGCTTGCTGACCTTTTCTACGGAGTGGATTGCTGTGGTGTGGTCTTTCCGGCCGAGCTCGTGAGCGATTTTGGGAAAACTGAGGTGCAGTTCGCTCCGGAGTAGGTACATGGCCACCTGTCTCGGGACGACAATATCCTTGTCTCTTTTTGGGCTCATAATATCCTCGAGAGACACTTGGTAGTATTTGGCGCAGCGTTCAATAATTTGCCGCGCGCTTAGGTGTTTTGGGCGGCTGGCGTTATCGCCGAGCAGCCCTTTGACGGTAGCGATATCGGGAGCGAGGCCTCGCATTTCGCAAAATGCGAGCACTCTATTGAGTGCGCCCTCAAGCTCTCTGATATTTGTTTGGAACTGAGTAGCCAGCAGCTCGACAACGTCGGGAGCAAGCTCTACTGCGTGGACGTCCGCTTTGGTTTGGATGATTGCGCAGCGCGTCTCAAAATCTGGGTTTTGCATGTCGATACTCATACCCCAGACAAATCGACTGCGCAGGCGCTCTTCTAGCGTGGGGATTTCACTTGGTGGTTTGTCGCTACTAATGATGATTTGTTTATTTGCTTGGTGCAGGGCGTTGAAAGTGTGAAAAAATTCCTCCTGAATTTTCTCTTTCCCGGCTAAAAACTGTACATCATCGATGATGAGAACATCTGAGCCGCGGTAGTAGTCGGCAAAATCTGTGTTCTTTTTGAAACGCACCGCGTCGACAAACTCCTGTAAGAACTGTTCGCTCGATATATATACTACTCGTGCACCGGGGTGTCGACGGATTATTTCATTACCAACCGCCTGGATGATGTGGGTTTTTCCTATGCCGACACCGCCATATAAAAATAGGGGGTTGTACTTTGTGCCGGGCTCGGCCGCAGCAGCCTGACAAGCTGCGTACGCGAGTTCATTTCCAGAACCAACCACAAAGTTTTCGAAGGTGTATTTCTCGTTGAGACCCTGTCGGTACGAACGAGCTAGGCTGCCGCTTTTGCGCGTGGGGCTGACCGGTGATGCTTGGGGAGAAGAATAATGGTGTGGGCGTGTTACTCCGAGCGCCACGGGTTCCTCTGGAGGTTCGGCCTGAATCCGGGTGGGATCGGGTGACTTTATTTTGTACTCAATCGCTGCGGCGGGGAGGCCGTTTTTGCGTACGGTGTCGACGATGAGTTGATTGTATTTTCGTTCCAGCTGCTGTTTTATGAAAACGTTGGGCACGCCTATGACGACTAGGTTGTCAGTCTGTTTTAGTACATAGGTTTTTTTGAACCACGTCACATAGTTGGCGTGAGAAACAGAAATCTCTATTTCCCCCAGCACAGTCTGCCATAGCCGGTCTTGTGATGCCGTGTTCACTCGTTGTATCCCCTTAGTGACACCTACTATAGCGTAGTCTGGGGGGAGTTTTCCACAATAATTTATACAACTATCTTGTCAAGACCAAAAGCGCCGACAGGATGTAGGGTTATCCACAGCCGACATTCACCTCAAGAAAATTGTGGAAAAGATTGTGAAAAGGGGGATAACTTTGCTATACTATCGCCTGAATAGCAAATGCTCGTGCTCGATCCGAGGCGTAGGGAGCGGGCCAATTCTCGTGGTATACTAAACTTCGAGACAAAGCAAGTAATAGACAGGAAGTGATAGAGACATGCCAAAGAGAACATATCAGCCAAAAAAGCGTCATCGCAGTAAAGAACATGGGTTTTTGAAGCGTATGGCTACCAAAACGGGACAAGCTGTTTTGAAGCGTCGTCGTAATAAAGGCCGCGTGCGCCTAACTCACTAAGTGACCTTAGGGTAGTACTGAAGTATGCTGACAAAAAAGCACCGTTTTTCGTCGCGACGGGCAATTCAGCGTTTGTATGCGAGTAGTACGGTGGTACGCCTCGGAACCATGACCGCCCGGGTCAAAAGGGCGCAGAGTGGTGACGGGAAGGTTGGGGTTGTCGTGAGCAAAAAGGTACACAAATCCGCGGTTGTGCGTAACCGGATACGCCGGCGTTTGTACGAAGCGCTCCGCACTAAACATGAGGGCGTGGTCGAAAACTACGAACTGCTCATCACGGTATATGACGCTCGGCTTGCGGTGGCGCCCGCAAAAATCGTTTCGAGCGAGGTTGCAAATCTGACTGCGCGGCTACGCCGAGGGACGTGGGCTTCTGACCCGGCAGGACGAGTAGGGGGAGGCAAGCACGGGCGCCGTCCACAGCAAACCAACAAAGAGCGTGGTATAGTAGGTAGCTGAAAGGGAAACTATGTTTACAACATATATTGTCCAGCCAATATTTAATCTACTCGTACTGATATATAGCCAGATCCCTGGGCATAATTTTGGCCTCGCAATCATCCTCTTTACGGTTGTTATACGGCTGCTTATGTGGCCGCTGGTAAAAAAACAACTGCGCCAAACCAAGATTACACGTCAAATCCAACCCCAGTTGAAGCGGATAAAAAAAGAGGCAAAAGGCGACCGCCAGCGTGAAGCGCAACTGATGATGGAGCTGTACAAAGAACGAGGGGTTAACCCGTTTGGGATGTTTCCGACGCTCATTGTCCAGATGATTGTGCTTTTTGGGCTCTACATGGGGCTTATCAAGGTTATCCGCGATCCACATCAGATTGTAAATTTTGCATATCCTTTTTTGCAGCACACGAGTTGGCTCCAGCATGTTGCGAGCAATATTCACGCTTTTGATAACTCGCTTTTTGGAGTTGTCGATCTCTCAAAAGCGGCCGTTAGTCCCAAAGGTATCTACGCTCCGGCATTGTTGCTTGTGTTTTTGAGCGCCGGCGTACAATTTTTGACGAGCCGGCAGCTCATGCCCCAAGATAAAGATGCTCGCAAGCTCCGGCATATTCTCAAGGCCGCCGGCGAGGGGCAGCAAGCCGATCAGGCGGAGGTAAGTGCCGCGGTCGGGCGGGGGATGCAATATGTTATACCAATCATGGTGCTGCTTTTCACGATCAATCTTGCGGCGGCGCTCAGCCTCTATTGGTTTGTGGGTGGTGCTGTTGCGTATCTCCAGCAACGAGCGGCGCTGAAAGACGACGCAGAAGAGCTCGTTGCGGCGGCTGAGTCAGACAAGCCACTTCGCACCGAACGCGGTAGCAAGATCACTCTATCATCGGTACCTGAAGCAGAGATAGTACAAACCACCACTCAAAACCAAAACGCCAAAAAAACTCCGAAAAAATCTAAAAAGAGGAGGAGACGATAATGGAAGACCAAGTCGAAGCGGCAATCCAGTTCGCAAAAAAATACGTAGAAGACATCCTGTCCTTTTTTGGCCTCAATACCGACGTCTACGCCACGAGCGAGGACGGCGAGGTGATTGAGCTCAATATACCGTCGACGCATCTCAATGGATTTCTCATTGGTCAGCATGGTGATACTATGCGGTCCATACAGTTTTTGGTAAGCGGCGCACTCAAAAATAAAGGGTATGAAATCGTCCGTGTCAATGTGGATGTGGCTGAGTACAAAAAACAGCGGGCCGATCGACTCGCGCAAACGGCCGCAGAGTGGGTAAAAAAGGTGCAACAAACCGGTGAACCATACGAAGTGAAGCCAATGAATGCCGCTGATAGACGAACAGTACATCGGGTTGCGAGCGAGGCAGGGCTTGTGAGTGATTCTGTGGGCGAGGGGCGAGATAGGCATATCGTGATTCGGCCCGTCGAGGGGTAGGCATGGAGGAGGCGCCTCGGGTCGTCCTACTCGGAGGGGGCACGGGCAGCTATGAGTTGCTGCTCGGTCTCAAAGAGTGGACGCCGCATCTTACGGCTGTCGTAAATATGTGTGACGATGGGGGGTCAACCGGGAGGTTGCGAGCGGATTATGGCGTCATGCCCCCAGGGGATATTCGTCAGTGCCTGACGGCACTTGCTGGAGACGATGTACTGGCACGGGCTTTTTCTCATCGGTTTTTGGACGGCGACCTAGCGGGGCATGCCGCGGGCAATCTGCTGCTGGCTGCTTTGGAACTAGAGACGGGAGATTTTAGTGTGGCTGTGCAAAAAGCCGCAGACATGCTCAAGTGCACGGGGGAGATTCTACCCGTTACACTCACCAACCATACCCTAGTAATGCAGGACGGCGAGACGATAATCCGTGGCCAAGAGCGGGTGCGGCTCCACAGCATCGATCACGGCTCCACAAATGTGTGGCTGGAGCCCGCCGCGGTCGTTACACCGGAGGTGCGGGGAGCAATTGCGTGTGCGGATGTTGTCATCCTAGCGCCTGGCGGCCTGAACTGGACGCTTCTACCCATCTGTGTCGTTGACGGCGTAGCCGAAGCGCTACAAAACACAAAAGCACAGGTGGTATGCGTAGCAAATCTCATGAACCGACCTGAGCAGCACGCCGGTTGGCATGTCGTGGACTATGTACGGGAATTTCAGAAATATGTAGGCGAAACCACTATCGATACCGTCATATATAACACGCAAGCAGTTACGGGCACACTCCTAGGACAGTACCAAGCGGTTGGTGAGGAGCCGGTGGGTATATTGCCCGAACGATTCAGAGATATTATGGTTCGCTGTGTCGGCGCTGATCTGCTAGCACACGTGGCTGCTGAGCAAAATCCGGCCGATCGGGCAGTACCACGCGCGCGAATTCGTCATGACGGTCATAAGACGACGACAGCCATAAGAAATACTATAGCCCCATAATCTACTTGCAAAAACCGGTATAAAAGAGTATGCTCCAGTTAATTTATTGACTGATTTAGTGTGGATTGGGTATATATGCTGCGTCGCTTCACCGGTCGTATCTGGTTTATCGCATTGTTGGCTGTGGGTGTCGGTAGCACGGCTTTTGTCTCGGCAGCGAATGCGGGTAGGAGTAACTGGCTCAGCAGCACCGAGCCAAGCATCACAAAAGAGCAGGATCTACCCGAAAATGTCGAGCCGCCCAGTACGAGCATTGACTGCGAGATGAAAGCGCAGCCAAACGGAGTGGCAGCCTGTGCCTACAAAACACCACTTGGTACGATGACGCCAGCGTATATATTTGACGGTCCAAATGGCGTGCAGCGTTTCAATAACACATTTAGCGGAGACATACTGCCAAGCGTACCAAACAAGCCTGACCTTGTGCTTACCGAGACCCTGCCGAGAAATGTGGTGTACGGCAAAACCTACCGCTCTGGGGCGTATGATGCGAGTAAGCTTGTGTATAGCACTAGCTTGCGTGAATATTCGTATAAAGGATCGCTACCGAGGACCCTCACTCATTCCACGGCCGCTGGCGGCGTCGAGTCGATCGCTTTCGCTCATAGCGGAGTAGCGTACTCAACAAACGGGCAGTGGATGGTCGCGCTGGTGTCGGGTGGCGGCATCATGGTCACTGACACGACGCATTTCAATGGGCGGCTTATTGCATGGGAGGCGGGCGCGTATAAGCCCGGCGATACGCTCGGTGATACGATGACTATCAGTGATGACGGGCGTTTTGTGGCGCTGACGCTGCGGGTACCGGCGGGCAGTGGGACGCGGCCTAGTTTACGCGTCTATGACACCATGAGCTGTGTTGATCAGTACACAAATCGGTCTACGGCTACCAGCAATAACGCCTGTGAGTTCAAGGATCTCTGGACGGGTGAATATCGTACGGGCAATGCTCGCGGCATACGGGATGTGCTGCCCAGCGCAGAGTATCCGCGCCGAGTCCGGTTTGTGGCTGACGATACGCTGACCTTTGACACGGTGTATGACCGCACTGGACCGAGCGCTTTCAAGGTTGCGCGGTATGCCGTGCATATGCCAGAATCGATCACCCGGGAGTATGTGGGCGTGCTCGGACTGGGGGATTCGTACATTTCCGGCGAGGGTGCGACGGGTACCTACTGGACGGGTACAAACACAAAAAACAACAAATGCCACCTTTCACGGCTGTCGCATCCGTACCTTCTCGGCGCCGTGCAGTTCCCGTACGGCCGCTCTGTGGCGTGCTCGGGTGCAAAGATGTTTGATGTGAGCATGGCGGCGGGGGATCCTAAGGGAGAGGTGAAGAATGAAAGCGAGTACGAGGGCCAAGCGAAGAATAAAGAACGATGGGACATGCGCAACAAGGAACAGCTATTAGCAACTTTTAGTCCGGGATATGCCCAGCAGACTATTTTCGCCCGCACCTACAAGCCGCGCACAACCCTCCTTACTATCAGTGGCAATGACATCGCCTTTCGAGACATCATCATCGGTTGTGTGGGTCCGCACAACCCGGGTACATGCTATCAATATTACGAAGAAAGGCTGGCGCTCATGAACCAGATATTGGGCCAGTATGACCGCATGGTTGCGACGTACAAAGATGTGTTGCAGCAAAGCGGCGGCCGACTGTATGTTACGGGGTATCCACAGGTTGCGGCCGAGGGCGGTAGCTGCGGGACAAATGTGCACCTCGATGCCGAGGAGGTCAAGTTTAGTGCCCGTCTCATCACGTATCTCAATGGAGTCATCGCGCGGGCCGCGGCCGAAGCCGGGGCGTACTATGTCGACACTGGACTGGCGCTCAAAAACTATCGTCTGTGCGAAGCGCCCAAAAACCAAGCGGCGATGAACGGGCTAACCGCCGGCGACGACACGATGATTTCCGGCTACGTATATATAATGGGCACCCTCAAACATGTCAAGCTTGGCATCGGCAACGAGAGCTACCACCCGACTGCCTTTGGGCACAAACTGCTCGCACAAACCATCATGTCTAAGACAAATAACCTAACAGCCGCCATGCCGTCCGCTAGACCAAACAACAAACCAGCACTCAATCTCAACGACACGTTCCTGCAGGCGCCCCACGCGCCGGAGCAGCAACGGCATACCGAGGCCATACAGTGGCAGCAGACAGACGATGTCTTGCCACTGCTGCAAAAGGGGCAAAAAACGAAGCTCAATGTGGGGGCAGGACAGCTGCAGGCCGGTACCCGCACGCAGGTTATCATGCACTCTGACCCGGTTGTTTTGTACGACGGCCCGTATACCACCGATGCAATGCTCTCGGTGCCGCTCACTATCGAGCCCGGTTTTCATACGCTCGACATTTACAGCCGCAACGAGGCGGGAGAGCCGGTTGACTACCGCCAAGCTGTGTACGTCATGGGCGATGAGAATGATTATGATGAAGATGGAGTGGCCAACACGGCGGATTCGTGTCCCATGGTGTCGCAGAGCGGCCTCGACGAAGACGGCGATGGTGTAGACGATGCCTGTGACGGCGTGATCGGTAGCTTAGCTGCAGACGATATCTCGCCCAACCTACCCCTGACCGAACCCCTTAGCTTTGACGAGGGCACAGACACAGAGAGCCTAGATGCGCTATATGCGAATAGTCTTTTGCGCCCATTTGTGCCGCCTGCGCCCAGCCCAGAGCCATCCCTAAGCACTAAACCCGATCCTGAGACTCCCAAAGAAAGCAGCGCTATCATGACGCAAGGCAATGGGTTGGCGCAGGCACACCCTGCGAGCGATATCACCCAGCTATTACAGGGGGGCAGCACGAGTTTCTTTGCTCCCAAGCTGTCGCAGCCTTCTGCTGATGTGCCGTTTGATGCGTACGATGCCTCGTTGGCTGGTCCGGCGGTTCTTTCTGCGAACACTCAGGGCGGAGCTGTCAAAGAGGGTAGCATCAAGCTGGCTGCACTCGCATCGCCGCACAAGGACCCCGCAAAAAGGGGTTTACGGGGCGGGGCAGCGCTCTGGTGGGTAGCTTTTGCGGCCGCGCTCGGTTCGGCTACGTACGTATTTCGTCGTCGACGCGGGTAGCGTACAATACACTATATGCTTAATAACGCCCGAGGATTTGCACACATCGGT
>CAZNLV010000019.1:13899-15183 GCA_964574245.1 uncultured Candidatus Saccharibacteria bacterium
TACGAAAATACTGCAGTTATAGCTCGGCTAAGTACAGTAGGGGTACTTTGGGGTGCGTGGTGGACGGGTCGATCGTCTACGAAAGACTCTCAATTGATAGTCAGCAAAAAATTATGGATAAGGCGACTCAGCTACAAGAAAACAGCTCTTGGGGGAGACCGAAAAATATCGTGTCCGGTAGGCAGGGCATTACTAGTAGGAATAATATTAAAGCTTACGTTTACGAGGTTGATTCATTAAGTTGTAGTGTGGATTATGAGTATAAGGCTGAAGATTTATATGGTGGTAGCTTTGATAAGTCTATCTTGGTAGTGGAAATAGGTTGCTCAGGCCCAGCGGCCCGAGAGTATTACCCAGTTTAACTGCACGTGTGATGTGCCTTGACCAGGTGTTTGAGGCAGCATTAACATCAATCAGGCGAAACAAATAGAGGCAAAAGATGCTTCCTGGGTGAAAATTATTGCCTCAAAGCTTTTTCGTATACCGCGAGGGTCTGCTCAACCATACGACGCCACGAATACTGGCCTGCGCGGACACTCCCCTTTTTGATCAAATTGCTTCGCTTCGTTTCATCATCGATAACGCCCGCTATTGTGCTAGCGATATCCTCGATGTCCAGCGGGTCAAAATACTCGGCAGCATCACCATATACTTCCGGCAAACATGTTGCATTGCTGCTGACAACCCGTGCGCCGTGGGTCATGGCTTCAAGCCCGGGCAGCCCGAACCCCTCGCTCAGGCTCGGAAACACGTAGGCCGCGCAGTTTTCGTACAGCCATCGTAGTTGGCCTTCGCTCACAAAACCGGTAAATATAATGTTTTGTATTCCCGCGTCTTGCACGCGCGCTTCGTGCCGGGCATAATTGGCATCTTTTTTACCCGCCAGCACCAGCACAATATCGGGGTGTGTTTGCTGCAGTAGCAAAAAAGCCGAAATAAGCCGTTCGAGATTTTTGTGCGGCGTCGGCCTGCCCGTATACATAATAAATTGTTTTTCTTCCAGTACTGAAACAGGCTCCGCTACGTCCTGAATAGCCTCGGCGGCCTCAAGCGTGACGGTTATTTTTTCTAGCGGAACGCGGCAATACGCTGCAACATCTTTTTTCACAAACTCGCTTGGGGTTATTAGGGAGGCAGACTTACGGGCGACCCGCGTATTGACCCATTTATATACCTGTTGCTTCAGCCAAAATACAGCGGCATTTTTGGTTGGATTGCGGAATCGCACCGTCGTGAGGTCGTGCATCGTCGTCACGACACGCCCGCGGTAGAGCACGGGCTGCT
>CAZNLV010000020.1:0-14717 GCA_964574245.1 uncultured Candidatus Saccharibacteria bacterium
AAACCAACAATCTAAAAGTTTAGAACGAGTGTTGCAAAAAACGGGAGCTTGACAGAAGCGGCTTTAGCCGCTAAACAAACAAAAATCCATGTGCTTTAGCACATGGGCAATCTCAAATCTCCCCCCTGAAAAACCCTTGGTTTGCGCTCCGCGCAACCAAAGAAAAAACCGCCCGTTCGGGCGATAATTTCCTAATTTCTTCCAACTTGGAGCGATTTTTTGAATTCGCTAGAACCCATTTTAGCACAAAAGTCTAACTCTGAGCCGCGCCGCCTGTCCGCCGAAAGGCGGACGCGCCCCACCAGCCGCCCCCTTTGCCTTTTTCTGAGATTTCCCCCCGCCGAATTTCTTTTTTAGCTGAAAAGGGGTTGGCTGGTGGTGGCGTTGTCGCTTTAGCGACATTGGCGGCTACGCTATATCTAGTGTACCTACGCTAGATATAGCGTATCTATTGGCTACTACACATCTTCAAGTAGTTGCACTGCTGCTTTCTCTTGCGCCGCCAGAGCCTTTAACTTTTCTGACGCTTGCAAAACATATTGACGCTCGCCAGTTTCCGCCACCTTTTCAAAAATAGCGATAACGTCAGACCAGCTACGTGCCACATCAACAAATGCTTTGTGTGCCTCGCCAATCGCTTGATTGCCAGTCAATTCATAGGCTTGCTGCAAAAAATCTCGGTACAGGTTGCGAAACAGTGCGCCGCCAGTTCCGGCTCTGTCCATTATCATGGCGGAGGTTGCGAACTCGGTTTTTACGTCTTTTGAGCTGTCAAACCATTTGATAATCTCACTACTGGCTTTTTCAATACCTTTGTAATTCAGATTTTTGATCGGTGGATTAAGATAGGCTTTTACATTGCTGCGGATTGCAGCGACAACAGCACTTTTAAGCGGTATGGTTTCGCCATCTTTTTCGAGTGTGTAGTAAAGGTTGCGCGACGACATCGCGCCTTTTTCGCTGCGTGCCAGCTCCAAACTTTTGAGCGAAGTTGTTACCTCCGAGCCTTGTTGCTTGGTATCTACCAAAAATGCTTTGCTATCGTCATAGCCAAGTATGGCGACGTAGTGTCCGGCAAAATGAATAGGATTTGAAAAGTATTCGAGGTGGTAGCAGTCGAGCTTTAAACCCACCGCTTTGTTGCTGTCGAGTAGCTGTTTTACTTCTTGCCATGCTTTTGTTTTTGACGAGGTTTCTTTGACAATGAGTTTTAGTCCGAGGTTTTTTGCAATGTTGGCAGTCAGTAGGTCAGGCTTGACCCGTCCACCGATAAACGGAAAGTCCATAATCTTCATATTCCAGTAAATAAAGCTCAAGCCCTCGCCAAGTCCGAATAGCAGCGGCTCGCTTAGTTCAACACCGATTTGTCCGAGTAGTGTACCTGTGGCGGTGCTTTCGCAGTGTTGCCCGATGTATGGTTTTGCAGTTACTTTCATTGTTTCGCCCTTTCTAGTTCTTTTTTGATAAAGCGCAGCTCTGCTTGTAGCAGCGTTTCGCTTAGGCTAAATAATCGGCGTGCGGATTGCGGCGCGTTCTTGATACTTGATTGCTTTTCTTGCAGTGCTTTTAGGTCGGTGGTTAGTTCTGCTTTACGTTGTTCAAGTGAGCCTATAAGTTCATCTGCGCCTATCAGATGACTGACAGCAAGCCCAGTCATAAAATGCGTATTAGCAGGCTTGCGCTTGGCGATGAGCTTTCTTGTTTCGTTCTTTAGTACAGATACGCCAGTATCAGTAATTGAATACTGCTTTTTCTCGTTACCTTGCGCGTCGGTACTGGCGGCTAGTCCTTTTGCCTCAAGCCGTTCAAGTACATAGTAGATAGACGAAAAGCCTACATCTGTCCACTTTCTCATACCTCTACCAGCTATAACTTTTTCAATGTCATAACCATGTCGGGGCTGTTCGGACAAGATACCAAGTATAAGCTGTTCAGACAGCGATAGTTTCATAATATTATTCTAGCACTAGAATAATATTATGGCAATTTTACAGAGATAAGTCTTTCTTTTTTATATTCATATATAAAAAAGAGGGAGAATAAAAAAGAAAATAACAAAGGTAAAAATATATTATAGGTTTGTCATCGGTAACCAACTTACAGGGCGAGGGCGCGAAGCGCGTCGGCTATGCCGACTAGAGCCACGCCGCCTCTACTGCTCCAGCAGTAGGCGAACCACCAGCCAACCCCTTTTCAGCTAAAAAAGAAATTCGGCGGGGGGAAATCTCAGAAAAAGGCAAAGGGGGCGGCTGGTGGGGCGCGTCCGCCTTTCGGCGGACAGGCGGCGCGGCTCAGAGTTAGACTTTTGTGCTAAAATGGGTTCTAGCGAATTCAAAAAATCGCTCCAAGTAAAGAGTCACCCGGATGGGGCGGCTTTTTACTGGCTCCAAGACTGGCTTGAACCCGAGGCGCCCAAACAGTTTCAAGATCCTAGTTCTCGATGCTATAGCACGACGAACTAGAATAGGTCGAGCTGCATGGAGATCATTTCACGGAAAATGAGTACAGAGTCAAATGTCTCACGGACACTACACGTGTGCTCACAGGTGTGCAAATGGCCGAGAACTAGTAGTCGCACGCACCGTTGCAAAAAATACTTCATGAATGCTACTCATCCTAGCCTATACTGGTATATAAGAGGTAAACTGTGCGGGAGGTACCACGTGCTATGAATGGTATGAAAGTGAAAATTGACCCAGATGATCTATACATCGTAAGCGGCACCGTCCACCCTAAGCTTGCCGAAGAGACTGTCAAAGCTATGGGGCTCACACTTGGCCCTCTCAACACAAAACGTTTCGCCAATAGCGAGCTGTACGTCCAGTACGATGCGTCGGTTCGAGGCAAGCACGTCATTATCATCCAGACATTTGCTCATGACTACAAACGAAACCTGTCGGTCAATGATGCGCTTATGGAAACCATGCTGCTCATCGATGCCGCCCGTCGCTCCTCCGCCCGGGAGATCACCGTCGTCATTCCCTACCTCGGCTACAGCCGTCAAGACCGAAAAGCTAAAGGGCGCGAACCGATCTCTGCCGCCGTCGTCACGCACATGCTCGAGAGTGCTGGCGCACACCGGCTGGTTACGATCGACATGCACTCTCCGCAGGTGCAGGGCACGTTCCGCGGCCCGTTTGACCACTTAATTGCCGAGCGGCTGATACTCGAGGGGCTCAGGGAGGAAATGGCCGACCGTGATCCTGAGCTTTTTGCTATAGTATCCCCCGATACCGGCCGAGCAAAAGAGTCAGAGCGTGCCGCCGACATACTCGGTGTCCGTCTGCGCCATCTCCAAAAAACCCGCGACCGCCATGACTCCAGCAAACTCGTCCGTCCCAAACGGCTCCAAGGTGTCGAGGGACGCATCTGCATCATGACCGACGACATGATAGATACAGCTGGTACGCTGCTGACAGCCGCTGAAACCCTGCGCAAATCTGGCGCAACCGGCGTCATTGCCAGTGCCACACACGCCCTGCTCTCTGACCCAGCACTCGACAGATTACAGGATACAGCTATCGATAAACTGATTGTCACTGATACCGTACCGGTTGACTACGCCCGAAAGGTCCTCGGCGATCGTCTCGTCGTGCTGCCTGTCGCCCCACTCATCGCTGACGCCCTGCGCGAAATCGCCACTGGCGGCTCAGTCTCTGACCTCTTTGGTGGCCGCAATTACTTCTAGAGCCCGCCGATCACTCCATCACTGACCACCTCGCCGATGAACCCACTGGTGATCTTGACAGCGAAAATGTTCATCATCTCGACATTGCCGGCCGCCCTCACCGTACCGTCTGCCTCGCCGACGGCAAACTCCAAAAATGCCTACCTTATGCTCTGTTGTATCCGCGTATAAAGTTCATGGTTTAACAAACGACATGCGTGCTACTTGGCTATGTATGCCATGGACGACATCTATCGGACTGCATGCTTCTGAAATCTGCCAATTACCGGCCGCAAGACGTGCATCAGTCAGGTCAACCCAGCCGCTCTGGTGAGGAACCGGGAGGCTGAATCGTGCATATCGAACCATTGCGTCCGCAACATCCCAAGTTGTTATCGCCTCTAGAGCGCCCGTTTGTCCAGCTTGAGGCGTAGGAAATTCCCATCTACTTTCTAGCATCCGTTTTTCAGGCTCTTTTGTGACACGAAAGGTAAGCTGCGAGACGGCGCGAGCTGGATCATTACCCAATCACCGCCTCTGCGATTGGCCGACGGCGCGTGGCAGCCCAATCAAGACGATGCCGTAGTCTTGCCTCCCACTGAATCACCGTGTTGTACGGTGTTATCAAGGCTCTTTTTGCTCGACCCATAGAAGTCATAACGAGGAGACCATTGTAAAAACTTCCGTCCTGAACGCGCCCGTCAATAACACTAGGGTTTATTATGTTGCTCCTTAGTGTTTGTAAAATCTCAACCGTCTTTGCTGATCCACTTGGCACTCAGTGATACACATACTACATCTAAACATACTTATTGATTAATTTGCAAATACTATGTTCTGGGCACATCATCCGGCGTCGTCCGAGAGACATCATGCCCACCAACCCAACGCAAACACTTGGAGTAAATCGAACACGCTATACCCTCTCAGTGTCTTCTCATAGGCCACGCTTACACTACTGTAACTATCTGCAGATAGCTCTGTGTATCAACGTAACAAAGGAAGAGTATGAAAAAAACTATTGTAACCGCGGGTGTCGCTGCCGCTGTGGCCGTGGCCGGGATAACGGGCCTAGGGATGGCGAGCGCCGCTACGCAAAACGGTAGCAGCTCCAACCCAATGTCGGGTCTCGTGAGCGCTATCGCCAAGAAATTTAATCTGAAAGAAAGCGACGTCCAGTCAGTCTTCGATGAAAACCGAACTGCCATGGAAGCGCAGCGCGAAACTGAGGTCAAGGGCCAAGTTGCGCAGCTCGTAAAAGACGGTAAACTCACACAAGATCAGGCGGATAAGATCAATGCTAAGCGCGCCGAGCTGCAAAAACAGCGCGATGTAAATCGCACGAGCATGGATAGCAAGACCGATACCGAGCGCAAAGCAGCGATGGACGCGGAGCGCACGGCTCTGGACACATGGTTTACCGACAATAACATCCCGACCGACTACCGCTACCTCGTCTTTGGCGGCAGTCACGGACATGGCGGTCCAGGCGGGCGCATGGACAAAGATAGGCAAAACGGCCAAACGAATAGCTCGTCCAGCACCACAAACGGTGCAAGCTCAAGCACAACAACCTCCAACTAGACGCTTCCGCTCGTTGGCACCGGACGGTGCTCAGAGGGGTGCGTATATTGGTTTGGGGTCATTGAGAGACATGAGGTGTCTACTCGCCAAAAATCACCGGCATTTCTCTCGTGCCGGTGATTTTTTACGTAGACAAGGCCTAGACCGAATGGAGCTAGCGTCGGTTTGCCCGTCGAACGACTCCGGCATTGTAGCGCTTGATCATTTTGGGCAAGCCTACAGCTGCCAGAATAAGGAGTGCCAAAACCACAAGAGCGACGACTATGAGCACGACCGGCACCACAAAGAAGCTGGTCTTGCCGCTCAAAAGCTGGCCATTTGTTCCGTACCCAAAGTTACCCTCAACGGTGTATTTCCCAAACGTACCGATTTTGTCGAGCTTGATACTAAAACGACGTACGCTGTCCGGCAAAACATTGCCTTTGGGGTCGGTGTTATTGATCTCGGTCGTCTGGAGGAGTTTGCTGCCTTTTTTCACGATGATCTTGCCGAAAGGCTGTTCGTGGACGTTCCCCGTGTTTTTGAACCGAGCAACTGCATACAGGTTTTTATTGCTGGTGAAAACTGAGTTACCATTTGCTGCGTCTTTGCCACTGCGAACATCGATGCTTTCCAGTTTGACACTTTCGACCACATCACCAGGTACCTTGACTAGTACGAGAGAGCCGACGCTCGCTGCGAGCGTGACGTTTTTCGTCGGGTCATTGCCACCTGCTGACGCAAATCTGACCGCGCCAAAATAACCTCCGCCCGCCGCTGTTTTTGGCACAGTGATCGTGACTTTGATTTCCTTGGTTTGCCCGGCACCCACGACAACGTTTGAGATCGGAGCTATGAACCGTTTGAGGCTGTGACTCGGGGCAAATTTATCAGCGTCGAGGATAAGCGCTGGCTCGCCGTTTTCACCATTTGCTGCGACAAAATCGTTAATGATGGCTTGGTATTCTGCTTGGCTTGAGGTGAGATTTGTAACGCTCACGGTCAGTTGACGGGTATCTCCGGGGTTGATGACTAGGTCGGTACGCACCGGCGAAACTCGTATAGCGTTGCCTGACCCACCCGCGGTCTGAGCCGATACGGTTTGACACGCTACGCTGACTAAAACTAAACAGACAACTACTGCCATAGCTGGAAAGGCATTTGCTAATTTTCGTATTGGTCGCATTTTCTCCTCTTTCTGTCTTTATTGCTCTTATGGTAACAGAATTAATCCTGATTAAAAAGTGCATATGTTGTCATTTTTATGAAACTCCGCGCACTGAAGTCCGCGGTTAGCGTGCGGCAATCATCATGCATTACAAAGGGCTATTTCATGCGCAGACTGCCCAAAATGTCATAAAACGTCGTATAGCTCGGGCTAATGCTATTGTCCGTGTATGTGATGAAGAGTTTATGCGCTCCGGTCTCAGGCCCCGTGAGTGTAACTTGGTTGATCCCCTCAGTCGAGACGATTCCGACCAGCGCACGAGCGTAATTGCCGGTGTCGCAGAGAAAATCAATACCCTGCCAGCGTGCTGGAATAATTTTGGTCCGAGGGTCGGCTTTTGATGAATCGGTAAAAGTTGAACAGTTATCAGAAACCGCGCTATACGCTACACCATCACCTTGCGCACTGACCACAATGGCTTTATTGAGTGCCATAGTCGTCGGCAAAGTGGTCAGAAATATATCAAGCTGCTGCGCATCAGCACTTGGGCTATAGAAACTATAATCCGGGATAGCAACCCCTGAGGTCACCGTCCTTTCTTTCCACCCCGCAGGGAGCTGCATATGAAATATTTTTTTCTCGACGTCTATTTTTGCATTGGCATGCGTCGCGTAGCTGGTACTCACCGGCGGTGAGTTTTTGATCTCCTGCTCCGGTGTAAACGAAAGATGCAACAAGCCAAAGACCAGCACCCCCAGCAGCACAAATCCAAATACTACCCAGCTGAGATTTCGTATCTTTTTATGTCTGTGCGCACGTTTGTCAACCCGATACATATCCGCCGTATTCCTTGTACTACAGTAAACTATAGCATTTTCATATCAAAATAGAAGCGTCTGCATACAACCTCTCCGGCTACAGGCCTAGAAGCTTGCCAGCGCAATATAGGTCAGCGTGCTGACATACACCCCAGGAGCCTGATCTTTTGCAATATTTATTACGTAACTCGCAGTGTACTTCTGCATATCGGGATTTGTCGCCTGTACAATGATATCTCCGGAGGTAAAAGCATAGAAATTCGGCTGGCTATACTTCGGGGTAATCACCGCAGAAAGCCCAAGACCCTCGGGATCCTTACCAATATTTGGCGTGCTGTTTGCGCGCAGATTGAAGCCAAACTGACTCGTGCCTTGCCGCGAAACATCAGGCGAGACCAACGCAGCCAACGCATTTGTCCCCGATGTCATGGTGGTGCCCTGAACGGCAATCGTAAACCCAAAATCAGCATTTGTTGCAGCAACGATCTGGGTCTGGCCTGTTGACGTTTTCTGGGGACTGAGTTCTCCAAAATCAACATAATTACCTTGGGCCGTGTCACAGTCTAGTGCCTGGATTGTGTTACCGACGCAAAAAAGCAGATAGGGCGGTACAAACGACTCTATCGCTAAGTCCGAGGGAAGATACGCCACGGCTAGACCGGCCCCATCATGCCGCAGACCAGAAGCATTATTGGTAGCAAATGTTTCAAGCCGGCCAAATATCGTACCGGGGGTGGTTGGATTATGAATAGTACTAAAACTGAAGGAGACTTTACCGGGAATGGTTGCCGCTGGGCTGGTTCGAGTCAGGATGAGCTCGTTACTCGTCGTCCCGGCAGATATCGTAAACCCCGTCATACCTGTTTGCTGCGTGAGGCTTGCGGTTTGGAAATCCAAGCCACTTGGCGGCGTACATGGGAGGCCGGGAAACGGGTCATTTGAGCACAGTTGCAATCGGACTGATTGAACCATACCGCCTGACTGACCGGAAAATGAAAGCTTGTAGTCCGAAACATGCCCGACGACGTTATCAGTCATCGTCAGGTCCCGGCTCGTAAACTCTGCGCCGCTGGCCGTTTGCGCCAAAACAAACAGTGATCCCACCATGAAGCATGAGATCACTGCGACGTACCGTAAGAGGTGCCAAACTTCTAGGCTTTTAGCACCCCGTGTCATGTACACTTTTCCTTAAAACAACCCTACCGCAATCAGGCTAAACTGCTGTTGGTAGATACCAGATGGCGTGGTAGGTGAAGCGGTCACACCAAACTTGTACTCGTTGGTAACGCTGTTGGCCTGTTTGACCGTTGCAGCAGTCGTGTCGATGACTTTACTACCGTATGGTGAGTTTGTCGTCTTCACACTGTTGTTGGAGGTCGTGTCATCCATAACAAACTGGTTTGTGGGGTTGTTGCTGTTTGTCGACCATGGAGCAACTGCTTGGTTGTCACCGACACCGCCGGACTCGGCAACACCGTTTTCAACATCGACACCGAAGGCTGCTGTGCCGGCAATGATGGCGAGGGCCGAAGATGCACCACCGTTTACGGCGGGTATACCACAGGTTGCGTCTGTTGCTGGAGCTTTTGTGAGGCCACCGCCACAGAGGTTATTGGCACGCATGTAGATAGCGTAGCCGTTAGTTGCGTTGGTTGAAATTTGTGACCATGCAGAGCGACGGTAAATGCTGCTTGAGTCGATCACGTCATAGTTTGTGCCGCCACCAAGGGTTATGGCAGGAGCTGTGAAACCAGCACAGTTGAGGCCGGTGAAACCAGCGGTTGGTGTTGGCATAGTTGCAGCCGTACCACCAGACGTACAGAGTGTCATGGTTTCTTGGACCTTGGCAGTGATACTGATCGGCGTGGTGGTGGAGAGGGCGATGCCGCCGTAGTCATTGTAGTTACCCGGGCTCGATGCGCTGACATATGTTCCATAGCCGGCATTGCTATAGGTCAAAACACGAGCGTAAAACGTGCCGGTCGTACTTGGGTTGGTGATACCATTGACCTCCAGCGTAAACGATCCGGCCGCTTGGGAGGCAGTGTTGGTAAATTTCCATTGTGAAGCCGTCGCGACGATTGACCATGTACCATTGGCGGTCAGCGTGGCGGAGCCAGTTGCAAAACCGGTCGGCGCCGTACAGGTGAGGCCAATCAGCGGACTGTTGCCACAAAAATCAACGACGAAACTCTGCATTGCCTGTGTGGTTTGCATCTTCAGCTTATATTTAACCGCCGTTGCAGAAGGAGCAGAGTCAGACATCTGTATGCTGCGGGATGTTAACGACACCTGAGCTGCTTCAGCGGAAGGTGATTTTAGTGCAAGGGGAGCGGCTGCTCCAACGAGTAACGCCGCAGCTGCAAATAACGCTGCTGGGCGCTTCAATGAGTTGCGAGTTATACTCATTTCTTCTCCTTTAGATTTGTTTTTATGTTAGAGGTAACAGCCGCAATATATCATGCTTGCGGTAAAAAACACAAGCCCCTTTTTTGCATAAAAGGGGCTTGTACGGCTGTGGATAACTAGTCTAGTCTCAACTCGCAATCGTCTAGAGTTCGTTTACCAGCCGGGGCAAAAAAATCGTTTTGAGGTTTAAAACAACCCTACCGCAATCAGGCTAAACTGCTGTTGGTAGATACCAGATGGCGTGGTAGGTGAAGCGGTCACACCAAACTTGTACTCGTTGGTAACGCTGTTGGCCTGTTTGACCGTTGCAGCAGTCGTGTCGATGACTTTACTACCGTATGGTGAGTTTGTCGTCTTCACACTGTTGTTGGAGGTCGTGTCATCCATAACAAACTGGTTTGTGGGGTTGTTGCTGTTTGTCGACCATGGAGCAACTGCTTGGTTGTCACCGACACCGCCGGACTCGGCAACACCGTTTTCAACATCGACACCGAAGGCTGCTGTGCCGGCAATGATGGCGAGGGCCGAAGATGCACCACCGTTTACGGCGGGTATACCACAGGTTGCGTCTGTTGCTGGAGCTTTTGTGAGGCCACCGCCACAGAGGTTATTGGCACGCATGTAGATAGCGTAGCCGTTAGTTGCGTTGGTTGAAATTTGTGACCATGCAGAGCGACGGTAAATGCTGCTTGAGTCGATCACGTCATAGTTTGTGCCGCCACCAAGGGTTATGGCAGGAGCTGTGAAACCAGCACAGTTGAGGCCGGTGAAACCAGCGGTTGGTGTTGGCATAGTTGCAGCCGTACCACCAGACGTACAGAGTGTCATGGTTTCTTGGACCTTGGCAGTGATACTGATCGGCGTGGTGGTGGAGAGGGCGATGCCGCCGCTATCTGTCGGGGTGCCTTCGGTTGGTACTACTCCAGACGCATTGGCAGGGACGTATGCATCAGATCCGTTTGTCGGATAGGTAAACACCCTCGCGTAGAACGATCCAGCACTACTCGGGTTGGTGATGCCTCCGGTGATGGTGATGGTATATGTTGCATTTCCCGGTATTGTCAGTCCTTTGATCTGCACTGTATGCACGGGGCTGCCAGTGCCGATTGCGGTAATCGTCCCGGCGCTTGCGGTCGGTGAAGAAAAAGTCGGAACATTGGCGGCCGTATAGCTACAGCTGGTCGTCGGTAGCGGTGAATCTCCACAGAAATCGATGATCAAATCTTGGGTTGTGCCGGCTGTCGCGCCAGTTGTAAATGTAAGCTTGTATTGCACACCCGAAACACCCGGGTTGGAGTCTGTCATTTGGATCGAGCGTTGCGGTAGCTGATCCGCAAACGCCGGCACCGACAATACCGCGGGCGCCGCGACGCCAACTACAAGCGCAAGCGCCGAAAGCGCCGCCGTCTGGCGTTGAAGCATCTTATAGTTGATAAGCATAGATTTTCTCCTTTGTTGTGAAGGTTTGTTTAATAATTACATCACCTAATGTACTACTGTGCTCTCAGCAATGCAATACAAAAAACAGATTAATTAGTGCTTTTTGTTGTAATTTATATATACGGTTGTTGTAAATAAAATAATTCAGTTATGACTGCTAGAACGTAGCAGTAGCCACAAGAGACTGCTGCATCGTATAGGTGCCGCTCGGTGTCACGGGAGTAATATTGAAAAGATATGAGATGGTATAGTGCGTATAGCCAGAGCTGCTTCCCGAGAAGGCGATGACGTCCCCGTCGGCATACTTGAAATTATTCGCCGTGTCATATCTTTGGTTCACCCCGCCCGAGGAGCCGTCATTTGCTTTGCCAAAACTAAATGTATTGTCGGGATCCTGCACGGGTGCAACACCAAAGTTTTCGGTCAATGTCCCAGCACCGTTTAGCGCCCCGGTCACGCCGGTATTGGCTGTCAAATTGATACCAAATTGTTCTGAACCGGGTGCGGAAGGGGTGGGTGCCGCCGGAGCTGCGAGCGCGCGGGAACCGTTTTTGGGTGGACCGCCCCATGTCTGCACGACATAGCCGCTGCTAAGGTATGATTTGACATAAAATTCTGCCGTGCCGATATTTGGGTGCGTCGTCGACAGAACCCCCACATTAACGCTTGGCGTCTGCACCGCGATTTCTACCCAAGGAGTGCGGTCTGTATTGAAGCCGGCTTGCGCTTGGTAGGAATTGCTTTTGGTATTGCCGATCGTCAACTCCCCGGCAGACTGTTTGGCGCAGTACGATTTCCCTGCATTTTGCGCCCATTCGAGACAGGTATTTGTGCCGCCCGTACCGAAAAACACTTCATTGACTTGGTATTTGGGAGAGGATGATTGCTGCGCATAGACAGTGCCCGAAAAACACAAGAATCCCACAAATAATGCTATAGCCGCCAGATGCACTTTTTGTAGTCTCTCTCTCATAATGCTCATGAATATTTTCTCGCATTTGTAGGCCAATGGCAAATGTTTGACGAAAATGCTGGGCGAGAGGGCTACTCAACAACGAAATAATCAAACCCAAAGCTGGAATTGGCGGGCGGGTTGTTAGACGCGCAGACACTAAACCCACTCGTCGTGCGGGTGACGTAATACCCAACGATGCCGGCTGAGGCTCCGATGGGTGTCGCCTGCACCCGCGGTGTGGCGTTGTACTTCTGCGTGAAATTGATGGTTGCAAAACAGCCCGCTACAGGACCGCTTCCCGTATTGATATTGACGCTCCCAGCCGTATCGGAACCACTCACCGCAACAGTTCCCCCGCTGCCAAGCGCCGTTCCAGTGTCACGACTCGGCGTGGCACCGCCGATAACAATATGCTTCGTCAGCGTCAGTGCGCCGTTCAGTTGCAGCGTGTTGACGGTCAGTGCCGGAGCAGTGATCGGCCCGCCAAAGGAGCCCCCACTAGCAACAGTTAGTGTCTTTTGCACCGATAATTGCCCCTGCAGACTCGTGTCACCCGCCACAGAGAGTCCTTTGTTTACTTGGAGCTGCTCAAAAACGCTATTTCCAGATACAGTAATGCCCGGTACGCTAAGATTGCCGCCGACTTTGATGGGGCCTGCAACTTCTAGGTCGTCGCTAATGAGCACCTTGCCGGCAAATATGGCATTACCCTGCACTCTCAGTATTTGCTTTGGTTGTCCGACCGTGACATCACTTTTCGCCAGCTGCTTCAGAGTATCTTGTGAGAGAGACTGGGTTTTGACGGTGCTATGCTCCTGTTTTTTGCTCGCAAGGAAAGTGATGAGCACGATCGCACCCGCCAGCACCAAAAGCAGCAAAAAAAGCAAAAAGTAGACATTGATTTTTTTGACAATTCGCTGGACAAACGAGGCATCTTTTGCGGTTTGAGGGGCAGACTTTGATGCTTGAGTAGCCTGCTGGCTCGCGTCAGTAGATCCCTGCGAATCCGTCGTTTCCAGCGAGCTCGTGCTGTCGCTCGACTCCAAACTATTTGAGTCTTCGGCTGGTGGCTGCGAGGCTTCTTTTTGATCCATAATGATTATGTTTACTCTTCATCATAATACAACACCCTAGGACGAAAAAGAAACCGGCCTTGATCTATGATGACACTGTTCAGGCAAAAGTCTTCGAGACGAGCGTCCCTACAGGAGATAAAAACCAAGTGATTAGCAGATTCACACATCGAGAAAGACGATCACGCTATCCGCTTTGACATGCATGATTCCACCCTGAATACGGATAACCTCGTCCTCTTTGCCTGTACGCACGACAATATCACAGGGTACAAGGAGCGTTATGAAGTTGTGGTGACCTTTTAGAATATCGAACGGTCCTGTCTGACTTGCGGCCGAAACGCTTTCTGCTAGGCCCTCAAAATACACACGAAACGGTGCATACACCTTGACTCGTATTTTGGTCGAATCACCCGAGGTTTGTGATTCATCTGGCACGGCGCCGGCTGGTTTGGGAACTTTATCGCTCATAGCTACTCAACTTCATACAGCGTTAGACGATGATCTCTTCGATACTTTTCAATGTTTGCTCGCGCGTAAAATAGTCTCCGGGAATGCCGTTGTGCTTGGTCATTACATTCATGTTTTGGGAGAAATTGGCGATAAGTTTTTTAGCTTTGGCATAGTCCGCCCGGTCCGAAGGGCTCAATTCATTTTCGCCGATAATGGCGATGATGCCTTTGAGCGATTCGTACTTTTGCAGCAAAGCCTGCACTTGCACGCTGAGCAGATAGTGTCTATCACCCACAATTTCGGGGGTGAGCAAACTAGAGCTCGTCAACGTCAAATCTACCGCCGGCCGCACGCCCTGTTCAGCAACCTTGCGCGACAACACAATGATGCTGTCCATCTCATGCTGGATGAATTGCACGGCGGGATCCGAAATATCATCTGCCGGCACGTAAATAGTCTGCACAGAAGTTATTGAGCCGTTTTCGTTGGAACTCAGACGGTCTTGCAACACTTTGACGTCGGAAAACACTGTCGGTTCATAACCGCCCTCGTTTGGCACTTGGTCGAGAATGGTTGAAAGCTCATTTCTCGCCTGAATATAGCGAAACATGTTGTCTGCAAAAAACAGTATGTCTTTGTGTTGTTCATCCCGAAAATACTCTGCAGAAGCCGTGGCACTGATACCTATCAGTGAACGTTGCACTGGATTTTCGTTCATCTGCGCAAAAAACATGACGGTATTTTTGAGCAGATCGTTCTCCCTCAGCGTGTCCCACAGCTCATGCCCCTCACGTATACGTTCGCCAATGCCTGCAAAAAATGAAAGACTGCCCCCACTTTTTGCCGTGTTATTTATAAGCTCCATAGTTGTCACGGTCTTTCCGACTCCCGCGCCGCCGATCACACCGATCTTGCGGCCTTTCACAAATGGCGTCAAAAAATCAATCACTTTGATGCCCGTCTCAAGAATCTCAGGTTTTGCCACCGAAAAATTCGTGCTTCTCGGGGGTAATTTGAGGATATCTTTGTGCTGGACATCTTCACCTTGTACCATCGGCTGCCCATCCAGCGAGTCCCCGAGCGCGTTTAGAATCCTGCCGATGGTTTTTTCGCCTATCGGAATCTCTATACCGTGGCGCGTTCGCCGCACTCCTTGGCCTTTTAAAATCCC
>CAZNLV010000021.1:0-14684 GCA_964574245.1 uncultured Candidatus Saccharibacteria bacterium
AATGGTCACAACACAAAATCCAAAAGATAGTTTGACCCGTCAGTGGGGACCCTTCGAAGGTTTGCTGCCAAAGCTGATTTTTTGGGCGGCCGTAGTTTTGTAGGGCTAAATGTCGTCCTGCTCCTCGCTCAAAGGGAAGCAGTGCCAGTATTGGCAGGAGTCGGCATAGGATTAGTCCTCGTGTATGCGGTGCGTCGCACGCTCGAGACATGCACGAGGATAGGCGTATGTTTGGGTTAACACAGTGAGGCCACGGATTTTGATTCGGGGAGACACCAAGGGTACCAGTTTTAGGGCAGGCACTTCGGTAAACGGGTGTATATGGACGAGGGGATGCAACAAAACGGAACACACTACGCGGGTTGCGCCCTAAACCCTGAGTCCTAAAATCCCTGATCTACCGTAATTCGCTGGCAGACAGCAGCATCTATGACTTCACGGGGACAACAGGAGCGCCAAATTTGGTAGTGCATAAAATATACTTGACAAAACGCTCATGTTTTGCTATTATACGATTGTTTTACAGAAAAAAACTATGTCAAAAAATAAACATAAACACTCAATACTGCACGTCCACCCACTTCATTTTCATCTGGGCGTGTATGTCGCGGTCGCTGCTCTGCTCGTGACGGCTATGAAAAGCAGCGAAGGAATGATAGCTGTCGTGTATGGCGCCGCTCATACCTATATGAATGACCCTATCAGCACGGCGCACATGCGCGAGGCCGAAACCCACACTGGTAGCGCCCAGCTGAGCTTCGCCCGACTCGTAAAAGTAAGCGGTACTTAAAAGAAGGGGTATAAAGGAAAACATTATGGCAAATAATATCAATCCTGATCATCGTGACGCACTACTTGGCCACCAAGTCGGAAGAGACCCAGCTGCAATTGCTGAGGGTTTGAGAGAGGCAGGGTTAACGGGGGCTGCTGTAGCAGGTGTGATTGATGCTGGTGCGCAGAGACCACGGACAGGAGAGCCGGGCGGTCATACTGAGGTTAAAGGTGACGATAATGGTGACGATATTGCTGGCGTGGCGAGAACGCTTCCGGGGTATCATGAGCGCAGCGCGGGTGTGGAGACTGGTCGGTCCATCGACCCTCCGGCAGAGGACGGGGGTGTAGAGATACCAAACTGGCTGAACCCCAAGGTGTCAAAACCGGCAGACGGCGCCGTGGTGTATGAGTTTCCATCCGGTAGGAGACTTGAATAGTGCGTTGAATATGGTTCTGCTTAGATCAACCCATGATTGTTGGCCTACGTGGACTTACACGACAAAATCTTTGCTCCCTCTCTGTCGTGGTGAGCGCTGACAAAGCATGTCATGGATCTTTGAGCGGCTCCTCTGCTTTGGTCAGCAGGAGGATATTGACAGGAAGTGCAGGGAGGCAGTAATCGCTTGATTTTTTCACATAAACTAGTATAATACAAGATACTATGAGTAAGCCAGGCATGCAAGAGTTCATCGGTCGTCACCCGAAAGCCACGGGAGTTTTGCTAGTCGGCGCCTTGGTTATAAGTGCCGCCGCCGCTGCAAAGGGTATATACAATGGCCCGGAGGATACGTCTCGGACGACCGTTGCAGAGCAAATCGACGGGGCGCTCTGTAGGAACCTACATTTTGATGCGGGAGAGGTCGTCTTCCGTACGACACCCGAAGTTATCAACCCGACGAGCGCTAACTCAAAAGACAATAGCATACGGCCTTTTGGGGGTGGTGGTTGGTTCGGTGAGCCGCCAAAAGTCGGCGTCCGTATGCCATATACTGCCTCCAAGTATCCGGGGTGGGTAGCGCTGGTACCGGAATCAGAGGTTGACGGCGATATGGGGTTTAAGGACGTGAGCAATCAAATAGCGTGGGTGCAGTACGACTATAAAAATCCTAAACACGGGACCAATGGAGCCGGTGTGGCGGAGTTTGCCGATAGCAAGGGGCATGTGATCCAGCCGCAAGAGTGTGCGAAATTCTCGCAGGATGCATACGGCAGGTTTTCCCTCAGTCTCGTGCAGCATGGACCACATAGCGGCGAGGTGAGCAAGGATGGCCGCTATATAAATCCAGGAATTTTTGGACTCGGCGTATCTGCTGATATGGACGCAGTCGATTTCTATCAGAAAATGCTCGCAGGCGTGCCAGCACAGTAACCTCGGTAAGAGCGCTGTACTCAGGGTGTGGAAAAATGGTGTGCAAACCGCTACGTTTTTCCACTTTTAGTATTGAAGTGGGTTGAAGTGGGTAGTAAACTGTTTGCAGTGGGTAAAAGTAGGTAATCGCTCAAACGGCGAGCGCCTTTAGCCACAAAAAGCTCTCTCACGAACTTTTCGGCTAGAACAAAAATAAAAAACTCACGTACTTACAAAATCTAACCATATGACACAGGTGGACTACTTCCAGCGCAAACTCGATGATAAACGGCGGTTAACCATACCGACCGAACTTCGAGAAGCATTCGCCAGCGGAGCGGTCATTACCCGTGGCTTTGGTACCTATCTGCACCTGTACCCGAAGGGTGTCTGGGATAATCTGGTTGAACCACGACTATCCGGCGACATCCTCGACGAGCGGATCGCGGACCTCAACGTGCAATTTCGCACCGGCAAGGTCGAACAGGCTCTCGACGGCAAGCAGGGTAGGATAACCCTAGAACAACATCTACTCGACTACGCCGGCATCAAACGGGGCGTCACGGCTGTCAGTGTTGGTAACTATTGGCGTTTACTAGCGACCGAGTAGGAGCATAGTGGCTCATTCGGCTTTAAAACAACCTTAACAATTCAACTTGAAACACATGAATCATGCAGAGTGAATCATGTACAGAACCGAATATAGCCGAAACCGACTCTATCCGTCCAATGGCCGGAAAGAGCAGCCCGACAAAAAGTCACGCCTTTTTGCCGGCGCGTCGAGAAAACCATGAAATGGTTGTCTCGAGGTTTAGGGTCACCTATTCGGCAGTCAACAAGTGGAAATCAGGACAACCACTCAAAAAACCTCGTTCTTTCCATAAAACACCTCCCAAAACTCCACCTCACACATAAGTCTCTCAACTTAGTTTCCGGGGAGTCGGAAGCTTTACAAGATTTTTGAAATCTTACCTAAACATTCGCTTCCTTACATACTGAACCGGAAACACCACAAAAACAAAAACTACCAAAAAATAAACAGTTGGCTGCTGAATAGGTGATAAAACTGCGATTTATTTTTAAAGCAAAATAAATATGCACTAAAAACAAAAACCCCAAGAAAGCAAAATACTTTGGCGGGAATCACCAAAACCCTCCTACGTTTCACTTCATTTCAATAATCTGGTTGCAGACTACAGAAAAGGGGAAACTGCGGAGGAAAAAATACAAACATAAAAACGACATGCACGATGTCACATACCATACACAAGCCCGTATTGCTCGAGGCAGTGCTGACGTATCTTGCGCCCAAACAGGGAGAGAGCTATCTCGACCTCACGGCTGGATACGGCGGTCACGCTGCGGCGGTACGAGAGCGTACCAAAAATGTACAGCACATGACGCTCGTCGACCGCGACCAAACGGCGATAGCGGCGTTGCAGCCATTCGCCGAGGCGGGTGCGGATGTGATACATGCCAGTTTCGAAGAGGCTTCGACGAATTTGCTTCGGCAGGGCGCGAGCTTCAGTATGATACTGGCAGACTTGGGTGTATCGTCGTTGCACCTTGATACATCGTCACGAGGCTTTTCGTTTGCTCGGTCTGGTCCGCTCGACATGCGGATGGATCAAACGAGTGAACTAACGGCCGAAACGATTGTGAATGAGTACAGCGAAGGACAGCTCGAGGATATACTGCGCCACTACGGCGAGGAGCCACGAGCAAAGGCTGTCGCGGGCGCAATCGTACGCGGACGACCCTATGCGTCGACGTCTCAGCTGGCAGCGGCTATTGCCAGTGCATTGCCAAGAGGCGGCAGACATCATCCGGCGACGAAAAGCTTCCAAGCTATTCGTATCGCGGTCAATGATGAGCTCGGGCAACTTGAACGCAGCATGCCACAGTGGCTTCGTTTGTTGAAGCCTGGGGGCAGACTCGCTGTCATCACTTTCCACAGTCTCGAGGATCGCTTGGTCAAACAGGCTTTCGCCGAGGTCGCTGGAAACGGGTATGATGCTGAGTTTACAAACCTCACAAAACATCCGGTCGTAGCCGACGAAACAGAATTAGCTACTAATCCGCGGGCGCGCAGTGCCAAACTACGTGTCTTGCAGCGAAAATAAAAACAAAAAGAAAGGGAAAAGCATATGCCAATACGCGTAAAAAGCAGCTCCCGGGCTTACAAAGTCCACGTCAAAGTCGGGCACTAAGCCTAGGCACAGTTGGGAGAGTCCGATGGTGGACTCTCCCAACCGACAACGAATACGTAACACAAAGCTACTTTTGGAAGGTCTGTCCTCCTCGGGGGAAGGCTTGTTTCCTCGCGGTAGAAGGATTGTCCTTTCAAAAGATATAAAACAAGTAAGAGAAAAACAAAAACATCTATGACATATTCATCAACAATGGCACTCGGACGCGGACAGGTGCTGACTCGCGGACAAAACTCGGTTAGTTTCCGCAAGAAAGACTCGCACCTCGGCCCGGTTAGTAATACGGTAGTCCTGATCGTGCTAGCATGCCTACTCGGGCTTTTGTACTTGACGCAGGTCACGAAAACAAACGCCTACGGGTACACTATAAACGCCCTACAGCACCAACAGAGTGAGCTCAAGAGCGCTCGTGACGATCTGGCGACAACATCAGCTCGTCTGCAGTCGCTCGATGCGGTGAAAAATTCTACTGAGGCGAAATCGCTAGTGGCTGTTGCACCTGCCGGCAGTGTACAATAGTGACACTGTCACAGTATGGATCAGAATCAACAGAATACAATTAATTCCATTCAACGCACGCGTGTGTGGTATGCGTTTGTCTTGCTCATTTTTGGGATATTTGCAGTCAGACTATTTTATGTTGAGATAATTCGATTTGATCACTACAAGTCTTTGGCACAAAGCGATCAAGTGCGCGAATATGATGTTTTGCCTGACCGGGGGACGATCTACGCCTCTCTAAACGGCCAGACAATTCCGCTGGTGCTCAATCAAAAGCTCTACACGATATTTGCTGATCCAACCCTCATCAAACACCCGGAAAAAACAGCTGACGATATTGCGCCGCTGCTTGGTTTAAGCACAACCGACCTCACCGACAAACTGCACGGCAAACAGACGCACTATGTTGTGTTGCGAAAAAAAGTAGACGGGGCGACGAATAAAAAAATCATGGCCTTAAAACATCCGGGTATCGCGTCTCAGGCGCTCAATTATCGAGTATATCCACAGGGAACGATGGCAGCGCAAGTACTGGGCTTTGTGAATGATGAGGGCAAGGGGATTTATGGTGTCGAGCAGGCGCTTGACAGCAGCCTAGCTGGGCAGAAGGGAAGGCTCAAGGCGGTGACAGACGTCAATGGTGTACCGCTCGCTGCGAGCAGTGATAATCTGCTGCTGCAACCGCGAGCGGGCAAAGACGTAACTTTGACACTAGATCTAGGTATGCAGGCGCAAGTGGAGGGGATTGTGAAAGCTGCGCAGGAAAAGTTTCATTCAAAAACTGTGAGCGCACTGGTCATGGAGACGAATACGGGCGCCATCAAGGCGATGGCGAATTATCCCACCTTTGACCCGGCGAATTACCAAAAGGTTGAGGATGGCACGGTTTTTCAGAATTATAGCGTTGCTACACCGATCGAACCCGGTTCAATCACAAAAGTTTTGACGGTCGCCGCAGCCCTCGATATGGGAGTGATAACTCCAACAACGGGTTATTATGACCCAGGCGTTTGGAATATTGATGGGGCTAAGGTGGTGAACGTAGCAGAAGGGTCGGGTAGCGGTCCGCAAACCATCAAAAGCTTGTTGGACCTGTCGCTGAACACGGGAGCAACATGGGTGCTCATGCAAATGGGCGGAGGAAAAATCAATGAGCAGGGGAGAACGCGCTTGCATGATTATTTCGTGAATCATTATGAACTGACGCATCCTACCGGGGTTGAGCAGGGGTATGAAGGGGTGGGGTATGTGCCCGGACCCGTCGATAAAGATAACGGCATAAATATTACCTACGCAAATATGTCGTTTGGACAGGCGTATTCAGCGACTGCGCTCCAGATGGGGACGGCTCTCAGTGCTATCATCAACGGCGGGACGTACTACAAGCCGTATCTTGTCGATAGTACGGCGGACGCGGGCAGCTCTCCGGTAAAAACCACGCCTCAAATGGTGAAAAAGGATGTAATCTCGACCAAAGCGAGTCAAGACATGCGGGACCTGATGGAGTACTGGACCACAGCACACGCTAGGGCAGGCTATAGCGAGATGAATTTTGACGATCGCTATGCGGTGGGTGGCAAAACAGGTACGGCCCAGATCATCAACGAAAAAACGCATTTGTACCGTGAGGATATTTTCAATGGCACGTTTATGGGCTATGTAGGTGGAGATACCCCGAAATACACCATAGTTGTGTATAATATTGAGCCTCGGAATTACGGCGGATTTGCCGGAGCCAAAACCGGTATGCCTGTGTTTGCTGACATTGCGCACATGCTGATCAATAACTATGATGTGCCGCAGAAAGAGCGGTAGGCTAGACGTATAATGATATACACAACGTCACATGAGCAGAATGATAGCCGAGAGTGAGCATAAGAAACTATGAGTGAACGCACGAACACCCGGCAATACACTTGGAGGCGCCCAGAAGAGCAGTCCGATACGCTGAGTCGTATCCGCAAGCATAGACCGGACTACTGGCTTGTCGCAATAACTATTTTGCTGTTGGCAATCGGGTTAACCGTCGTGTATTCGATTAGTCCGGCGCTCAGTGAGCTCCGAGGCGGAAACTATGTCGCGCATCAGATAGCGGCAATCGCCCTCAGTATTGTAGCGTTTATGGTGACAGCAAATGTGTCTTTGAACCGGTGGCGGCGGTGGGGGTGGGCTATCCTCGGCATAGCCGCGCTTGGAACCTGTATTGCGCTGTTGACGCCTCCCATACCTGCCTATCCGCAGCACCGTTGGATACGACTGGGAAGTGGGTTTTCGCTCCAGTCGGTAGAAATACTGAAGTTCTCTTTGCTGATCAGTGTCGCTGGGTTTTTGGCGTTACAAGCACGGGATGGGGCGATCGGAAGGTATGATCGGACACTCAAGCCGCTCGCGATGGCAATCGGTGTCATTGGGTTTGTGGTGGCTTTCATACAGAGCGATCTAGGTTCGGCCGGAGTAATCGTGGCAATGGTGTCAATCATGGCATTTGTAGCCGGTATGCCGATGCGTCGTATTGTGCTGATCGGGGGAATTGTAGTTATCGGATCGATTTTGGCGATTTCATCGACTCCGTACCGTCGTGCGCGTCTTACGACCTTTATGCACCCAGAAAACAATTGCTCAACGGCGGCCGGACATCAAGCTTGCCAAGCGCTCATCGCGGTCGGTTCCGGAGGAATGCTCGGCTTGGGACTCGGCAAGAGCGTTCAAGCGTATGGCTATCTACCAGAGGCACAAAACGACTCCATTTTTGCTATTTATGCTGAAAAGTTTGGGTTTGTGGGGAGTATTGTATTGCTGGCTCTGTTTGTGACACTTTTTGCGCGTTTACGGCTGATCGCTGAGCGAGCGCCTGATATGTTTAGCCGGCTCATCGTCATCGGTGTACTCGCGTGGCTCAGCACACAGGCAATTATCAACATTGGTGCTATGATAGGACTATTGCCGCTCAAAGGTATTACGCTGCCACTCGTGAGCTACGGCGGTACAAGCGTACTTTTTGTAGGGGCGGCGCTCGGACTAGTATTTCAGATATCACGATACACGTCTTTGCAGGCACGTATTGTAACGGGAAGCGGACAAAGGAATAGATATGAAAATAGTGTTGACAGGGGGCGGTTCGGGCGGTCATATCACCCCGGTACTAGCAGTCGCTGAGCAGTTGAAGCGGCAAGATCCACACTCGGAGATCTTGTACATCGGGCAGCACGGTGATGATTTGCTCGACGTCGTCAAAAATAATCATGCCATTGACCGGGTCGAAACGGTATCGGCCGGTAAACTGCGACGGTATAGTGGTGAGGGTTGGCGGCAGATGCTCGATATCAAGACGCAGGCACTCAACATCCGTGATGTATTTCGGACAGTCCGTGGCGTATGGCAGAGCTACAGCCTTATCCGTCAATTTAAGCCGGCTGTGCTGTTTACGCGAGGCAGTTACGTAAGTGTGCCCGTCGCGCTAGCGGCACGAGCCTGCCGAGTGCCCTACATCACCCATGATGCCGATAGCGTGCCCAGTCTCGCGAATAGGATCATTGGTAAGTGGGCTTCGTGGCATGCAGTAGCTTTGCCGCCGGAGTTCTATTCGTACCCTGCGGCCACCACTATTTTTACGGGGATGCCAGTGGCATCACAGCACCGACCCGTTACGAAGCAAGCCATGCAAAAATTTCGGCAAGAACTGGGGCTGCAAGAGTACGACCAGGTTATAGTAATCACGGGTGGCGGTAATGGTGCCCGCTCACTCAATGCAATCATGGTCGCAAATACGCGTTACGTACTGTCTCGGTTTCCCAATCTGATCGTTTTGCATTTTGCTGGGCGCTCTCTGCGTGCAGAAACAGAGAGGGCATACGACAATTTGCGTCTTGATGGTGCCCGGTCACGGGTAAAAGTGTACGACTTTGTGACTGATTTTTACCGCTACAGTGGTGCGGCGGATGTCATCATTGCTCGGGGTGGTATGGGTAGTCTGGCGGAGTTCGCTGCTCAGCGGAAAGCGTGCATCGTTGTCCCGTCGCCCCAGCTCGTTTGGAATGTCAAAAATAGCGATGCGCTCGCCTCACGGGCGGCGATCGTTCAACTCAATGAAGCGCAGGCGGAGCAGCCAGAGCGGCTCGGTCGAGCCGTCGGAGATTTATTGACCCACCCAGCTAAAATCGAGCAGCTCGGGGCTCGTCTCAGCGAAATTGCTCGCCCTGAGGCTGCCACAGATCTCGCACGACTTATTATAGAAACCGGACAGAAAAAATTGGTATAGTATGCAAATGTGGCGAAAACATAAAAATAATACCACACCCAAACCAGACCAACGACGTCGCCCGACGGCACGTCCCGACCAAGCACGACACGTCTACACGTCCTATTATGCAGGTAGGGAAAACACAACGCCGTCCCAGAATGCGACTCGTGGCGTCCGCACAAGAGATCAGATGGTTGTTGGGAACAAAAAACTCACCGTAGGGAATGGTATGCGGTCGTTTGGTAGCCAGAAACTGATTGGGGTACTCTGCAGTGTCATTGTGGCTTTCTGTGCTCTGCGGTTGCTATATTTGGTCCCTGTGAGCAAGATTATTGTGCCGAGTACTACAGCGGGCCAGGTTGCAGTCGATGAGTACGCCAAAAAGGCCAATATGCTCCTCGGTGAGAGTGCACTCAATCGTACAAAGATTACCCTGAACGCCAATGGCATTGCGGCTGCGCTATCCAAAACGTTCCCTGAGCTTGAGGATGTTGTCGTGACTGTGCCTATAATCGGTACGCATCCGTTGGTATATATCTCTCCCGCCCGTCCGGTGATTATGCTTGAAACGGGGGGTGGTTTGTACACGGTCAATCAGAGGGGGTACGTGCTTGCGAAACTTGGTGAGCCCGTCGCAAATCTCCCGAAATTGCTCGAGGGAAAAACGCGTTACCCCAAGCCAGGAGTGCAATATCTAGCCGGCTCAACGGTCGATTTTGTGCGTACTGTGACGTACCAGATGCAGAAAGCAAATTTTACCGTACAGGATCTCCAGCTTCCTGCAAGTGCACCGTATGAGCTCCAAGTTCGTGTGCAGGGGAGGCCTTTTGTAGTGCGCTTCAATCTACAGGAAGACCCATTGCAACAGAGCGGGGGGGCAATCGCTGCTTTGCAGCAGCTCGGAGCAGACTATCCAAAGGAGTATTTGGATGTGAGGGCAGGGGGAAGGGCCTTTTATAAATGAAGATCTACGTTGGTATAGTTCCCCCGTTGCTGCCCTGTTATAGTTCGTAAAATGTTCGTTTATTCTCGCCACTATTATAACAAAAAACATATAATCATAGCAAAACAGGGCAGTGTCAAATAAATTAAGGGCAGTGGGAGAAAAAGGGGAAGTAGTATATAAAAAAGTCAAATGCGTGAAAAAGCAAATATTTTCACGACCAAACTGTGGAAAAGTCAAAATACTATATCAGAATAGCGCAATGTCAAAAAAGCAAACACTAGGCACAGTGGCTTTCGGTGGTACTGAAACGAAACGCGCAACCAAGTGAAGCCAACAGGAGTACATGCCGCCTCCTAAATGGTCATGTTGTATGCGAAGCTAGCACCTCAATCACGAAACTGCCAAAAGTCCCCCGTCGAGCAGGTACCCGAATATTACGTGTTTATTGAATAATCACGTCGCAAAATATACATTGTGCGACATTTACACTATGTTTGTTTTTCGTTCTGCTCTGCTGTCTTGCCCCATATGCATTGGGCCATTTCCATTTTGTGTTTCCTTTTGCCTTTCCAACCTTGTTGTTTGATCGCCTTTTTGCCTTGGCTTGCTGAGTCTGTACTAAATATCTGCGCTTCTCTGTTCGTATTTTGTATATAAAAATCGAAAAGTATCGTGTCAAATTTACAGTCAAATGAACAGTGTTACGCCGGATAGTATGAATGTAGCCGACCTGCTAGTATGGGGCTACTTGATTGTTCGCAAAAAGTTTGTATTATCTCTGTGCCTCTTGAGGCCAACTGGGTGTTGAACGCGGTCGTATGAACCGTGTTTACGGTAACGACTGGATACGAAGCTTTTTAAGAAGCGCGCGTGGCTATTCTTGTGCAACTCTCCCCACAAGCATAGATACGAGAAGTGGGTACTGTGTGGCTAATGGAGTCAGGTCTGAGCCTACCAGTTTTCCGTCGAGCTCAAGTATAGCCTCAGCGCCTCTCGGGTTTTGATCATCAGCAGTGGACGGTGGAGATTGGTTTTGGTCCGCTGTATTGTCCAGTCGGCTAAATGCTTCATTCAAAAGTGTACCTCCAGATCCTCGTAATGATCTGTGCCCTCGGACTCCCATGTGTAATGCGGCAAAAAATGCTGGCGCACTAGGTGTGCTAAACTGGGCGCTGATTAGAGCGGTATTCGCTTCTAGGCACCGGCGATCGAATGCCATTTGATCTAACCAGCTATCAGGATCACGCAAGCTCGGGATTGGGCTGTCTTCTCGCAGGAGATTGATGTACGTAGATGCTCTGCAGAGGTAATCCCCGCCGCCTACTTTTACGGTGAGTTTATGGCAATCTGTGTATGGCGCAGACAACAATGCACGACCGAGTAGTCTATGGAATTCCGCAATGAACTGCTCTTGTCCTAGGGGCGAAAAAGGATCGGAGCGCGGACTCCTTGTCTCGCAAGACATAGGATTACCCATAGTATTTCATCCTGTGCTATTACTCGCTGAGTTCGTAAGTGGCTTTGGCGACACGTTTGAATTGTGGCTTGCTCTGGAGGTTGAGGAGAATGGTCGTCTCTTTGACGAAGCGGCTTTTGAGCACGCGCTTGACGATTTCGTCGCGGTGAAGTGGTTCCTTGGCATCGCGAAGGACATCGGCGATGATGTCAGATACGGTACCTTTGTTATAACCCCACTCTTTGAGCGCGTACAGGCCGCGGCCGATCAGGACAAATCGCTTGTCTTTGATAAGCTCGTTGTGGATCGCTTGGGTTGTGACGTCTTTGCGTTTAAAATCACTGGCCTTGATCGCCTCGGCGATTTCGTTGAAGTGCATGTGACCCTTGTTTTCGCTGAGGATGACATAGATCTTGTCGCGGATATTTTTGGGGTTGACGGTCGGCCATTTCACGAGGCCCCATCTACCGTTCAGGGTGGCAAGCTGCTTGCTTATGCTGGCTAGAGCTGTTGCATAACTACTGCTCGGCATATCGGTGAGCTTCAGCATATCTTTCGTCTCAACTGGCTTACCCGCTTTTTTGATGGCCTCGACGATTTGCGCAACCTCTTTTTTGATAGTTGAGGTATCGTGGGTCTTGCTGTTCCCTGCTGCTTGGAAGTACGTATCGTCTTCGGAGACGACAGCAATGTTTGGGCACAGCTCGGTCAAAAACGACAGGCGTGATTGATCGGTGCGTGTGTTTTCAGCAGTCAGAGTGCCTGCGAGGACAGTGATACGTGCGGTCTCACCTGTGGTATCGAGGGCGTCCAGAACGGCACGTTCTACTTCTGGAATATGGGGTAAATCTGTGCTCGTTGAACGGAGCTTGGTCATGACGGATTTTTCGAGTTGACGAACTCGCTCACGAGTAATCCCGAGAAGTTCACCGATCTGTTCGAGTGTCTCCTTCCGGTCAAAAAGTCCGTAGCGGCGCGCAATTATTTCGCGTTCACGTTCGCGGTCGATGGTATTCAGGATATCCTGTGCAATGGCTTCAGTATTGAGAACTGCTGATTTATCTGACATAATTACCTCTACTATATAACATTTTTTACTATTAAGTCAATAACCTTTTACATAAAAACATTTATGCAATCAGCTATTTCCACCACTTTTTTGCCGCGAGTCTCACAATGTGCGTTTATGGACATATTGTAGCACAAAATTTGACCGACGCTAGACAACCGTGTTGTAAAAGTTAACAAGCTCATGGTTTGCCTGTGGACAAAATTAGTAACTGAAATTTAAAACTGCAAAACCGCGCATTCAGGCGAAACTACGGCTGCCTCATGCATGCCGCGTCTACGGTATGGTAGTGCATGTACAGAAGCTTCCACAACATCGAGGCTCGGTAATGGCAATGGATGGCAGCCGTCTCGGTATTTTTGGGCTAGAGACTACACAGTAGCTTTGGTGTGGTCTACAGGGGTAACGGGCTACGATTTTTTTGCTCGGCGGCGAAACGACCGTCCGCCTTTTTTGCTCGTAGCGGGAGCGTCTGCAAGCAGTTGTTTTGCTTGGTCATGGGTGATAGTCGTGGGATCTGTTTTTTTGTCTATCCGGGCGTTTTTGGTACCATCGGTGACGTACGGTCCCCACCTGCCCTTCAGGACTTTGACGCCGTCGCCAAAGTCGGCGATGTTTTTTTCAGCCTCAGCGATAAGTTTAGCGGCGTACAGTTCACGGGCGGTAGCGAGGTCGATGTCATGTGGATCGTGTGGTTTGATGCTGACAAACAGCTTCCCTATTTGGATATATGGGCCGAAACGACCGATGTTGGCACGGATATCTTGACCGTCTTCGGTCTGCCCGACTAGGCGCGGGAGTTCAAAAGCTTTGAGGGCTTGCTCGAGCGTGATTGTCTCGATGCTCGCACCTTTTGGCAGCGGTGCAAAGGTTGGCTTGTCGGTCTTGTCCTCGGTAGCACCAAGCTGCAAAAGTGGCCCAAACCGGCCAAAGCGGGCAAAGATCGGCTTGCCGCTTTTCGGCTCTACCCCGACTTCTCTGGCTTGAGCTACGGTGGAGCGGTCTATCTGCCCACTTTGCTGTATAAGCCCGTGGAACGGCTCGTAGAAGTCCGAGAGCATGGTATTGCGTGCCAGTTTTCCGCTGGCGATGTCATCAAAGTGTTCTTCTACGCTTGCAGTAAAGCCGTAACTGACCACCGGTTCAAAGTGATCAGTTAAGAAACCGGCGATCAGTTCTCCGCTGGGTGTTGGCACGAGTTTGCCTTTGGTGGCGCCGGTTTTTTCGGTGACGACCTCCCGTAAAACGGGGGCGTCGGACTTCGGGCTGCGGGCTTCATAGGTAAGTTGGATGATTTCTCTCGGCGCACCCTCGCCGTCCCCCTTTTCGACGTAGCCGCGGGCTTGGATAGTCCCTAGAATGGTTGCGTAAGTGCTCGGGCGGCCTATGCCGAGTTCCTCGAGTTTTTTGACGAGAGCACCCTCGGTATACCGCGCAGGTGGTCGGGCAAAAACTTCGCGTGCTTGCGCACGCAGGAGTTTCACTTCGTCTCCAGCTGCTAGCAGGGGTAGCACGGCGTCTTCTTTACTTCGTCCGTAGACTCTCAAGAAGCCGTCAAAGAGGATAACTTCGCCCTTGGCCTCAAAGACAGGGGTTTCTGTAGCCGGCCGTGGAGTATCGGTAGATATGGTGATAACGGTGCGCTCGAGGCGGGCGGATGCCATTTGGCTAGCAAGCGTGCGGTTACGGATGAGGCTGTACAGCTTTTGCTCGTACGGATCGGAGCTCGCAATCTCTAGAGACATGTCGGTTGGGCGGATGGCTTCATGGGCTTCTTGGGCGCTGGCCGATTTGGTTTTGTACGTGCGCACCTGAACGTACTCTTTGCCGTATATTTTTTCTATATAGCTAGCGGTGGCGGCAATCGCCTGTTTGCTCAGCGTCACGGAGTCGGTACGCATATAGGTGATCTTGCCTGATTGGTAGAGTTTTTGGGCGGCCGACATGGTGGCCTTGCTGCTAAAACCGAGCTTGGCATTGGCGTCTTGCTGAAGCGTGCTCGTTGTAAAAGGTGCAGCTGGACTACGCGAGCCGGGGTTTTTGGAGACATTTGATATCGAAAAACTACCACCGGCAAGTGTCTCGAGAAACTCAGCCGCCGTTTTTTCGTCGGGGAGTCTCGTGGGGAGTTCAGCGCGGA
>CAZNLV010000022.1:0-13055 GCA_964574245.1 uncultured Candidatus Saccharibacteria bacterium
AATTATAGACGGCCGTCAGAAAATGTCACACGCTTTTAGTCATCGGAAGACGTGAAATGCCGGTGATATACTGGCTGCATGATAGGCTTCAACCATGGCTTGGTCGGCGGATTCATCGGCGCGCATATGGCTTGGCCACTGGGTGTACCCCTAGCGCTGGCCTCGCATTTTGTCCTAGATGCCTTGCCCCTACGGCATTCCGCACAACACGCGTGACGCGTCACGTTTTTGGAAAGTGTTTTTTACGGTGGACGCCCTAGCGACTTTGGGGCTGGCGATTTGGGCGATCCATTACCATCACTACGCTATGTTCGCCTGCGGGCTTGCGGCCGTCATGCCAGACTTTTTGTGGGTCGCTCATGTGATCAAACATCGATCGTTTGACCTTACCACGGCCGATAGTCGTTTTGAGCGCTGGCACAAAAAAATCCAGACTCACGAATTTCCCGGTGGTCTTTGGATTGAGCTACCGCTCGCCATTGTCCTGTTGTATTCCGTGATTCTGAAGACATATTAAAACTACGCTTATACTTGCAACTAGAGGCGAACTTCGGGCATAGTAGGGTTCATGAATACGCCTAAAGAATCCGCAGCCCTTGACCCTTTTGAACTTTTATCCAACATCCCCTACGCACTCAAAACAACCGACTCAAATCAACGTGTTACAGTGTTTAACTGCGATCCGGTATTCATGCCTGACACTCCAAATGACAGATTTGGTCTCACGACATTACTCGGCGAGCTCGCAGGCACACACCCGTACGGCGTGCAGACGGAGGAAAGGCAAAAAATACGCAGAGAATTCGATGCATTGGTTGCGCTGCCAAACCGACTAGAGCTGCTACAGAATCTCGGGCGGCTCGGTTTTTTCGATATAGCACAGAGAGCAGTTTCTCCCGATGACAACCCGAGCCATGCTATAACCCGAATGTCCAGAGATATTTCGGATTTGCGTCTACCTAATAGCCAGCTGGTACTGATTGTGCAGGATCTTGACGTATGGAAAACGTTAGAACTCCGAGTCAAACAGTCAACTTCTCTTAGTCCCTACCGTGCACAATATACACGCCGCAAACCTTTGACAGAAAAAGGCATGGCTTGGGTTATTTGTCGTGACGCCGCGTAAGTTTCGTAGATGACCACCCAAAACGAATTTACACCTCGGCTTGGACGTCGATGGGGTGGCCCTCTAGGTATTCGCGAATTTTGAGAGCGGCCGTGGCACCTTCACCGACAGCGCTCGCTACCTGCATGGTAGCATGACTCCGTATATCGCCCGCCACAAACACCCCCGGCATACTGCTCATGAGGTTTTCATCTGTTTTGATGAGACCTATCTCGTCCACGTCGAGCTGGCCGTCAGCAAATTCGTTATTTGGCTTAAGCCCCACAAACACAAACACGCCGTCAGTGTCGATTTGCACCTCGGACCCGCTCGCCGTATCTGTCGCTTTCACTTGGACAACTTTGCCGTCTTTGTCGCCAACAATCTCGTCCGTGGTAGTAGCGAGATGCACCGTGATTTTTCCTTCATCGACAAATTTCTGCAAATCTTTTTGCAGAACTTCGCTTGCGCGGAGTTTGCTGCGAACCAAAAGATCGATATGCGTCGCAAATCGCGTCAGGAACATCGCTTCCTGCACGGCGCTATTGCCCCCACCAACCACGACAAGCCGTTTGTCACGGTAAAACGCTCCATCGCACGTCGCGCAGTAATGGACACCGCGGGCGTAGTATTCCGCCTCGCCAGGTATACCGAGTTTTTTATAATCACTACCCGTCGCGACCAGCACGACACGGGCATAGAGATCGCCCATGTTGGTTTCTAGCCGCTTCCACTCACCTTCATCATGCAGCGCGGTCACTTCGACGAAGTCTATCACCGCGCCAAAGCGCTCGGCTTGTTTTTGCAAGTTGCCTGCCAGCTCCAAGCCTGCGATACCTTCAGGGAACCCGGGATAATTATCCACCCAGTCGGTTACCGCCGCCAAGCCCCCCGGCACACCCTTTTCGAGCAGCAGCGTCTCGATATCTTCGCGCGTCGTATATACAGCCGCACTGAGCGCCGCCGGACCGGCCCCGATCATGATCACAGTATGACTATTTTCTTTGGTCATTTTCAAACCCAATTCCTCCTTGATCAGTTTTCATTGATCCTTGAGCATTACTGTATCATTTTTCATTGACACCATACGCATACTGGACTAATGCAAAAACCAATGCCCAACGATACATGCCCATGTGTCAATCGCTGCTAGGCGATAGCCGGGGCCAATTTAGCAAGGTTGAAGCCGACCACAACCTCTTGGCTGTCGTCATGTTTTGTCACCACTGTGACTGGTACGGTCAGTGCACCAGAGATGGCGAGAGCTTCTTGCTGGCGCTGCGGTTCGTCGTCTAGGTTTACTTCGTCATACGTAAGCCCCTTGGTAGCCAAATATTTCTTGACCATCGGGCAGTACGCGCACGTTTTGGTAGTAAAAATAGTTATGTTTTTGACCATGGAAAACTCCTCCACTTTCGAGTATTCAGGGCTTTTAGTATAGCAGTTTTTTGTTTGAGAGACGATCCATAAAACTGTATATATGAGTATATATGGTGCTTACGCTTCCGTCAAGACTCCATATATTGTGTTTTTGTACACAAAAAGCACAGCCGGGCACGAGAGTTCTAGCATGCATGGCGACAAGAATCACTCTCGATTTCAGTAGGTCAGTCGATGCTGATAAGTTCGATGTCGAAAACGAGGTCGGCATTGGCCGGGATACCCGAGCCATACGGTGGATTTGCGCCGTATGCCATGGCGGCCGGGATAAGCAGCCGTCTCGTACCGGCGACCTTCATGCCGGGTACACCCTCAGCCCAGCCGGCAATGACACCGGTAAGCGGGAAACTGATCGCTTGGCCAAAATCATGCGAACTCTGGAACACTTCGCCCGAGGCCGCTATCGCGCCCGTATAGTGGCAAGTAACAGTCGCGCCTGCTTGCACCTCTTCGCCATCGCCTAGGACGCGGTCCTCCCGTACGAGTTCGGGCACACTCTCAACTGGGATAAAATCTGCCAGCGCCGCCATTATTTCTGGATCCTCAACAGCTTGACGACAAATACAAGGTCAGCATTGGGAGGTATGGAGCCTTGACCTGTTTCTCCGTACGCAAGACTGGCAGGTATCACCAGCCGTCGCTCACCCCCTACTTTCATGCCAACGAGTCCTTGGTCCCAGCCTTTTATCACCTGCCCTGTGCCGAGCTGAAATGTAAACGCAGTATCTTTCGTATAGTTTTCATCAAACATTGTGCCTTCATTAGCCAGCGTACCGTAGTATTTCATTACTAGTACGTCCCCATCTTTGGCGGTGGCACCCGTACCGGTCGTAAGGTCTGTTTTTTCAACTTCGGTAACTTTCGTCTCTGTTTTGTACACCTCTGGCGCGGCTAGTACCGTCTCCTTCTGCGCCTGGCTTTGCTGAGCGGTGGGGTCTGTAGCGTCCTTGTTTTTATTCATATCCAAAATCAGCGGAAACAATGCCGCAAGACACAAAAACGCAAACAAAACAGCTCCTGCGCCTGCAAATATTCTATGACCCATCGGTGTACTCGACATGTGCATCCCTCCATTTATAGCGCCCATTGTATCACACCAGAGACTCCGTGTAGCTCATTTAAGCCTTCCGGCATGGGAAAACGCTGCCGTACTGGCTAGCTCAACCCATTCATATGTCTATAAAAAACCGCTTGTACTGCGAAGTAGCTCCGCTCACCAGTTTTACCTGGGATTTACTGACACAGAAGTAATCTGCCAGTATTTTCACCGCAGCTACATTTGCCTTTCCGTCTATAGCAGGAGCTTTGGTTTGGATAATAAAACCGTCATCGGTCTTGTCGATGCGTTCTTTGTAGTTTGACCCCGGTTTGACAGTCACATATATATTCATGGATTGTATTTTTACACTGCGTCACCTCAAAGGTCAATCGCAAGATACCCGTGATACTCTCAATCTTGCCGCTTTGTGTTCCGTCGTCATATAGCAAAACAGCCCCGTTATTGGGGCGGTTTTGCTAGGCTTTGCTAGCACCGTTACGGCGCAATGTGCCTAGGCATTTCGGCGGCGAAGTACGTGCATCGTAGCCGTACCAATCACACCGGTCAACGTACTGATCCCTACAGCTGCACCGAGTGAAGCACCCGTGTTTGGCAGCGTATTGCGAACAGGCTGTTGCTCAGGCTGTGCAGGCTGCTTTGGCTGTTGCGGGTTTTGAGGCTGACTACAATCATCCTTAGTTTTTTGGATAATATGATTGCCGTTCAAACCACGCTTCATGTGACCCTCTTCACCCACAACAGTAACTTCTGGGCCGAGATAGATATCTACCTGCTTCGGCGTACACTCATTTGGAAGTTTAATACTTGCAGCTTCAGTGGTGGATTCACCAGCTTTCAGAACAAGTTTTTTGCTGTCAAACATTTGCTGCGGATAAGCTGTTGGGTTATTCCAAAATTTCTCACCGTTGTAGGTGGCAGGCAGCGAGTAAGATGAAAAGTACAAAGTCACGTCGGAGCAAGCACCTTGGCCAGTCGTCGTTTTTACCTGAACGGTAGTATCACCAGTCCAGACAGCAACGAGATTCGCACGGTCAGTTGCATCGATACAATTTGGTTTATCGGCAGAAGCCGAGGGAGCGACGAGTACAGTTGCACCAACAGATGCGGCGAGTACGAGCGCTGTCATTAATTTCTTCATAGTACCTCCTTAACCTTAATGGTCAGGAAGTATTATATCAAATGTTTGTTTATTTGTCAATACCTTTGTATGCAATGTATCGCACATCGAGGCCACCAGAGTGATTCCCCCCTATCTTAGCAGGTACAAGCACCCTTGTCGCAGGTACATCCGTGCTTGCAATTGCACTTTTCAGTTTCGTCAGACATAGATTTTTCTCCTTTCTACTCTAGTAGTGTATTCCCGTATATACGCGGAGGCTGTATCCTGCCTCACATTTCTTGATCAGCTATCATGAGCGGTATCAGACTAGCCGTCCAAGCCGCCCCGAGCCGTCCGATGTGGGTTGAATTGCTCCTAAAGTTTTGCCGGTGAGGGCTACCCTTTCTCATTGCAAACTCCCGCTGAACCACGCTCCAAAAAACCGGCAGGCGTACTGCTGCATCCTGCTGCTCTTGCCGCATTCTGCCCCAGAACTGCGTATCTGACACCTTTTGGGGCGCAAGGTCGGCGGCCGTCTTTTCGTTACCCGCCCAAGGGAGCGCGACTACACCAAAGCGTGCAAACCACTCAACTGCCCTGTCTGTCCGCGTCAGCTTTGGCAATGCTAGCCCGTCTCCTCGACGCACCGCCCGAGACCACTCAAGCGTATAGGCTGCTCCGCGTAGAAACTGTGGGAGGTATACCGAATCACGTATTGTAGCATCGCCTCCCGGAACTTCGATTCTAGCCTGCGCAGCAGTTGCCACATTCAAAACCGCCAGCAGTAATGGCTGTGTAGAGAGGTCCGGCTGCTCACGAAGCCTCCGGAATGTGATTTCACCTTGGATAGGCTGGAATGGCAGCGCCAGCTGTGTGGTCGCTAGGTCGTTTCCGGGAAGTATGACATGTGTTGGTTTTACAATGTTATTGCCTTTTCAGCAAATGCGGTTTGACGCTACGCTGCTACTCACCCCTTGATGTCGTAAGATTTGAGCTTTTTCTGATCAGCGATAGTATGGTGTTGCTGGAGAGCAAGCAGCGTCGCGTAAATACCGCCGCTCTGTGCAAGTTGAGCCGGTGGTCCTTGCTCGTCGACTGTGCCATCTCGAAGCGTAATCACCATGTCTACCGACTGTATCGTACTGAGACGATGAGCGATAATGAGCGTCGTACGGCCCTGCATGAGCCGTTCGAGTGCCTGCTGGACGAGGTACTCACTGCGGCTATCGAGGCTGCTGGTGGCTTCGTCCAGGATGAGAATCGGAGCGTCTTTCAGCAGTGCCCTCGCGATGGCGATACGCTGTTTTTGACCCCCGCTGAGTTTGAGTCCCCGTTCACCTATCTCCGTGTCATAACCGCGGTCAAATTTGGCGATAAACTCGTCGGCATTGGCGGCCTGAGCGGCCCGCCGGATATCTTCGTCGCCCGCAGTCGGCTTGCCATAGGCAATGTTTTCGCGCACCGTCCCGCTGAATAAAGCCGGTTCCTGAAACACTACCGCAGTGGCGTCATGCAAGCTTTGTAGGGTCGCTCGCGCAATATCCTGCCCGTCTATCTCTATGGTGCCTTGTTGAGGAGCGTACAGACCGAGGAGGAGACTGGTAATGGTTGTTTTACCTTCACCGCTCTCGCCGACAAGCGCCGCTTTCATACCTGGTTGCAGCGTAAAACTGACACCGCGTAATATGGGTTGTTGCACCTCGTAGCCAAAAACAACTTCGGTCAGTTTTACTTCACCACGTGTCGGAACGAGTATGCGAGTACGGTTTTTGTCATCCGTTTCGGCCACCTTATCCATGGCTGCGAAATAGTCCCGTGTATTGGCAACCGCTCGCTGTGATTGATCGACAATAAAGCTAATACTAAAGATCGGCATGCGAATCAGCGCCGCATACTGCAAAAGCAACACCATGGTACCGAGCGAATACTCCCCGCGCGCCGCCATGACGCAGATGTAGCCGTACACCGCGAGGAAAATTACATTGAGCGCCAGTTTGCGCTGCACATCCTGCCAGTGCCACAGCCGACTCTGCGGCCACGTCGTCTCAACGGCCTTTTGGTAGTGGCTTTGAAACAGCCCGAGCTCTCCTTTTTCACGACCAAAACTTTTGACTACCTTGATTTGTCCGACAGCCTCGGCAAACCGTCCCGTCGCAGCATCTACTTCGCCATTTATCGTCGCCTGGTACTCGCGCCATTTGCCGCTCGTGCGCGTTGTCAGCCAAATGAAAAGCGGATAAAGAATCGTCAGCATCAACCCCACTGGCCACGAATAGAGGTAGATCACCACTAGTGAAATCACCGTCGTAAAGACAAACTGCAAAAAGTTATTGCTAAAAGCCTGCGTAAAACCACTGATCTGATCGATGCTGCGGTTCAGACGGTTCAAGATTTTACCACTTTGCTCGGCATCAAAATAACGCTGCGGCAGCGTGAGCAGGTGTGCAAAATACCGCTCGCTGAGGAGTTTACGTAGCCGAGCCTGCAGTTGGTCACCGATCACGCCACCAATGTTACTAAAGATATTTTGGCAAAGGTCCGCTAGAAATATACCGAACACGCACCAGATGACGAGCTGTAGGTCTGCCGTTCCTTGGTCGGCCAGTTTTGTCACTTCATCGACGATCGTTTTGGTAAGTAGTGGCTGTACCTGTGTCGTCAGTGCCACCAACACCGAAAAAACTGCTACACCGATGTAGTAGCGCCGGAGCACTCCGGTAAACCTCACAATCCTTAGTAGACTTTTCATCCGGACTATCGCCTCTCGGACACCACTACACACGCACCCCGCCGCATGTTTGGCCTACCGCTGCAGCTACCAGATCAAGATACTCACCGACCACCCCATCAGTCAATGTACGCTCGTCGTTTGTAGCTTTAAGCCGCAGGGTGATCGTCCTACTGACACCATCTTCTGGCTGGTATATACCGAGCGGCGTCAGTTCGAGCCGAACAGTGTCATTTCTCTTGCTCCGGAGGGATTCATCGGCTGCCGCAAACACTGCGGCGTAAGGCACCTCTGGCGAGACCTTGAGCGAAATATCCTGCGTCACATGCGGGAAGCGTGAAAGCGGCGCATATGGTTGGGCCCCTGCACCGACGAAGAGCAGTGGGTCGAGCTCAAAACCAGCGCATGCTGCCGGAAGTTTGAAAGCTTTGGCAACGCTCGGCTTAAACTCACCGACTATTCCCCAGACTAGGCCCTTAGTCGCCAGTTTCTCGCCGGTTGCTCGCAGTACAGCACTGCGCTTCGTGTCAAAAGGAGCAGTCATCTGCATGAGCCAAGGGTTTTGGTACAGATCAGCCGTCTCAAACGGCTCAAATGTCAAATCTGTACCGAGCGAATGCTGCTTCAGGAGCAAGTCCAGATAACGCCTCGCACTATAGTAGGCCGCCGAGGAGCTGGCTTTTTTGGCGGCATATATGAGACTCAGGGCAGAGACTTCTTTGGGCAAGCTACTTTCGACCGAGTCGTACTCTCTTTTGTTGTGCGCTTTGCCAAACTCGTAGAGCGCGAACTCGTCGTGGCCGGATTTGATGTTCATGTGGACCTTGTCGAGCAAACTCGGGGTTAGACTGAGTCGGTAATATTGGAGATCTGGGCTGAGCGCGTTACTGAGACGGAAGGCTTGCACTGGATCTTGTCCGGCATTTTTTAGCACTTTTTCATGCACAAAACTGTAGGTTTTTACTTCGTTTGCACCGGCACTCGAGAGAGTTTGGCCGACTTTTCGTCGCATTTCAAAAGCAGAGTTTTGGGGTGCGGGCCTGACACTACGTGTCGGTAGCTCCAGCGGCAGCTTGTCAAAGCCATAGAGCCTACCAACCTCCTCGACTACATCTTCTGGCTCGTGAATGTCTGTACGCCAGAATGGCACATTGACGTGCAGAGCATCATCGTTGTCTCTAGTATCCTCTGGGTTCCAACCACAATCTTCACACAAAGTAAATTCGACATTGCCAAGCAACTGCATCATATCGTGCTTTGACAGGTCGACGCCTAGACGTTCGCGAATAAACTGGGGCTGTATGGTCAGTGGGTCGGCGGCTTCTTGAGCCTCGATGTAACGTTTGAGTTCGCTTTGCCTGAGATCACAAACTTTGCTGGCCGGTTGTCCGCTCGAGATATCCTGGATAGACTGTATCAGCAAACTCATGACATGGTCGTTTTGCAGCAGTGATTGACCTTTGTTGAACCGGGTGAGTGCATCAGTAAAAACACCGTGGCGCATGCTGCTTTTGCGCACTGCATACATATCAAATGTGGCGACTTCGAGCACTATCGATGTTGTGCCAGCCAATACTTCACTATTGCCGCCTCCCATAACGCCGCCAAGACCAATGGCACCTTCGCTGTCAGCGATCACAATATCATCTGCCGTCAGCTCGTACGTTTTACCGTTGAGTAGCGGCAACATCTCGCCCGCATGGGCCATCCGCGCACCGATACGATGGCCGCGTAGCTTATCGTAATCATAGGCATGGGTGGGCTGAGCAGTAAGCAACATGACATAGTTTGTAACGTCCACAATATTGTTGATAGGCTTGCCACCCAAGCGCACCAGCTCTGCGCGGAGCCACAAAGGGCTCGGTTTGATTTCGATATTTTTTATAGCCGCAAACATGATGCGGGGTACTTTGCCAAGGCAGTCATTGAACACGTCGAGCTCTAGGCCGCTCGTGTCACTAAACTTTGGAACCTTTTTGTACCAGTCAGGACTGTGAAACTCATGTCCAAAAATCCCGGCAATCTCGCGCGCGACACCCAGCTGACCAAAGAGATCTGGGCGATGCGTAAACATCTTGTTTTCTATGTCTATAATGACATCGTCTAGACCATAGATTTCGGCAAATTTCACCCCGGGACACACCTCGGCCTCTGTAGGCTTCCACTCGGTCTCATCAATCTCGAGTATTCCGTCATGGTCATCGCCCAGTGCCAGTTCGCGCGGGCTGGCCAGCATGCCATGACTCATTACACCGCGCAAATTGCGGCTGCCAAGTACAAATCGCTCGGTCTGATCAAAACTCGCAGGCACCGTAGAGCTTGGCGGCAGCCATGCAACCATCAAACCTTCTCGCACGTTTGGCGCTCCGCAGACCACCTGTACTTGGCCTTTTTCGTCACGTTCGATGCCCTGTACTGTGCCGCCATCGTCAATTTTGCAGACATGCAGGTGATCGGAGTCTGGATGTGGGACGCACTCCACTACTTTTGCCACAACTGGCCCGGCGTACTTTTCGCGCAGGTCTATCACCTCTTCGACTTTACCGAGCTGCGCATTGATCCGCGTCACAAGCTGGTCCACTGGGGGGAGCTCGAAATCGATAAACTGCCTGACGGTGTTGAGACTAACTTTCATGGATCTTCTTTCTGAAACATTTTCTAATCTTAGCTGTCTGTGGATGCCGCTCGTGAGTATTCGCTCGATTGTCGCTCATCTCAAAACTGCCTCAAGAAATCTAGTTTAGCGGACTCAAAATGTCGGACATCCTCGATCTGGTTTTTCATCATGACGAGGCGGTCGATGCCACAGCCAAAAGCAAAACCGGTGTAGCCTGCCGGGTCTATATCGGCAGCCCGCAGCACATGTGGATGGATCATACCGCAGCCGAGAAGCTCGATGCTACCCTCGTGCGAGCACACTTTACAGCCTTTGCCGGCACAAAACGGACAGCTCAGCCCAAACTCAAAACTCGGTTCGGTAAAGGGAAAGTAGTACGGGTTGACATGCACCTCAAGCTTTTGGCCGTAATATTCCTCGAGAAATGTTTTGAGTGTCGCTATCAGCATACCGGCGTGGACACCGCGGGAAACATACACCCCCTCAAGCTGGTAAAAAGTATGCTCATGGCGAGCATCGAGATCTTCGTTACGAAACACGCGGTCAGGGACGATGGCCGCGATTGCTTCGCCGCTCGCTAGCTGCTCGTGGTACTTGCGCAGGATGCGGTTTTGCATAGTACTCGTGTGTGCGGGTGCTATAAATGGGTCGCCGTTTGTGTCAGTCTCGACAGTCATAAACGTGTCATAGTCATCACGAGCCGGATGGCCTTTGGGAAAATTGAGACTCTCAAACATGTGGTATTGGTCGTCAATTTCACGCGATTCTTCCGCCACAAACCCCATACGACCAAATATATCGACGACTCGCTGTATTTCTTGCGTCAAAGGATGTACGCTACCATGCTCAGTCGGCAGCAGGCTTGGCAGCGGGACATTTACATCCATAGGAGCAGTAACATCAATCCTCGCTGGTGACTCGAGGCTCGATGATTTTGATTCATCAACTCGTCCTTGCAGTTCGATTTTCAGCTCGTTGAGTTCTCTACCGAAGGGGGCTTTCACTTCATTTGGCAACGTACGGATCTGCAGGTACAGCGCACCGAGCTCCGGCGCCCGTAAAATTGTGGCAGGATCGTCGAGAGTCTCGAGTCGAGCGAAGAGCGTTTCCGCAGCTTTCGCAATGTCAGGATTTTGATACGTCATCATAGGCTTAAGTATACAGAGTTAGCGAGAAACGGCGCAACTAATGGTAGGGACGCACCGTAGCACACATGCCTAGTAGCGTGCCACGGTGCTCGTATCGGTGACTAGAGCAATGCGTCGATGTCTTGGTCGAGTGCCGTTGTATCGAGTGATGACTGCAAGTCTTGATCGGTTTGGGTAAGCGTCGCATCAGCAGCTTTGAGCTCGGGAGATTTTGGCGGCACGATGACAGCCTGAGCTGCACTTTTCTCGGTAGCCACTGATTGTTTGGCGGTCGGCTGAGAGGTGACCACTTTATAGCCCGTAAATCCTATGACCGCTACGATGGCAACAACCAGCAGAACTACAACATGCCCGACACCGATCTGCGATATTTTTTTCATTGGTTTGCCTCAGCTTGTGGTCGCGTTGTAGCTTCGCCGCTCGAGCTATTCGACGTTTCTTCTGCCTGCGCAAGTGCCACTATGATCTCCTTGATGGCCATGCGGTAGTCGTGGAGTGCTTGGCGGGCTTTTTTGGCGGCATCTCGGACTGTACTGAGTTTGACGGCAGTATCTGGTTGAGTGCAGTCGACATTTTGCGCAACCGCCTTCAGGGTCTTGACGGCAGTATCGGCGGCAGCCCCCTTTTCTTGTGCCGCGGCCACAAGTTCGTCATAGTTTGCGAGCGGTAACATGTGTGTTTTTTGGTAAGCCTGAACACTTTCGAGAGCACCCTGTAGCTTAGCTAGGTGCTTGTCAGCTGCCTGAGTAAACGCCGACAGTTTGTTATTGATGGCGTTTTGGCGATTTTCACATAGGCTCTTACGCTTTTGATCTGACTGAGAACCTTTATCCTTAACCTCTCGTTTCTCCGCTACTTCTTTTTGGGCAGTACTTTGTAGGTCAGTGACTTGGCGCTGTGTTTCATCTTTGAGACTCGACACTCTATTTGGCTGCACAGACGTTGCCTCTGCGCGGTCATCATTTTCTACTGCTGTAGCATGCAAAACACCGGCGGGTGAAAAAACCAATAAAAAAGCCGCGGTGGCCAAGAGGCACATGCGGCGAAACAATCGAATATTAGCATCTGTCTTCATGTGTGCGAGATCCTCTACTTTCTAGATGGTTTCAGTTGAGTACGTACAAGTATAGCAAACCAAATTCATGGGCACTACACTAGGCCTAAGCACAACAGATATAATGTAGCTTTAATTACTACAGTTACTTCTTAGCGCTCCAGTTTATATAGTGCAGAGAGGTCCCTATACAAATTTTCGTAGTCCAATCCAAAGCCGATGACAAACTCGGGGCCAATATCAAAGCCGATGTACTGCTCATCTACCAGCTCAGCGGCATCGACCGCCAACTTATCTGGCTTGCGAAGCAATGCCGCTACTGCCAGAGAGGCTGGTTTTTGGGCTTGCAGCTCGCCGAGCAGCACACTGAGGGTTTTGCCGGTATCGATGATGTCTTCAACTACGAGCACGTGCTTGCCTGTAACTGGATGCGTCAAGTCACTAATCTTTTTAACTTCACCGGTCGAACCTGTCCCATGATAACTACTAAGGTGAATCGTATCAGAGGTCATTGACACACCCAAGGTGGAGCTAGCCTCCGCAACACGGAGACGTAGTACTGAAGAAAAATGCAACGATCCATTGAGCACCGTCACTGTATGCAGTCCACCCCTACTCTCATACACTCGTGCAATCTCGGCGGCCAAAGCAGTTACACGCGCGCTGATTTGCTCCGCAGTAAAAAGTTCACTGGCCTGCATGTTTATATCCCCTACCATCACGCCATCTTCCAGTATCCCCATACGCCTCCTCTTAACTCTTAACTCTTAACTCTTAACTCTTAACTCTTAACTCTTAACTCTT
>CAZNLV010000023.1:0-12972 GCA_964574245.1 uncultured Candidatus Saccharibacteria bacterium
TTCATACACTCCCGCCTTTCTTGGAGAGTGTCCTACTTCAAAGGGACCTGGAGGAGTTGGAATATATGTATGATGGCGATTCAAGAGACAGATGAAGCAGTGCAAGGTCGTATAGGACCTAGAGCAGTGACGTTTGGCAGGTTCAATATTACGACAGTTGGCCACACTCATGCATTTCAAAAGATGGTTGAGAAATTTGGTAGATTGACAGTAGGGGTTATTGATCCAGATCTTTGGCATGAGGATCCAAACATGCCAAAGCGGCAACAGAAATTTGTAAGATTGGCAGCATCAAACCATGACAGAACATCGTATGGCGTACAGTCTCGAGCTGAGATGCTCGGGCTCGCTATGCAAGATGCAGGGTTGGACGCTTATGCTGATGTCCGAGTTATTGGACGCCCGGAGTGTGGCCCTGAGAATTTTAATCGGCTCTTTCCGCTCGAAACGTTTACTGTAGCGTTTGGCAGCTTGCCTGGAAACGGTGATGTTTTTGAGCGAAAGAGAAACAGACTGCTCCCAGAGATTCTTAAACGGCCGGTCGAAACTGTTGCGACCTCTCTTGTTGTGCATTGTAGCCAAATTGCCACACGCGTGCTTGCTGGCGAAGCGACATGGGGAGACTATGTGGGCCCTGCCGCACATGAATTTCACATGCGAAGAATCGGTGCGCTCGTCGCAGGAGCAGAGATAGCGGAAGTATCGGTGACGGTATGAATATAGCAGTTGTGATCGACGGATTGGGCGCAGAGCAAACATTTCGGGCAGTTGATAGTCTCCTAAAAAGAATCCGATAGCCTGCGCCGCGTACGCTCGGTATAGTACGAGACTGCATAGTTGCTCCAGATACACACCATGGGACTGTGGATACAGTGTATGAAGGCGCAGATAGTTATAAGGGGCATTTTGAGCTTGTGGGCGTACCAGCGAGGAGTACCCAAGTGTTCGTGGCAGACGCGCTTGAAAAGATTGAAAGTGTACTTGGGTCGGTGCGCACTATCGCATCAGGAGTGTTGCTGAGTGCTTCTGGTACGCTAATCGCTAATAATATAGAGGCCGACCGCGGTTCTACGATAAATGTTATTAGCTCTCCGGAATGCTATGATGTCGTACGGGATGATTGCAAAACACTGGAAGAACTGATCGATGCTAATAGGGTCATAGCGATGACTAGTGATGATGCAGTACAGTGTATCGAGAAGTGGCGAGACGGATATGACCAGAAGGACTATGAGGGTGGTACGGTCTCGGGCATCGTGCCGGGCAGACTTGGCCTATATGAGAATGGATACCGATGTACTCACATCGGGAGAGGTTTGCGGCAATACCCAAGCTGGGAGCAAAGTTTGCTCGGTGACTGTACATCGAAAGGGAAAAACGTGATCCTGATCGGAAAAGTGTGTGATATTTTTGATATGTACGGCGTAGACGGGGTCACCAATCGACCATGTGTTACCACCGAGGCCACCACTCGAGCATTGTCCGATGCCATTGCAACTAGAGAAGCAGATTTGGTTATTTGTAATTTCCAGCAGTTTGATTTGGCATGTCATGTCCGGGATCGCCGCGGAGCTGCTTCCAACTTATTTCAGATATGTAGTGGCATTGATGAGGCGGTTCGGTGGCTGCATCCAGAGGACAAAATGGTCATAACCGCTGACCACGGGAACGATCCGGCAGCTCCGGGAAATAGTCACACAAAAGAGAAGGTCCCGATGGCCGTACTCGGCACTATTGAGGGGCTCAGTTTGTATGGTAATGGCGGCTCGAGGGGACTTGGAATTGTGCGTGAATTATTGAAAGTGACAGGCTGAAAATCAAATGAGCAACTACATACAAGAATTACGAGGGCGGGCAGGCGATATGCTGCTTATCTTGAACTTCTCTGTCGCATGCATCTTTGATGACCAAGGACGAGTGCTTCTCCAGTGTCGTAATAGAGAAGGAACGAAGTGGGGTCTGCCGGGCGGCCTTTTGGAATATGGTGAGAGTTATGAGGAAGCGGCAATGCGAGAGGTAGAGGAAGAAACAGGACTTGAGGTACGACTTGGCAAGATGGTGGGAATGTTTGATCAATACTTTGCTTCGTATCCCAATGGCAATGCCCAAACAATATGCGCATTGTTTATTGGTACTGTTATCCGCGGAACTCTCGTGAGCGATGGTGATGAAACTCACCGACTGGGGTGGTTTACTCCCGGTAATCAGGGTACGCCCAAGTTATTCAATGAGCAGCACAGAGATATGCTGATAGCCGCAGTAAAACAAGCCGAACTTTCCTCATGAGCCTACACCGTATTGCAAGTGATGAGTAACATACTTCACTGTCCGGCACAGTTTGCGGTTATTGACTTTTTGTCATTATTAGTGGCATAATTAGATACACTAATACTGATGGTGCGAACAGCTCCCCACAAAGGATAGTAAACATGGAACGATACCGACCCAGCAAAGATCGAACACCCGAGCAACTCACAAGACCGCTCTGGAACACTGCAGACAATGCGTTTTTGGGGCGATATGGGATTGCCGCTGTCGAGTTGGCCGAAGCGGACCAAGTAGCGCCGCCGGTCCAACAAACAAAACCGTACGATGGAGTTCTTGAAACATTTGTGTATGACACTGCACTCCAAGGGCTGGAGAAACCCGTGCGGGCAAGCGCCGCTACTCTCAGCGGGGCAGTTGCTGTCGGCGCGATCGCTGCAGCAGAGAGCACCCTAGACATGCCACACGATGATCAGTTTGATATGGCGGCCGCTACTCGGCGTGCGTACACACTGGCGGCGTAAGCGTTTTGTAGACTAGTGTTTCACAGTGCTTTTCAGGGCGGAAAGTAGCTCGGCTGCGTAGAGCGAATAGATGTTGTAGCTGCATTTGACGACTAGCATGTAAAGGAGTGGTTTTTTACTGATGTGCTTGTTTCACTGTGCACTGTCGTGAAAAATTGACAAATACACTAATGAATGTAAATATATTTTAGCAATTATTTTGACTCGAGTAGCCTCCATATGCCTCTATACCCGCTCCCCATAGAATCTATTCCGGGCGACATGTTGCCCAAAGAAGCGCACGCATTGTTTGCCGAGCGATTGGCGGGCTTACTTCAGCAGGAACAGTGGCAGTATCTTTCTCGGGCTATACTGGATGACAACTGTGCGGAGTGGAGTGATGCGGCGGCCCCGCTAGCTATCACGACCGAGGAGACTACGTGGGCTCGGGGCATCATACAGAGTATGCGGCTTGAGCACGCAACCGCAGAGAGCCACCTGCCTACTACTATTGGCCGCGGTGCATTAACGACGCATGCGTATCGTAGTCAACACCCCAATACCTACGACAGGACGCACTTAGGTAATCAAGTACCATACGAGGAGGTACTGGGGCTCAATGGCTATATATCTTGGTCATTTCCCGGGTACTCGCCGATGAGCAAATATCCCGCTCGTTTAACATTGCCCGCGCTGCGCTTGCTGGAGTCTCCTGATACGCTCGTGTTCCCGTATGACGCGCCGCTAATGGGTACGATGTACTCCCTAGAAGTTGACGTGGCTCGAAACCAAGCGATGGCGCTACGCGGACCTGATTATCTCAAGTTGCTGCCCAAATATATGATTGCAGAGGAGCGGGGCTTGGATATCGCAGCGTATTATCCAGACTGGGTTAGGGTTCCTGGCGTGGGGCCTAGGACATATAGACTGGCAGAAATACGCACACTGGGGAACGTCAGCTTACGACCCGACGACCCCGACTGGAAAATCGAGGTGCCACTCACTTGGTTAGGGATAGAAAGTGTGCTCGATCAGCTAGACCCCGACGTAAGAGAGCTTCGTATCGTCGACACCTCTCCCAAGTAGCGCGGTTTGCGCCGTGAGTCTAAACGTGGAAAGATACGTAGAGAATACCCACCGAGCCCAGTAGGAACCGTGCATTTTTAGCACTCTTGACTTGAGAGTGCCAGAACAGCTATACTACAGGATACCATTGCCTCCCAAATGAATCTAACAGGGTGCAAATGTGGAAATGAGGTGAAATGAGTGTATTAGTTCCAACTGTAATCGAAAGCGAAGGCCGGTATGAGCGTGCCTATGATATCTACAGCCGGCTGCTGAAAGACCGGATCATCTTCCTCGGCACCGATGTCAACGAGGCCAGCGCCAACATCATCGTCGCGCAGCTCCTGTTCCTGCAAGCCGAAGACGCTAAAAAACCCATATATTTCTACATAAACAGTCCGGGCGGCAGTGTGTACGACGCCCTTGCCATCTACGACACAATGCAGTACATCACAAACGAGGTGCATACCGTCGGCATAGGAGTGCAGGCGAGCGCAGCGGCCTTTCTGCTGAGTAGCGGTGCCAAAGGCAAACGCTTTCTGTTGCCGCATAGCACAGTGATGATCCACCAGCCCAGCAGCGGCACACGCGGCAAAGTGACTGACCAAGAAATCGACCTGCGCGAATCCCTGCGTATCAAAAAACTGCTCGAAGAAATTATGGCCAAAAACACCGGTCAAAAACTCGATCGTATCCATGAAGACATGGAACGCGACCGGTGGATGACGGCCGAAGAATCACTCAAATACGGCCTTGTCGACAAAATCATCAACTCCCCGGTACACGTCTAGGGGGTATGCTGATCATACAGTATAATTACGGATATGTGGTTTCCTCTGGCCTCTCTGGCGCTTGCGATGTTGGTGGTACGACGGACAGTAGAAAAAAATTTGAGTAGCACGGTCGATAGCCTAGCGCTGTCGTGGCTACAGCAGGGAAGCGCACTGCCATTCATTTTTGTAACACTGTTTTTCGCTCGCTTTTATTGGCCCGGGGAGCTTTCGACGAAATCTTGGCTATCGACCGCGCCATCCCTCTACAGTGCGAGCGGTCTCTATGCGTACTTCAATGCTCCGTATGATCGTTGTGTTGCACGGGGGGGGGCTGTCGCTAGCCGAAGATTCGTGATTGGTTCGGGCGGATATCCATCAACTTTCATGCCCAGGAGCGGCGTATGTTCCCAGTGTAACGGCTACGTACTAAGCGAAACTGCCGCGTCCGACCGCAGAGCATGTGAATCTATAAAAAGAGGCAAGTAGTACTGATGGCGCAGATAGGAGCATCCCTTTTTCCTGAAAAGGTCACCAGACTACAGTAGTAGGCAGCTGGAATGACAGTAGCCGGATTGCTCGCACTAGCATTCGGCTAGGTCGAGTAGAAAAGCTGTGATTTTTGTCACGAAAAACGTTGACGGGAGATGCTGCGGGCTGTATACTAGTACCCAAGAAGTAGTGTAAGTCAGGGCTTGTGCTGACGACGGCGCCAAATGTCAGTTAAGCACCAAAATCTCCCGCTTAGGTATCTTCGAGCGAACAAAAAAACACCTCATTAACCTTATATACAGGAAGGGATTGTATACGCGTATGGCTAAAGCTGCAGTTGCAAGCAAGACAAACCGCGTCTATCTAAGTGATGATAGTGGAGATAATGGTCTCACGCTACCAAACTTGGTGGACCACCAAAACAAGTCATTTCAATGGCTCATCGATGAGGGACTCGGCGAATTACTGGCCGAAATTAGCCCAGTCGATGACTATACAGGAACGAAACTGAGCTTGGTCTTCAAGCAGTACCATTTCGAAGACCCCAAGATGACAGAGGCAGAAGCTCGCGAAAACAACGTCAGCTACGAAGCGCCACTCAAGGCCACAGTAGAGCTAACCAATAAAGTGACCGGTGAAGTTAAAGAGCAAGAGATCTATCTCGGTGACTACCCGTGGATGACTCGTCGCGGTACCTTCATCATCAACGGCACCGAACGCGTGGTGGTGAGCCAGTTAATTCGCTCGGCCGGTGTATTTTATACCGGCGAACTGCACGGCACGCGTAGCCTGTATGCGGCCAAGGTGATCCCCGGCCGCGGTGCGTGGTTGGAGTTTGAAACTTCAGCCGGTGGAGCGCTCTATGTAAAAATCGATCGCAAGCGCAAAATCCCTGTTACGACTCTCCTTCGTGCTCTCGGCATGACCGAGGCACAGATGCGCGAGGCCTTTAAGCATGTTGATCAGGCTAAGGATAGCTATTTGCAAGCAACGCTCGACAAAGATCCGAGCAAAGGTCATGCGGAAGCTCTCATAGAGGTGTATCGACGTTTGCGGCCAGGTGATCTCGCGACAGTTGACAACGCCAGAAGCCTGCTCGAAAACATGTTCTACAACTTTAAGCGTTTTGATTTTAGTCGCGTTGGGCGGTACAAGATCAACAAACGACTCGGGCTGGATGTAGCCAACACTGCTGAAAACCGGATTATGCGGCTTGAGGATCTCGTCGCTATCATCGCTGAGCTTATCCGTATGAATGTAACGCAACAACCGGGTGACGACATAGACTCCCTCAGTAACCGCCGCATCAAGATGGTCGGTGAACTCGTGCAGCGCCAGTTCCGCATCGGTTTGCTCCGCATGGTGCGCAATACGCAAGATCGCATGTCAATGAGCGAGATAGAGACTGTACAACCTGGTCAGCTCATCAATGCCCGGCCTGTGGTGGCTGCCGTACGCGAGTTTTTTGCGTCCAGCCAGCTCAGCCAGTTTATGGATCAAATCAATCCGCTTTCTGAGCTCGCACACAAACGACGTTTGAGCTCCATGGGGCCTGGCGGACTCAGCCGTGAGCGTGCTGGGTTTGAAGTGCGAGATGCGCACGCCACACATTATGGGCGTATCTGTGCTGTCGAAACACCAGAAGGGGCAAATGTCGGTTTGGTGCTTAACCTCGCGAATTATGCACGGATCAACGACTATGGATTTATCGAGACTCCGTACCGCGTGGTCAAAAACAGCAAGGTCACCGATGAAATCGTCTACCTTGATGCCGCTGACGAAGAACAGGCAGTTATCGCTGGTGCCGGTGTTGAGCTGGACAAAAACGGCAAGATCGCCGAAGAGCGCGTCAGTGCTCGTGCCGGTTTGAAATCTGCCACCGTAGACAGAGAAGACATTACGCACATTGATGCTGCTCAGAACCAAATCATTGGAAGCAGTGCTGGACTGATACCGTTCATCGAAAAAAACTACGTTTACCGAGCGCTCATGGGTTCCAACCAGCAGCGCCAAGCCGTACCACTCATTAGTCCTGAAAGCCCAATCGTTGGCACCGGACTAGAATCGGTTGCCGCTCAAAATACCGGTCAGCTCGTTGTTGCTGAGGATAGTGGTGAGGTTGTAACGGCAAATGCCGATCAAGTGGTCGTCAAGTACAAAAGTGGCAATGTCACTTACGAGGCTGAGCATTTTGTGCGCAGTAACGAAGGCACAAGCATCAACCAACATGTGGTTGTAAACACCGGCGATACGGTCAAAGCTGGCGATACTCTGATCGAAGGGATGAGCATCCAAGGCGGCGAACTGGCGCTCGGCAAAGATTTGCTCGTAGCATTTATGCCTTGGGCTGGCTATAACTTTGAGGACGCTATCATCATTAGCCAAAAGCTCGTCGAGGACGATACATTGACGAGCGTGCACATCGTGGACTACATGATTGAAGTGCGTGAAACCAAACTCGGACCCGAGATCGTGACCCGCGATATCCCAAATGTATCAGAAGACGCTCTCAGACACCTTGATGATGAGGGCATTGTCCGGATCGGGGCTGAGGTGCACCCGGGAGATATTCTCGTAGGCAAAATCACGCCCAAAGGCGAACAAGAGCTGAGCAGCGAAGAGCGCTTGCTCCGCGCTATCTTTGGTGAAAAAGCCAAAGAAGTCCGTGATACATCACAGCGTATGACCAATGGTAAACATGGTAAGGTCGTCGGCGTCAAAGTGTTTAGCCGCGAAAATGGTCACGAACTTAAAGCCGGCGTCATCATGCAGATCCAAGTTTTTGTAGCCCAAATGCGCAAGATCAGCGTGGGCGATAAATTGGGTGGTCGGCACGGTAACAAGGGCGTGATAGCACGAATCCTGCCAGTTGAGGACATGCCATTTATGGAAGATGGTACCCCGGTAGATATCGTCTTGAACCCGCTCGGTGTGCCGAGCCGCATGAATATTGGACAGTTGTTTGAAACCCACCTTGGTATGGCTGCTCGTGCTCTCGGCATGAAAGTCGCGAGCCCGAGTTTCAACGGTGTACCGATGGCAAAAATCCAGAACATGCTCACCGAAGCCGGGTTCCCCGAGGACGGTAAGCAGCAGCTCTATGACGGTCGAACCGGGGGCGCTTACAAGGAGCGAACCACAGTCGGAAGCATGTACATGATCAAGCTCAACCACATGGTTGCGGACAAGATTCACGCGCGCTCAACCGGTCCATACACCATGGTCACGCAGCAACCGCTCGGCGGGAAAGCTCAAAACGGTGGTCAGCGATTTGGTGAGATGGAGGTCTGGGCACTCGAAGCATACGGAGCTGCCAATACCTTGCAGGAGATGCTCACAATTAAGTCAGACGATGTCTATGGACGTTCCAAAGCGTACGAGGCAATCATCAAAAAGACAGAGATCGTCGGTCCAAAAGTCCCTGAAAGCTTCAACGTGCTCGTCAAAGAGCTGCAAGGCCTCGGCCTCAAGGTTGACCTCGTTGCATCTGATCGGCTGGTTGATGCCGAAGCGGTACTCGCGACCAATATCCACGAAGAAGCAACGCACCCGACCAAGATTGAAGCCCCGACGTCCGCAATTTCCGACATAGACGTAACCGAAGAGGAAGTTATCGGTGACGGATTTGAGTTGGAGGAAAGTGACGGCGAGCCAGTTGAGACCGATTTTGACGACACGGTCATGGTTACGGCGACTACTGACGACGATACAACGACAGATGACGAATCAGAGGAGGCTTAAAGAATGAGACGATATTCCTACGGAACAAATATTGCCGATTTTGACGCGGTTCGACTCGCCGTAGCCAATGCCAGTGATATTCTCGACTGGAGCTACGGTGAAGTTTTGAAACCCGAGACTATCAATTACCGCACGCAGAAACCAGAGCGTGATGGCCTATTTTGCGAGCGAATTTTTGGACCTGTTAAGGACATCAATCCGCATGATGCAAAATACAAAGGCGTTCGCAGCCGCGAGGCCGCGGTTGACAAAAACGGCGAACTGGTCACGCGTAGCATCGTCAGGCGTGAACGAATGGGTCACATACAGTTGGCGGTGCCGGTGGCGCACATTTGGTTCCTGCGCGGGACGCCAAGCGCAATCGGCTTGCTGCTCGGTATGACCGTCAAAAGCCTTGAGCGTGTGGCGTACTTTGCGGCTTACATCGTCAAAAAAGTCGATGAAGCTCGACGTGATGCTTACCGCGCCGACAAAGAGGCTGAGTGGCAGGCCGCTCAGCAGGCGATCAAGCTGCGCTACGAAAAGGAGGCCGAAGCTGAGGGTGCTGATGTCAAAGCACTCGCAGAAGCCCAGACCAAAGAGCTTGAACAGCTCGACAAAGACTGGGAAGTGCTCCGTGGCCAGCTAGACAGTCTCGTAAAACTCGGGCTGATGAACGAAACCGATTACCGAAATCTGCCGCGTGAACTGCGCGACATGATACAAGTCGGTATGGGTGGCGCAGCCCTCCAGAATCTCTTAGAAGAGATTGATCTGGGTCAGTTGATTGCCGATCTGACAACTGAAGTAGAAGAGGCAAAGGGTCAGCGCAAAAAGAAACTCATGAAAAGACTCCGTTTGCTCGAAAGCATGGAGCGGGCCGGTATTCAACCTCACAGCATGTGTATTTCTGTACTGCCGGTTATCCCACCGGACCTTCGCCCGATGGTGCAGCTGACGGGTGGTCGGTTTGCGACGAGTGACCTCAACGACCTCTACCGGCGTGTCATCAACCGAAATAACCGTCTCAAAAAACTCATGGAGCTCAATGCACCTGAGGTTATCCGCCGTAACGAACAGCGAATGCTGCAGGAAGCAGTTGATGCACTCATCGACAACAACAATGCTCGCTCCGGTCGTGCCGTGGCGGCTACCGGGCAACGTCGCAGGCTGAAGAGCCTCAGCGATATGCTCAAAGGTAAGCAGGGCCGATTCCGACAGAACTTGCTCGGTAAGCGGGTCGACTATTCTGGTCGCTCGGTGATTGTGGCTGGTCCAGAGCTCAAAATCAACCAGTGTGGCTTGCCAAAAATGATGGCGCTTGAGCTATTTAAGCCATTTGTCATTGGCGAGCTTATCGCTCGTGAACAGGCCCACAATATCCGCTCGGCAACGCGCATGATCGAGACGGGAGAAATAGAAGTGTGGGATGCTCTGGATGAAGTCATCCAAGGGAAATACGTTCTTTTGAACCGCGCACCATCACTGCACCGTTTGAGTATCCAAGCTTTTCAGCCGGTACTGATCGAAGGTCGTGCCGTACAGCTTCATCCGCTCGTTTGTAAAGGCTTCAATGCTGACTTTGACGGCGACCAGATGGCTGTTCACCTGCCTCTCAGCGATGCGGCTCAGGCAGAAGCTCGCGATATCATGTCGGCCAATCGAAACCTCTTGAAGCCCGCAGATGGTTCACCAATTTTGCACATCGAGCAGGATATCGTGCTTGGGTGCTATTACCTGACGTACGATGTACACAACAATATTGGTATGAAAGCGTACTCAAGCCTAAACGAAGCTTCGATGGCATTTGATGCAGGCATCATTACGCTCCAGAGCCGTGTCCAGCTGCCGTTCCGCGGTGAAATGCGAGAAACGACTCTCGGGCGACTGTATTTCAACGAAATTTTCCCAGAAGATTTTGCGTACCAAGATGAGGCGATGACCAAAAAGCGCCTCCAAAAGGTGATGGCAGCAGTGTACAAGCAGTACGGTCAGGAAAAAACCGCTGAGATCGCCGATAACTTGAAAGATCTCGGTTTCCGTTACGCTACCATGTCCGGCCTCTCTATGGGTATGGGTGACTTTGAGCCCATCACCGGCCTCGCCGATGTCCTCAAAGAGGGTGAGACGAAAAGCGCTGGCATATCTGACCAGTACGAACAAGGATTCATAACTGATGACGAGCGACATCGCTTGACTATCGAAAACTGGACAAAGATCGATACCCGTGTCCAAGATCTCCTCGCCGAACAAATGAAAGACCAAGACGGCTCCATGGCGATTGCTATCACTTCTGGCGCTCGCGGTAACATCTCCCAGATGAAAATGTCGGTTGGCATGCTCGGTGTCTTCCAAGATGCTGCCGGCAATGTCATCGAGCTGCCTGTCAAAGCGGGCTACATGCAGGGTCTTACCCCACTCGAGTACTTTACGGGTACTCGCGGTACGCGAAAGGCTGTGATTGATATCGCCCTGAAAACCGCTGACGCTGGGTATTTGACGCGTCGTCTTGTCGATGTTTCTCAGGACGTGTTCACGATCGATGACGACAGTGATGATGCGGCAGATCCAGGCTTCGCACTCCTCAGAACTGATGCTGCTGCAATTGGTGTGAGCTACGCCTCCCGGCTCGAAGGCCGTTTTGCTGCCGAGGATGTCGCGGATCATATCAAGGCTGGAGAAGTGTTCACGAAAGAAATCGCTGAAGCGATAGATGCTGATCAGAAACTTGACGGCGTGAAAATCCGGAGTGCGCTCAGTGCTACTTCCGTACACGGCGTACCACAGAAAAGTTACGGTATTGATCCGGCAACTGGACAACTCGTGACAAGCCACAATCCGATCGGTGTCATTGCCGCGCAGAGTATTGGTGAACCTGGCACTCAGCTAAGCCTCGACTCCAAACACCGTGCCGGTGCCGTTGTGGCAGACGATACGGCGCAAGGTCTTTCCCGTGTAGAGGAGCTTTTTGAGGCGCGTTCTCCGCGAGGACAGGCATATCTTGCCGATATCAGCGGTACGGTAAATGCATGGGAAGAGGGCGAACGCTATATTGTTCAGGTGACTGCCAATGACCGCGAAGTGCTAGAGCTTGCGCTTGATGGCCGCACTCCAAAAATAGCGAGTGGTAGCGATGTTGCTATCGGCGATGTGCTTGCGAGCGATGCCGAAGGTGCAAATCCGCTCGTCTCACCAATGGCGGGCAAAGCGGAGCTGACTGACAAGTCGGTGATCGTTACGCCAACGAGCAAAAGCGTCGTACGTTACGAAATCCCAGGATTTAAACAGCTGCTCGTTACTGACGGTGATGCCGTTGTCTCTGGCCAGCGTCTCACAAATGGTTCCGTGAATCTTCATGACCTGATGCGACTGCAAGGTGTTGAATCTACGCAGCGCTACATCATGAACGAAATTCTCGGTATTTTTGCCGGGCAAGGACAGAACATCTCTGACAAGCACCTTGAAATCATTGTGCGGCAAATGTTCAGTCGCGTTCAGATAGAAGATGCGGGCGACAGTGAATTTGTGACTGGCGATATTGTCAGTAAACTCGCTGTCGTCGAAGCCAATGACGCACTGACCGCAGAAGGTAAGCAGCCAGCGAAATTCAACCAGTTGCTGCTCGGCATCACCAAAGCGAGCTTGAGCACCGACTCATTCCTCAGCGCTGCAAGCTTCCAAGATACGACCCGAGTTCTCATCGGTGCTGCGACGAGTGGCCGCGTCGACAAACTCTTTGGCCTGAAGGAAAATGTCATTTTGGGTCGTAAGATACCTGTCGGAACTGGCTATGGTGCTTCCAATGCGCTTGATGAGGGCGATGAGCCTGAAGCGGTCGTAGAGTACCAGAACGACCAGATTTTCCGCGCGGAGGGTTAGGCATATGGAGAGCTCAGCGAGGTACGCTGAGCTCTCCATGTCAGCCTTCGTGATTGAGCCGAAGATTGCAGGTGCAATTTGATCTGAAAATCAGACCATGGTTTGCTGCAGTAAGGCCTACCCTGACCGTTGGGTCCTGAGAGATGTATTTACGGGCGATCAAACGCTCAGATGCAATATCTAGTCATGAGATATGTCTTTTCTACCACAACTGCGAGCTACGGGCAAAACCACCACGTTTTTGCCCGTAGCTCGATTACGCGTATCTGAGGCGTAGG
>CAZNLV010000024.1:0-12863 GCA_964574245.1 uncultured Candidatus Saccharibacteria bacterium
TGATGGTGGCGGCCAAAACGATCACATTTTGCCCCTGCTCAAAACCGTCCATCTCGACGAGAATCTGATTGAGCGTCTGCTCACGCTCATCGTGCCCGCCGCCCATACCAGAGCCTCGACGGCGTCCAACAGCGTCGATTTCGTCGACAAAGATGATACAAGGGGCGTTTTTCTTAGCCTTGGCAAATAGGTCGCGGACGCGGCTTGCACCCACTCCCACAAACATTTCGACAAATTCTGAGCCTGAAATGGAGAAAAACGGTACGCCCGCCTCGCCCGCTACCGCTCGAGCCAGCATGGTTTTGCCGGTACCTGGAGGGCCTACGAGGAGCACGCCTTTGGGTATCTTGGCCCCAAGGGCCGAAAACTTCTTGGGGAATTTCAGAAACTCTACGACCTCTTCGAGATCTTGTTTTGCCTCTGCCTGTCCGGCGATTTCTTTGAACAATACTTTATCTTTTTCGTTACCGTAGAGTCTCGCGCGTGATTTGCCGAAACTGAGGGCTTGGTTTCCTTGACCCTGCGCACTTCTCATCATCCAGATGAGCAGAGCGCCGATAATCAGCACCGGTACAATGGTAGTCAGCCCGAAACCGATGATATTTGACGTTGTTGAGCTACTCGGCTTTACTTTTATGTCTACCTTGTCTTTTTTGATGCCTTCGTCAGCCGTCGTCGCGCCGTCTTCCATATTGGCGCGCAGCGTCGGTTTGTTTTTGCCCTTTTGGGTTATGAGTAGCTGTTGGCCGCGGACTTCAATAGTCTGGTACTTGCCGGCGTTTGCATCGCGGACCGCTTGCGCGATAGAAACTTCTTTGAGAGGCGTTGATTGGTTGAGCGCAGATATCGCCACGAGCGCCACTAGCGCCAGCAGCAAAATAAATACGGCGTTTTTACTCGTCTGTTTGCCCGGGCGTTTACCACCCGAACGATGTGGTTGTGTCTCCATGTCGCTCTAGTATACAACAGATGTGACCACATGGCGAGGATTTCAATTTTCAAGTTTCATGTTGCGGAAATTTTGTTGGCCACCGAGGATTGCATTGCTAGCTGTTTGAAACGTGGAACTTTTCTGAGTCTTATACATTGAAACTTGAGGCTTGGAATCAGTTTTCGTCGCGCATGTCTCGAATAGGGTTGCGCTGCAGATTGGCTGCAAGCGGTACGGCGGCACTAATGAGTGACGCCACGAGCACAATCCCGGCGATGCCGAGCACAAGTAAGGGTTCGACCCCAAACAACGCAAAACGCTTATGCACATCGGCCGCGTTGTATGCCAGCACTGCTGAGGTGCTAATATCCTGTGAATACTTGTGGCTCAGCCATAGTGAAGCCAAGGCTCCTAGGCTGAGTGCCGCCACGATGACCCCGATGCTCAAAAATAATGTGTAGGCAACATAGATATGTGCGATATTTCCGCGACTCGCACCAAGCGCCCGAAAAACGGCTGTTTCTCGACGACTATCAGCAATTATCTTTCCGACGATACCCATGAGCACGAGACTCGTCAGGAGCACAACAATCGCGATAACATATTTCATGACACGCCACGTGTTTTGGCGCAGGTCTTCTATGGCGCTTGCATTGCTACCAAATGGTTTGAGGTCAAAATATTTTCCTTCTGTAGCGCACGACTTTGATCGTCCGGCGTTCCCGATTTGTGAAGACATTAGATCTAATTTGACCGTACAGGTATTGCTTTTGATAAACTCTCTCGCATCTTTCAGCGAGTTAAACTCAGCATAATAGGCTCTGTTCGTTACATCAGACTCGTCGTAGCTTCTACTAACACGGCTAGCCGCGGAACCAGCCTGTACCGTCTTTATTGGCGAGTACCAACCGCTACCGAGGCTCGACTGTAAAACAGATGCTGCCAGTGCACGGACGCTCATACCGTATTCATAATTCATATCGGGCACAAGTCCAACGATCCGCAAGGTCGTAACCTGCTGCATGGGCTCTTCGTAGTTTTCGTATGTCCGTTTAAACGTCAGCTCGTTTTCGGCAGAATTTTTCTCTTCGGCAGTCCGCACATCTTTACTAATTGTCACCGCGCCGCATGCCTCAGTAGGTAGGGCGTACTGCAAGCTCGGCGCCACGTAGTCCTTTTTGTTTCTGTTAGCCTCAATTGCACGTATTTGTTCGCGAGCTTGCTGTAGCAAATCACTACTCATTTGGTTTCGATAGCAAAACTGGGTCGTCTTCCCAGCCGCATCACGGCGCATCCGCACAAGATGATTGAGCCGCTCCGCTGATGACGCAGTCGCCGATAGCTTTTCTCGCCCCAAAATCTGCTCGGCTACACTCATAGGTACGATCACCGGTATACTACCGTCCTTCCCGAGTGCCAAGTGCTGACCACTCAGCACGAAAGGCCGGAGTAAATCTTCATCAAAGTATGACCAGCCATTCGATAAGAGCGTGTCAAAACCAGTGCTTAAACTGCCTTGATCACCAAGTTTTGCATATTGCTCCTTGCCATCTTGTATGGGACTAAAGTACTGCCCAAACGCTAGCGGTGGGCCCGAATCCATACCGAAATAGGTACTTTTGTACATCTGACGCGCACCAAACCGACCAGCAAGAGATTGGAAATCAGTATACTGCACTCCTTTTAGCCCTGCATAATGCTCATGCACGGCCGTCTGCACCAGCGGTGACATAGAGTTTACGCTGTCATCATTGGCACCGCCCGGTCCACCTTTGGCAGTCGGCAGCGTCATATCATTTGCAGGATCGTATGAAATATTTAGCTTTTTTGCTGCCGCCTTTTTTTCGGCGACGATACTGGCAGTCCGTCCCAGCATATCATCGAGAAATGCTTTGTCCTTGTACTGAAAGGAGGTGTCGATAATAGGTCGTGCCTGCACAATAAAACGACCGCTGAGCCCTTCATTGCTGAACCCGCGCAAGCTGTACACTATGCCGCTAAAGACAAACGCCACCAGCGAAATACCCGTAAACAACAGTGCCACAACCACTATAACAACGCTTGTTCGCACCGGTCTCACTTTGAGTTTTGCGGCCGCAAGTTTCAGGCCATCTCTCATATACATCACTGCACAATCCCCCCGTCGCTCATGTGCACCACTCGGTCGGCCATGCTCGCAAGCGCGAGATCGTGCGTGACGACTACAATAGTTGTCCCATGTTCATCGCGAATATTCTTGAAAAGCTCGAAAATGGCCGTGGCATTGGCATGGTCGAGATTGCCCGTTGGTTCGTCAGCGAGCAATATACCTGGACTATTTTGGAGGGCCCGAGCAATTGCCGCCCGTTGCATCTGACCGCCCGAAAGCTCACGTGGATAGTGCCGAAGCCGGTCCTGTAGCCCCACTAGCTCTGCCGTCTCGCGGCTTTTTGCGGAGCGTATATCTCGCTTTGTACGTGCAAACATCGCCGGAACTTCTATGTTTGTCTGCAGCCGCAAAAAAGGCTGCAAATAGAAAAACTGAAACACAAAGCCAATGCTTTGATTGCGAAAGTGAGCGAGTACTTTATCGTGTAGCTTCCCTAGGTCTTGACCCCGAACAGAGACGGTTCCGTGTGACGGTTTGTCTAGCCCTCCGATAAGCTGCAGCAGGGTGCTTTTGCCGCTACCGCTCGTACCGGTAATGGCGACAAATTCACCGGTGTAAATATCAAGGCTGACATTTTTGAGCGCCTCCACGTTGGTTTTGCCCATTTTGTACGTTTTGCGCACATCTCGCACACTTACGATGACATTTGTGTTTTTTGGTTTGTAGCGTGCAGCATTCCGCGTCGTTTGTTCAACGCGCTTCAGCTCCTGCGCCGCCAAATGTACGTCATCGCCGCACGCCTTAAGCAACTGCACCGCATACGCTTGTCTACTATCGTCATCCGCCGTTTGCATGGTATTGCCTTAGTATCTACCGCTTATGTTTTTTATGCAAGAATCACTGGCGAGATACACATGGGATATGCAGACGGCGCTACTGGAGATGTGCAGTAGCGGCCGTTAGCCGAAAGCTTTGCCCTTTTGCTACATCGACTAAGGAGCCGTTCCGACCGGTGCGCAGTGCACCGTCGAGCCGCAGCAGTGTCTTGGTCGTGATGGTCGCTTGCGTGTGGTTACGGAGCCACGCGGCGAGCACCTCGCACGAAACCTCCGGCGGCAAACTGCGGTATATCTGGCGATCAATAGTCGCTGCAGTCATGTGCTGAGCGAGATACTCGCGCACAAGCGCGTCGACCGCGCTATTGACTTGGGCGGCTTGAGCGCTCAGGTCAAGCAACCGCTTCCTCATGGGTGTCTCGAGCTTCGTCATAAATCGTCTGCGGATATAGTTGCGCAGATATCGCTCGTCGGTATTTGTGCTATCTTCGCGCCACCGCAGATTATGTGCATGAGCATACGCTCGTATCTGTTTTTTGCTCATCCCCAGTAAAGGGCGCCTGATCTCAACAGTGGAACGGAGCGAGCTGAGGCCCCGACTCCTAGTACCACGCAGCCAATTGATTATGATGGTTTCGAGCACGTCGTCTTCATGGTGGGCAGTGATGATCGCATCGGCCGCGTACCGGATGCGGACATGTCGCAAAAAAGTGTACCGCGCTTCTCGGGCTTTTGCCTCACTTGCACCCACTCCTAGCTCTGCCCGCTCAGACACAAAAGGCAGTCCATAGTGCGCAGCCAGCTGCCGCACAAAGTCGCAGTCGGCGGCCGAATCTGGGCGAATACCATGATCGAAGTGTGCAACGACAAATTCGAGCTTCGGGTGTTGGGCATCGAGTTTCTTGGGGGCATCTTTGGCTTGGAGCAAACTATGCAGCAAGACGACAGAATCTACCCCGCCACTAACCGCTACGATATACTTCCCTGCTGGCAAATCAAATTCCATATGACATAATTGTAAAATGAAACCTTCTTTAGAGGAAAGAATCTCGACTCTAGAATCCCGAAATACCCGCGTTGAAGCAGACAAGGCTTGGGAAACCAGCTGGGTACGCCGAGGAGCAATCATGGCGCTCACGTATCTTACAGTCGTTGCCTATCTGCATTTTGTCATACACATCGATCCGTGGCTCAATGCCCTTGTGCCTGTCATAGGTTTTTTCCTCTCTACCCTCACGGTTTCATTGTTCAAGCGCGTCTGGCTCCAAAAAAACCGTCGGTAGCTAATGACGTAAAATTTCTCTCTGTTATTCTCCTATCCCGGGTGCAGGACCAACCTAGGCGTCAAAGCGTCTGTATCTCAAGCGCAGTGTAGTACAATAGTCTAAAGAAGTACTGAAAAAAACATGGAAAAAGACATACTCATCATGCTCACGGGCGTTATCGTCGGCGCCATGAATGCGATCGCTGGCGGCGGGATGCTCGTGGGTTTTCCGGTACTCGTAGCCCTCGGTGTCCCACCGCTGGTTGCAAATGTCACGGCCAACGCCATACTGCCTCCGGGCGCCGCCGTGGCCGTCGGGGCGTATCGTGCCTATGTGCGACGTATCCCCCTGCGCTATGCGTGGCTACTAGCACCAATCATATTTGGAGCGGCGGCCGGAGCGTTGACCCTACGCGAAACCGATTCGGCGCAGTTTACGCAGCTCGTACCGTGGCTAGTGCTATTTGGGGTAGTGCTTTTTGCATTTCAGCCGCTTATTCACCTGCGGCTCCATCATCATATTCACCATAGGCGAGGTGGGGACCGGACGCTTTTCTACATCGGCCTCGCCGTACTACCTGCTTCGTTTTATGGTGGTTATTTTGGGGCGGGATACGGCTTTATGATGCTTGCTTTTTTGGGATTTGGCGCGGTCCATGAAATACACATGCTCACCGCCATGAAAAATATCTCCTCCCTGGTAGTTTCGCTAGTCTGCCTGTCCATGCTCGCTGCTACCGGTCTCGTGGATTGGCATGTCGCACTCGTCATGGGTACCGGTGCTACCGCGGGCGGCTATCTCGGCGCAGCGATCGCCCAAAACGTTCCCTCTCGACCACTGCGAATTTTTATTATCCTTACTGGCCTCTGCGCTGCAGCGTACTTGGCCCTGCAAACATAGCCGCTGGCCCCCAGGATGAATGCGCGGCATATGCCATCCGAATTCTCTAGTGCCCGATAGATAAACTAGCCCTAGCAACCAGATACAAAACCTGCTACAATCCTCTCTGTTGTTTTTTGCAATTTCCGTTTCTCCGATTCTAGAAGCGAAGCGACTGAACAGAGATTTGAAAGCAGCATAGGCTAAGGCTGGAGCTCGACGAAAATAAGAGCGGCCAAAGCTGAAATTAACATCTTTGATGTTTGAACCCAGAACTTCAATCCAAGGAGCGGCAGCGACTGAATGAGGTTCTGATAGGAGCAATCGGTTGAGGTTGCAGCTTTTAAAAAGATTCTTTTACAAAGCGGAGACCATTGCCGCATTGCGATGAGGCGGGGTAGCTCAGCTGGTTAGAGCGCAGGACTCATAAGCCTGAGGTCGCGAGTTCAAGTCTCGCCCCCGCTACCATTAGAATAGGCCTCACTGCGGTGAGGTTTTTCTTTGGTGAAGACCGTGGCTCGAGCCAAGAAGCTACAGCGTCCACCAACCCTGCCGAGTAGCCTCCGGCACGGGGTCGCCTCTGCAAGATCGACGCTGAAGGCCTAAAACTTGCATAAAATCGGCAAATACCTACGCGCGCGAAAGCGTTCAGGGCATCAATGTTACGACTAAGCTCGAAATAGGGCTGTCTACTTTGCGGCAGTTTTGTTTATGCGCTTTTTACCGGATGTGGTTTTTTTGACAGGGGTTCGTTTCACTTGGGATGACTCTGCGGCTACCAATGAATCGGGCATGGGAACACTGCTGCACGTGCACCGGTCGTGAGTGTGCGCGCACCAGCGACGGGTAGCCCATGTGGCCGCTACTAGGGAGACGAGTGTGATGAGGTAGCCGGCAAGCGTGTACCACAAAAGCCGCGTGCTGCGGTTTTCGGTCATTTTCAGCGACTGTCCGCCCACCACATAGTAGTCTCCCGCCTTTACCGTCACACTGGCGATCCGCACCCCCTTTTGTGGCTGCCACGTGACAGCATGAGGTTTGCCAGTGGTGGCATGGTTCACGACTCCTACTGGTATCTGTGCGAGCGTGCCGCGGAGATATCCTGATCCGGCAAGCGGTTTGCTCTTTTTGTCGTAGACGATCACAAATGGCACAGGGTTATTCGCTAGATCGGTCCGCCCCATCTGCACGCTCTCCAGCCCTAGACCGACATCGAGTTGTTTGGCAACCTGTGAAGCGAGCAGCTCGGGCATGTCATTTGCCATGGAGCGGTTCATACCATGTAGCAGCCCATACACACTGCCAAACAGCAGAGTGATAAGCACACTCGGGATGATAAGTCTGTGTCGCATAGTATGTAGTATACTCCCTTGTTTACTGTGTGGTGGTCTGGGTCTTGGGCAGTGCACTTTCACCCAGTATGAGTATGAAGTCCGCGCCCGGCCAGTTCGCCGTCAGTGTCGTGTCGGTGATAACTTTGGCATTGTAGGTGCTCTTTAGGTAGGCGAGTGTGCTCGGCATTTTGCCCTCGGAATTATCGACGAGCGTGGTGGTGGGCTGTGCCACTGCATTGCCCGTAGCCAACACGCTCGCGCCCTTGGCGGTTAGCTTGCTTTTTTGCTGCTTTGCAAGGCCTACACCGTCTGTGCCATTGAGTATGACTACCCCAGCATCTTCTTTGACGAGCGGGCCGGCAGTAAACACTTTTTTGATTTTGTCCTGGATATCCGTATAATCATCGACGCCCGCAGCAGGAACTTGGACCGACTGACCAGAAATCATATCGCTTGTGAGCATGTGCGTGTTTTTGCCTCCGAGCGTATCGATGTTGTACGAGTCTATTTTGCTATTATCGATCTTTTTGCCGTAATAAAACAGCGTCTGCATTTCGCTCAGCTGCAAGTCTGTTTTGACATTTTTGCCAACCGCATCGACGATACTCGATATTTTGAACGGGTTGGCAACGACACTGGGCTGAACCATCTTTTCCTTGATCGCTAGGAGCATTTGTCGCTGATGCAATGTACGCGTATAGTCGCCGTCATCAAATCCGTACGTATAGCCATAGGGGTTTGGATCACCTCGTGCCCTCGCAAGGTTCAGTGCCTGTTTACCATCGAGCGCTACGGGGCCATTTGGGTATTTTGCGAGCGCACAACAGGTGCGACTCGTATAGTCAAGGTTGGAGTCGTATATACCGCGCTTATCGGAACTCTGAATGTTGATGGTGATACCGCCGACGGCGTTTACGAGATCGCGGAAGGCCGTGTAGTTGACGAGAGCGGTATAGTGGACATTTAACCCTGTCACATCCTCAACGGTTTGCTTGAGGGCATTCATACCGCCGAAGGGGTAGGCGGCATTTATTTTGGCGTGGCTGTCACCGGGTATCTGCACCCATAGATCTCTTGGGATACTCAGCATCATAGCGGTGTTGTTTTTGATGTTTATGCTGAGCAGCATAATGGAATCGGTTAGTTCTCCTCCGTCGTGCCCGAGATCGTCAGCTGAGTTTCCCGCCACCAGTATATTGACACGACCATAATCATTTTTGAGTTCGGTTGGGCGGAAGATACCGATGAGGCTGAACGGGTTTTTATTGCCTGTCACCTTTGCAATATTTTTGTAAAATTTGAAGCCAAAAATGAGTATCGCTGCGAGCAGGAAGATACCCAAGATTTTTAGAGCTCGTTTCAATATGTGACGTGACTTTTTCGGCCGATGTACTGGCTGGTCGACAACGCTGGTCCGCCGTCGAGAGTGGGGCAGCTCAGTTGTCTCGGGCAGGGAGTCTGCCACCGGGACATCGGGCAGAGTGGATTCTGCGCGCACCTTTTCCTCTGGTTCGAGTCGGGCAGGGGGGGTTTGCGGACGTTGCATGTCTGAAAATCCTAGGTGAGATTTCTGAGAACCGGCTGGAGACCGCACCGTCTCTTCCTCAGGTGCGTGAAAACGCGGCTGGCGCGGCCGCTGGCCGGGGCCGCTTAAAAAGCCGTCAACACTTGTCGCCCTGCGGGGCTGAAAACTGTCGTATTTATCTGACATTGCTTACGGCTATTATATCACGACCATGTCACCACCCTGCCCTTCTGAAGCGTAACGAAGCAAAAAATCCCCGAAATAGTATCCGGGGATTTTTTACGACAAAGAGTTTACATGAGTTGTAATTCTTCATCGACGGCGAGCATGGCAGCGTCGCTGCATGGTATCAGCTCGTACGCCAGCCCGTCTTTCATGGCAAATAGCATTGCCATATCCTTTCTTGTTGCGGACTGGGGAAGGCCACAGGGCACTTCCCCGCCCAATTTTATGTTTTTTGTACACCCCTGCCCCGATTTTGTTTGTTTTTTGGGTTCTACGAGGGTTTTTTGAGACGCCTCAAAGAAACTGCCTGTGCGGTCCTTGGGCACGCATACCAACAGGACTCTTTAATGGAGAACTGTTTTTTGGTTTGTGGTTGTACTTTTTGTTTTTTGGGAGCGTTTTCCAATGTATTTCGTATAGTTCGTATGGAAGTTTGCACCCTCAAAACTAATACAAAGTATAGCAAAATAATTACGTTTTGTCAATATTTATTATGAAGTTACTATTTGATATCTTCTTCTATGAGCAGCCTATGGGCAACTTTAAGGGCCAGCTGGCCCTTTTCCGGCGGCGCACTAAATCGCAAACTATCCGGAGAACTCGGGAGCCACATACTTCCTGCAAACTCGCCATCTTTTTCTTCTATGCCTATTCCTACTTGGGCCAGCAAGTTATGAATATCGAGTTCAGGTCTACCTCGCAACTCTCTGCCGACGATGGTAATAATTGAAGCTGGTGATATATCGATGCGGACTCCATCGCCCAGGCCGTCTTGAATTGCCTGCTCAGCCGGATTTGCAGCCCCATGAGCCACCAGCACCGTTTGATAATCTCCCCCCGTACCGTATGTATCAAAGAGGTTAATACCGTGCCGTGCCAATGCACGGGCTATTTTTTCGACATCGCCCACCGTCTCGGCCATTCCTGGCCGGTACACGTTTGAAATAGCCACTTCCTGCAGAAGCGAAAGAGCAACTGGTTTGCCAGGAACCATAGACACAGGTTCATTTGTGTATTCTGTAAAACCGCCGCCACTCCCAAATGTATTTCCCGCTCGTACAATGGTTCTTTTGCCTACGAGCGGCACGACTGTTTCCGGATGCACAAAGCCCGATCCCAGCAAAAGACGCGTCATTTCCTTGGTAAAGTAAGGAACTGGCCGTGCGCGATCACCAAGTACTCTTGGATCCCCTGACATGCCCATCGTATCCGACATGATATACAGGAAATCTGCATCTACGGCGGCGGCCATACACCCGGCCGTAGAGTCGCTACCACCCCTAGAAGCCGTCAGTAGATGTTTGCCATCAAAAAGAACATTGCCGGGGAGTACATGCCGAGTCCTCTGATCAAGTGCCCCAAAACTTTGACGCCAGCCATCGGGGCGTCGGAGCAGAAGCTGATCCCGAGACTTGGCTGGATCAAGCAGCTGCAACCCCATTGCCTCGTACACCTCAGCTTGTAAATACTCGCCGAGCATCGAGGTGGCATCGTAGCCCTGACGGCATGCCTCTGCGATACGTGTAGGGATAGCTCGCACCCATTCGCTGGCTGATAGTTCGCCAAAATGCAAGCCCGTCGATCGCCTACCCTGCAAATCGGTCACATTCCAGCCGTAGCGAGCTTGGACCGAGCGAACGAAAGACGTATATTTTTCATCATCTTCAAGCCAAGCTTTGCGCGCCGATAAGAGCTGGTCCGTAACCTTCATGCGGAATATGTCCGGATCGACATCAGCGTGACCGAGAGATTTATAATATGCCTCAACTTGCCCGTCACTCAGCGAGCCCGGCGCAGACGTGACCAGAACCAGTCCTGTCCCCTGCTCCATGCATAGAATAGTAGATTCACCGGTAGCATTGGAGGTTCCACCAAATTTATAGACACTTCTGCCCGAAGGCTCCCCGACATCAATATGCTTCAACATAATTCGGAAATTATGAGGTAAAATTACGCAGGAAGCAAGTTTATTTCTATATACTCATTCTCTTTGCGGTCCCGTGGTATAATAAACCGCACATGAAGTTCCAGCGACAAGTCGCTATTCTGATAATCGTTGGCAGTGTTTTGGCTGGTTTACTCTGTGATTTACTCGTGCGGCAAACACTGCTCGGGCTCAATTTTTTGCTCTTCACCCTGATCTGGGTGGCTGTGTGCTTCGGTTTTGTACTACGGCGTCGCCAGTCACTGCCTTCGCCCATCACATATGGCCTCATCGCAGTCACAAACGCAGTTTTTGTCTGCTGGCGAGCCGAGCCTGCCGTACAGACATGGTCTGCGTGGACGGCACTCTTTGCGCTAGCCCTTCTTGCTACCACTGTTTTCTTTGAAAATTTCAAAGAACTGCCGCTTTTGCAACGCTTTCCTGCCGCGCTCTCACATCTTAAACATACAGCGCACCAAGCACCGACGACTCTCGGAGAAGCCGTTAGCCAACGGCCAGCTAAGCCGCTACATATTAACCGCGGCGTCATTGGCGCGGCTGGATTGGCCGTAGTATTTATCATCCTTTTTGCTTCGGCCGACCAGATCTTTGGCAAAAGCTTCGATTGGGCCGGAACGGCGCTCTCAAACCTGGCAGATCTTTTGAGCAGCTACGATATCGGCCGGTTTTTTACCGTTAGTTTTTGGGCAACCATATCGCTTATCGTACTCTTCGGCCTGTTTTCACGTCGCCACGCTCCTGCCACAGCACGAGTGATTAAGCCATCACTCACCGGCCGCGATGCAGTAACTATACTGGCGACGCTTGTCGTTATTTTTGCCGTATTCGTGCTCGTGCAGCTCCGTTATCTTTTTGCTGGGGGCTCGCTGCCGAGCGGCCTCACCTACGCTAGCTATGCGCACCGCGGATACGGTCAACTCCTCCTCGCCACGCTCCTTGCTACTGCAGTCGTAAAATACATCATCTCCGCCCTTAAAACTCCCGCAACCATTCGAGTCAAACTGCTCGCGGCCGCCCTCATTGTACTCAACGGCGTGGTCGTGCTCTCTGCTTGGAAACGTCTGAGCCTATACGAAACCACATACGGCTGGACCATGCTGCGTTTTGTCGCCCGACTCGGACTCATCTGCATACTACTCGGGAGCGTGAGCGTACTCGCTTGGCTGTGGGGCAAGCTAAATTCCCGTCAGCTCTACGCCAGCAACTGGTATATCATCGTCGCCGTCTTGATGTCCGCCGCCGTGCTCAATCCCGCCGGCATCATCGCTCGCAAAAACATCGCCGAACGCACCAGCCGTACCGTTATTCTCGACACCGACTACTTGATGAGCCTGTCGCCCGATGCATGGCCCGCCATATGTTCGAGCGCTCCAAGCCTCAAAACATCCCACCCCCTCGAATACCGTCAGCTACGCACAGAATTTGAAGAATATCAGCCCGAGACGAGCCGTGGACTATCCCGCCACCACACCGCCGAAAAATCTTACGTAGATCGCTACAAACACTGCCTCAAATAAGCATCAATTCACTGGACGAAGAAAAGTCGGTGGTGAAAGATGATCTTGGGAAGCTTGAAAAGCAACAGACCATAAGGGAAGCAGACATAGAGCTTGCATTAAATGTTATGCGTGATGTTGATAAGCAATGGATGGTTGCTTCACCTGCTTCAAAGGCTAGGTTCCAAAACGTACTGTTTCCAAGGGGTTTAGTCTTATGGTTACGAGAACCATAGGTTTGGAACCAGTCAAATAAGTCCAATTTACAGATGTATTACAACTAAAAAAGACCTTCCTGAAACAGAAAAGTCTATTTTGGTTGCGGGACCAGGACAGCG
>CAZNLV010000025.1:0-12494 GCA_964574245.1 uncultured Candidatus Saccharibacteria bacterium
TCGACACAGTTCCGATATCTCGGTAGCTGTTGTGGGGCAATACAACGCGAAAACACTAATTGGATACGCATTTTCGCTTATGTTGTATTGCCCCACAACAGCCATGCCAAGCTATCTCCACAAGGCCGTCCAACCCCAACTCGTCATCACGATCCACTGTGTGAGGTTTCATCCTGAACTTGATTCACCAGAGCTCGACGTAAGCGTCGAGCTCTTTTAGGGAAGAGCTCGCCCTTCCCGCTATACCAAACGGAATAGATCCGTTTGGTATAGCCCCCTACCCGTTAGAAGCTGCGCTGTTGCTTGCTGGTCGCCTTCAGCTCTTTTGCAGGGGTGCTTATGTCGAGTTGCGGTTAATTTAAGATCCCTCACATACCTTAGACCCCCTCCCCACCTGCTCTAGCCCTATCAGGGCAGCACCGCAGCTATCTATAACCTCTAACCTACAACCTTTAACCATCTCCCCTACAAACTACTCACTAAAACCTATAAACTAGTACCATGACTGCACGGACACATGATGTCGCTGCTCTGACCGCCCTGACACTTTGGGTGCTCGTGGTGCCGCCGAGCAAGATGACGGTAGCGACAGGACTTGCGGCAGTGCTAGCTAATCAGCTGGGTGGGATCGCGCCGGACATCGACCAACCAACTGCGCCGCTGTGGCGCAATCTGCCCATCGGTCGGTATTTTGGACGCGTGTTTGGGGCGCTGGTGGGTGGTCACCGGTTTTTCTGCCATTCGCTACTCGGCGTGGGTGTGTTTGCGGCGCTGAGTCAGATATTGTTGCAGTTTTTGCAGCCCATCATGCCTAATATCGACATTGATTTCGTCTGGGGCGCGTTTCTTACCGGTGTTGTCTCTCACCTTGTGATGGATACGCTCACCAAAGAAGGTGTGCCGTGGCTCCTGCCCATCCCCATAAAATTTGGCCTGCCACCGCTCAGGCGCCTTCGTGTTACGACTGGCAAAGGCGTGGAGACTTTCATCGTCTTGCCCCTGCTCATCGCTCTAACCACATGGCTCTGCGCCAGCCACTACACCACCCTCGCCGACCTTATCCAGCGCCAACTCGTTCGCTAGAGACAACAAGCTGTGATAAATATTACGGCCTATCTCTACCCCACAGTGTATAAAAGTGCTAGGATAGACATGTAGTCTCTCAAATCAAACACTAAGTAAAAGAGCCTCCCCTCTGCTACAGTAGCCCCACTACTGTCACGGATCGTGCGCTCAAAGGAGCAACAGAGTATGAGCCACGAAGCACCGCAAATCATGGAAAAGGGCTGGTGTGTTGTCGGGCCAAGTGATGTGCGGCTAGATCCGAGGCAGTACGAAGCACTGAGAGCTCATTTAGCCAGTTGGGCGGGCGGAGCTGTTGTCAATATTTCAACTCATTGGACCGGCAATGAGATCCAACAAGGACCGTTTGAAACAGTAGCGATTCCCGGCCTCAGAGAGCGACTCTTGGTCATGGTGCGAGCTATCGGGTCAAACGGAGAAAAGCTCACTCGGCTCGGAACATTTCAACAGGGAATGGATGGCAGTATTGTCAATAAGCAGGAGCTCGGTCTACCGGATGATCTCGATCCCGAGCTTATATGGACCCTTGGCGGTGTGCAGCGTGAGTGGAATCGGTTTTTGGATCAGACCATTTACGCAAGAGAACATGGCCTGCCAAAGCCTGCCGATAATTTTGTGCATATAAGCCGAGAGGGGTATGCCGCACAGCTTGCACTACTGGCGCAGGGAACGCCTACCACTCAGCCTTTGGCGGCGTAAGGTAGATCACTTCATTTTGCTTGAGCAGGGCGTATCCTTATACTGTGTAGCCTAGAAAGGACACGCCATGTCGAGTGAATTAGTCGGTCCGCCAGCTTTGGATGACGCTAGGGAGAGTCTGCGGGAATTAGCGCAAAACTATGCAGAGCTTCTGGGCGATATGTGCCTAGAGCAGTGGCAAACACCTGACTTTCAAACGTCGGGACTAGCCGGAAAACGCATGGTCGGTTTTTACGCACTGGTTTTAGAGTCGGGCCAATTGAGTCTAGGCGTGTCGTACCACGAACCCGGAGAAAAAAGGGTACCGGCTAAAGCCAAACGTGGCCCAGCGCTGCAAGTACTCGATATTCATGAGGGATGGCGGCCGTTTTGCGATGAGTTGCTCAAGGATCTTGGGGTATGGGCTCGTGTACCGCTGGAAAGACAGAAGGAGGCACGTGATTTAGCGCGGCGTAAAAAATGGGTCTCACTAGGAGATGTTGTTCAGGAAGAGGCGGAAATGGCCGATATCATATCGGTTAATTTTCTTACCGGGGACTGGGAGAATAGAGGACCGGATTGGCGTCCGTCTACTGTTGATTCCTGACTTCGAGCTTAGAAATGTGATTGAGATTACAGCTGGGGAAGCGAAGCGGAGTATACTGAGGCAGTTAGAATCTACTATCGAGAGGAGCAAAAACAGTGGCGCTATGGGATAAAATTGGCAGCAGCGGAGACGTAGAGGACCGGCGTGGCATGAACACAGGCGGCATAGCGCTCACCAGCGTGAGCGGACTAGTAATATTTCTACTCTTCGCATTCCTCGGCGGTGGGAGCAGCAGCAATGGCAGCGTGCTCGAACAGGTTTTGAACCAAGCCGGTACACCGCAGACTGACTCGTCGCAGCAATCCACGGAGTTTCAGGGCGCCGACCAATACGAGACATTTACTCGCAGAGTGCTGGGGTCAAATAATGACACGTGGCAGGCGATCTTTCAGGCTCAAGGCAAGGAGTACACGAACCCCAAGCTTGTGCTTTTTCGCCAAATGACGCAGTCTGGCTGTGGCGTGGCGAGCAGTGCTGTCGGGCCACATTATTGTCCGCTGGACCAAGCAATTTACCTCGACGAGACATTTTTCGACGAACTACAACAGCGTTTCGGGGGGAGCAGTGGTGATGTTGCCCAAGCGTATGTAATTGCGCATGAAGCGGGGCATCATGTCCAGAATCAACTCGGTACTATGGACCGGGCCACTCAGGCCCAGCAGGATAACCCCGATCAAGCAAATCAGATTTCTGAAACTCTCGAACTCCAAGCCGACTGCTATGCCGGCATCTGGATGAACTCTATCTCGGCCGAGGGCATTTTGGAGCCCGGTGAAATCAAACAAGCACTCAGTGCGGCCGCGGCTGTCGGCGACGACCATATTCAGAAAACCCAAACTGGCACCACCAACCCGGAAACGTGGACGCACGGTAGCAGCGAGCAGCGCGTAAAATGGTTTACTGCCGGCTACAACACTGGAAAACTCTCGAGCTGTGACACATTTGGCAGCTCTGGAATCTAGGCGCTATGTTTCAATCCCTCTAGAACGAGTCGGTGGTAGGGGAGAACACCATCACCTTGGGCGATCTCTGCTGGGTCTAGCCAAGCTGCTTCGAGTATTATTTTTCCGCCGTCAGCGTCGCATGGACTGACGACTGGTCGCGCTCTACTCGCGCCGAGCGTAGCCATAAGGACGTGGTCCACTTTCCACGCCAGCAGACCACACACTGCACTGCTGCCGAGTGCTCGTACTGATGTCAGCTGGAAGTCTTTGGGTAATATCGCGAGGCCAGTTTCTCCGTATGTTTCCCGTGCAGCTGCGGTTCCATCAGTTTCGTACATTAGATCGTTGTCTCCAAGATCTACGTGCCCTCCGGGGAGATGCCATAATCCGTCGGGCTTACGGACCATGAGCGCACAACGACCGGACCAGACGACAGCAGTGACCGTAGGGTTTGGCCCGTGTCGCCAGAGTGTTTCTAGGCTGGGTTGAGACAGTAGCGACGAAGACATAGCTGAGGGTCGGGGGTTTATGGGTAGCCCAGTCAGCGCGTGAACGGCAACTTTTTGGTGAGGGCAGACCCGCTGCGTCCTCTCCCATATAGTTGAGAGCGGAACGTGCCGCTCTCCGCGCGCAGAAAATTCCGTAAATCTGCGCTCAGCATACGGTGTTGCAGCCGCCCTATCCTGCAATCCTTTGGCGTGATCAGCATTCTCTGATGGTACACCATAGTCTAGCCAAAGTGCTAGGAGTGGTTATGCAGCACAAAATTATCAAATAATAGTATGAATTGGTACACCCGAAGGGATTTGAACCCCCGACCTTTGGTACCGGAAACCAACGCTCTATCCAGCTGAGCTACGGGTGCTCGTCGCGGTTTGACACCGAGGTACGCTCGCCGAAACTAGCTGTGTGCTTTTTTCGCCGTGCTCAAATCTCAGTCGACCGCTCTTCTCAAATCTCCATTCAGTCGCTAACGCTCCATGGATTGGGGATTTGGGTAATCACCGGTACGGAGGAGATTATAGCAGCTTTAACAGAGGTGTGCTACTGTAATGAGGTGAAAATAACATCTCTAGCCGATGTAGAGGTAGCACTGAGACCCTACGACGAGGTTTCACGGCAAACGACGGGTAAACATATCACACTGGGTCGTACGGAGCGGCTCATGGCGCATATCGGCAACCCTGAGTGTGGCTTGCGTGTTGTGCACGTTGCAGGCACGAGTGGCAAAACTTCAACGACGTATTTCATCGCAGCACTTTTGAAAGCTGCTGGCTGCACGGTGGGTGCAACCGTCTCTCCGTACGTGGACAGCATGGATGAGCGGGTCCAGATAGACGGGCAACCACTATCCGAAAAACAGTTTTGTGCGTATTTTGGTGAGTTTATGGACCGAGTCACTGGAACTTCTGAAAGACCCACTCGGTTTGAGCTACTCATTGCTTTTGCATATTGGGTACTCTCCAAAGAAAAGGTGGACTATGCAGTCATAGAGACGGGTATGGGCGGGCTGGATGATTCGACAAATGTGGCGGCGCGGACAGACAAGCTCTGCGTGCTGACAGACATTGGGCTGGATCACATGGAATATCTGGGTAACACTCTCAGCAAGATTGCGTATCAGAAGGCTGGTATCATCCATGAGGGGAATGTGGCATTGATGTATGATCAAGCCCCGGAGATCATGCGGGTGGTACGCTACTGGGTAAGCCAGCAGGAAGACGCCGAGTTGCTGACATTTGAGCAAGAACGGCTCGCAGCCGCCTACGGAGGCAGTTTTGTGCCGCGGCTGCCCGAGTACCAAAAACGAAACTGGCTCCTCGCGTTTGCAGCCTACAAATATCTCGTCAAACGCGACAATGTCGCAAATATTTCTGCGACAAAATTGCAAAAGACACAAAAACTCCAAGTGCCGGGGCGTATGGATGCGCGTACTGCCGGCGACCAGACTATCCTCATGGATGGAGCCCACAACGGCCAGAAAATGGCGGCGTTTTGGCAGAGCTTTGCGCAGCTGTACCCAGATGTCAAGCCGGTCGTGCTCCTCGCGCTCAAGCAGGGCAAAGAGGTCTCTGATATAGCTCCACTACTCAAGAAATACTCTGCGGAGGTGATCGTCACGGTATTTACGAGAGGGCAGGATATGCCGGTGCTACCCATAGAACCAAGTGAAATCGTCAGCGTACTCAAGGGTTACGGAGTGAAAGGTGTAGCAGTCAATGACCAAGCACAAGCCTACAAACTCTTCCGAGAGAAAGTACATGGCGTAGGTGTCGTTACGGGCTCTTTTTATCTCATAGCGCAGCTCCGTCAGGCGTATAAGGAGCTCGCATGATAATCCGGGATATTGTCGCCGTGGATGAAACGGGCGGCATGGCTCGGGCGGGCCGTATACCATGGCATGTCCCGGAAGACGTGGCGTATTTCCATGAGCAGAGCAAACGATACGGGGGGCATCTCCTCATCGGTCGGGGGACATACGAAGCGATGAAAAAGGGCATGACGGAGCGTGAGGGTGAGAGCGCGTGGCCACCGGCTGGGCGTCATCTCTATGTGCTCACTTCGCATGGCCTCGAGGAAGAGCCTGGTGTGACAATCATCCATTCTCTCTCGGACTTTTTGGCTGATATGGAGCGCGCAGGCAAAGATGTCTGGAATGGCAGCATTGCCGCAGTGGAGCCCGATGAGATATATCTGACCCGTATTGCGGGTGACTATGGGTGCGACAAATTTTATCCTATGGAGCGACTTCGCCGCTATACGCTGGTGTCCAGCCGGCACGGTAAGCCGGCCAAAGGAGAGCCCGGTTATGTGTTTGAAGTGTATGCCCGCTCACAGCCGAGCGATGCGAAAGCTGCTTAGATACTGGTTATGTACGATACTATTTCACTTCTGCGTGCGGTGGCAGCGGTATTTGTGCGGCGAGTACTAATCCGGACGCTTGTGCTGGCAGGGGGACTGCTAGCTATCGTGTTTGGGGGTGTTGTTTACCTTGGGACGCAGGTAAATCCCGCGTGGTGGCTGGGGCTGGTGGTGCTGGTGCCGCTTTTCATTCTCTTGCTCGGCGTCGGGCTCGGTGTTCGACTGGTAGCAGGCCTGCTTTCACCTCGGAAGCTCACTCCGCCAGAGATGCGCTCCGTCCGGGATTTTACAGACAAGCTTTTTGAGACGGCCGAGACGGTTCGCACGCCCCTGCCCATGTTGGGGCTGCGGCTTATGAAAGATCTGGTGCTGCACCGTGACCCTCGGCTTGTCAAAGAGCTTATCGCCAGCTCGTCCTCACTGAGGAGTGAGTATCAGCAGCTGAAGCAGACTTTTCGGGCGTAAATCTTGAAAGTTGTCGTATTGGTATGCGCTGCTGATGGATTGGGGTTGTGTCTGGGGTTCCGCGGGGGGGACCTTGAAATAAATTCAGGATGATGCGGTGATGAGGGGTGCGGTATGTAATGATAACTTGAGCCATGTACAGAAAAAGGCTCAGTACACGGTTCAGGATGATGTTGCATGCTTGTGCGGAGTACCGTATGTTTCGTTTCAAAAGTAAAAAGGGTGAGCTCAATTGGCACTCTTGACATGAGAGTGCCAAGGCGGGTACAATAGAAATGGCACTCCTGCTATTAGAGTGCCAAGATCGTATAAAGAAGGAGATACACCCATGACGCAGCTCGTACCATTTGATCCATTTGCCGACATGCAAGCCTTGCAGCGCAGTTTTTTTGGAGACGACTGGCTCATGCCGCGCAAGCGCATGGCGCTGGCCACCACTGATGTGTACACAGAAGACGACAAGCAAATGGTGGTAGAAGTACACCTGCCAAACTTTGCCGAAAAAGACGTCGATGTCCATGTGGACGGCAGTATGCTCGTGATTTCTGCCGAGAAACACGAAGAAGAAAAAGACAAGAGCAAAAAATACGTCGTGCGTGAAAGCAGTAGTAGTTTTTATCGCCGTATACAACTACCCAAGATTGCTGATCTAGAGAAAATAGATGGCGATATGAAAGACGGCGTTCTCAAAGTGGTCGTGCCTTTCCGTGAGCTGCCTACGCCCAAAAAGATTGCTATCAAAAAGAAGTAATGAGGTTGAAATCTCGGCCGTAGGGTCGGTCGTCATGAATCTCTAGGCCGTAAGGTATACGTAGGGAACGCATTTGCTAATCAAAAAGCCCGGGAAAACCGGGCTTTTCTAGTGCAACTGGCCACGTCTGGCTAGTCGTAGTCTGCCTCTCGGCGGACTGCCACCTCACGAGTGGCACCTGCTACTGTACGCGCTTCGCGTCAACCATGCAAGAAAAAAACAAGCCAATCTCAAATTTTGACAATAACCATGGTGGTAGGTGGGCCGTCGTAGTTAACCTTCTTTGAGTCGCAATAATTCAGCCGACAACTCTTTGGTAATTTTCAGATAACGCTTTGCTGCGTCTTGTGTATGAAGCAGTGCATCAAAAGGCCATGCTGTCGGGTATTGAGGGTTACCATGATCAACCGAAAATATCGTCGCGTTACGCCCTAGGGACGGGCCCTGCATTAATATACTGTCTAGCTGTCTAGGTTTCGGTCAGTTGGAATGTGGGTTTCATACATTCATTTTGATCGCCTGATTGAGTAAAATTAACGCCTATACATGCCCCGAAACCTCTACTTGGTTGGGCAGCAAACATTCGCCCAGTCTTTGTTGTGGGATTATCATAATGCCGGATGATATTATGAGCCTCCATTTGAGGCATAGTAGCTGGATCATATCTAAGTGCTACATCTAATCGAGTATATTCAATAGTACCTTGGGACACGATAGTAGAGACTGCCCTAGAGATACCCTGCAGATGAGCTGCGAGTGTCATCGCCTCAATAGAGGATGGGTCTAAATCTTGGAGCTTAGCTAGCCTGTCACGAGCGTCTTTAAGCTCTGCGGTTGTGACTTGGTACGGAATTGCCTTGAACGTAACAGATATATTAAAGCATGTTTTCGTAAAAATACAAAATATCCGTAGTAATTCACACGATCAATACCACTTCCTTATTGTGCCGTGTGTACCTATAGTTGCTGGGATTATAGTAAAAATAGTTTTGCGGTTGTGTCGTTGTAGTTGCACGCATCTGCTAGGGATTGAGGCACTGGTGCAAAGGATACGTTTTTGTAATGCGTATAGCCGAAAGTGATGAGGCGATAGTTTTCGTGGGCAATTCCGTAGCCGGGGCATAGCGCATCGTTTGGTTCCCGGTATAGGAGACCCCATTTTTGACTGATTGGTATGAAGTGCAGCAAAACTATAAAACTACAACAGCTCCAAGTAAAATTTTTCGTTTCACGTGCTGTATGGTATCACAAAATCTGCTAGTACGGAGCCTCCCTATCGGGGTGTCCGCTAATGCGGGCCGTATTAAAAGTTCGACCCTAGCCGGTAGCTGAAGGTTTATGTCCTAACAAAAAGAGATTGAAGATAAATCTCAATCTCTATGTGGAATTTCATTGTGGTACGCCCGGCAGGATTTGAAGACTGCTGTCGCTCACGCGACAGGTCTCCGTTTCAAATCAGACTGCCCACACCAAGAAAACACCCCAGCTTTCGCTGAGGTATTTTCTTGGTACGCCCGGCAGGATTTGAACCTACGACCCCTTGGTTCGAAGCCAAGTACTCTAATCCACTGAGCTACGGGCGCGCAACACTCGACTATAGTATAAATGATTTGAACCTACGGCCACCCATATTTTTCTGCTGAAAACTTGGCCGCCGCCTCGCCGCCGCCCGCGGCTCCTCCCCTCGGAACTCCATTTGGTCGCCGTGCTAGGCTTCTTGGGTTGGAGTTCTGTAGACAATAGGGCTATTTGTGACAGGCAAAAGGCTTTAATCTGAAGCAGTCTATAGCTCCGTGCGACAAAATACCCGCCTTTGCATGGTTACCTCGAATATACAACGTACAGTCATCACTTGCTTGAGGTTTTGTCTGAAACAAGTGTAACAGATTGAACGATAGTTTGATAGACTCTAGGGGCGTTGCTCCGATCGGCGTAGGCCGTACGGGCATTTGACTTGAGACGAGACAAGCACGTACCATACACATACGATGGAATTATTTCAAAAGGAACAAAAATGATCGAGTATATTGCGCAATCCTCGGTGGACATTGAGCAGACAAAAAATGCTCTTCAAAAGATCGGTGAGGCGGTTTTTGATTGGCGCATGCTACTCGTGCTGATTGTGTGCGTGGGTCTCGCTGTTGTCCTCGGGAATATCGCAGCGTTTTTTGTGCGTCGGCTGACGAAAATGGTGGCTCGCTCGGCGGATGCTTCGACCAACCTTGGTACGGTCAACCGGCTGCGCCGGGTCGAAACGATGCTCATCATATTTATCGCGATACTGCGGCTGTTTTTGCTCGTCATGGCGGTGTATATCTGGTGGGTGGTGACCCACCCAGAGGCGACCAAGCCGAGTACGATCATCGGTGCCGGTGCACTGACGGCTGTGATACTCGGAGGCGCGGTTACTCCGATGCTCCGTGATTTTTCGTTTGGGGCGGGTATGATGGCTGAGCGCTGGTTTGGTGTCGGCGACCTCGTCACTATAGATTTTCCAGCGGTTCAGGGAGTGGTAGAGCGGATTACGCTTCGTTCGACGCGCCTCCGCGGCCTTAACGGCGAAATCATCTGGGTTGCAAATCAGACAATGACAGGGGTGAAGGTTACGCAAAAGGGAGTACGACGTACGGCGCTCGAACTGTTTGTAACCGACCCAGACGCCGCTGAATCCATGGTCGATAGGGTCAACAAACTGTTGCCCGGCGGACTTTCACTGCTCGTTTCGCCACTCGAAATCGTGGAAGAGGAACAGCGCGGCGATGACATCTGGCGCATCACGGCCGTGGGCGAAACGGCGCCGGGCAGGGAATGGATCATCGAAAAAACGGCCATTGATATCTGCAAACAACTCGATGAAAAGTCAAAAAGGCCGATCCTCATCGTCGACCCTGTTTCTCGCTATGCCGACCCTGATATGGAGCGTCAGCTCGCCCGCGCTGTCCGCAATGCTCGCAAAAAACGTCGCACCCTCCAGCAACAGTACGGCAAAGCCTTTCGACCTAGGCTGCGCGTCGTCGAAAAGCCAAAGCCTAGCGCACCAGCAGAATCACGTCCAGACAGCACGGCACCGCCGCAGTAAGCTTGCGGGCGACCCCAACTCGTTTGTCTCCAAAAACGCAAATGCTAAGTGTGCTGTGATGACGATCCCGATTTGACGGAGGCGGGCTACGAGGCTGAATGGTCCGTTGCGGTATGCGAGGTTCATGGCCATGTTGCCGACCGCACAGATGCCCACGACCAGCAGCTAAAACGTGACAGCGAAAGCGTACGGGTCGGCCTGATGTTGGTGCGGTATGATTAGTTGCTGCACGCTAGCCGTGGGCTTTAATCCGCGGAGTTTCATTTGCTGGAGCAAGATAGCGACCGACAGGAGCCCATCTGCGGCCGAAATGTACAATTCCCAGCTCATGAAATGATTCTAGGTTGCTTATTAAGTATGAGGATTCGCAGAGCGTTTTTATGAGTGAAATTGACAAATTTATCAGGTACAACCACTTTTTTATTTATGGATGGCAAATAGGTAGCATGGTATATTTTACGAATTTTTTCGTAGCGTTTTTTGTCGTAGATGCGCCAAAATTCATCGCTCGTGTAGTACGAGTGAGCATAAAACCATTTTTTACCCCCAGCTTTTTGAGCGTAGATTCGATATAGCGGTTGGCCTGTACAAATGCGGCATGGGGTGTAATACGTTTGCCATAAACACCAATATTTACCAGCAAATCAGCCTCGATCCCATTGCACTGTAGGTCTGAACGCGGTTCGGGCTTCATCAAACAAAAACCGGTGGGATAGAATGGAAAGTTTTTATCTATATATTCTAGGAGGGCGACGGCGTTTTTGGCGGGTACCATGAGATCTTGGCACATGTATCGTTGGGCGACCCACTTTCTTGTACGACGATGGTATAGCTTGCGGGTTCGTAACCATGGGTCGAGTGCCAACAGTGTCAGGACATTGAAAGGCAAGCTGCATCGTTCTATAGTAGCTTTACCCACCCCAAAACGCGCCTCGGTTAAACCGAACCAGGTAATCTTTGAGCGGCATGATGCGCGTTTCGGTGTTTTTTGGTGGGCGACCTTTTCGGTAAATATGTAGTACCAGGTATCAAATGGCCGGCGAACCCGCAGCACCGTACCAACTGCCGCGTCAGTCAGGCGTCCGACGATAATTACTCCTTTATCTGGACTCAGCATGCCGCATTCTACAAAGTCATAGTCATTGGTGGCGTGGCGTCGGCTGACACTGATAGCCTCTGAAAAGCTTGAAACCGGTATAGGCGTGAGTGCGACGTACTTTTTAGCGGGGATGAGCATAATCTCTGCCCACGCGGCCATCACCGCAGATTATCTCAAAACTGTTGCACGTTTGGCTAAAACACCCCCACCGAGATGAAGCGCTCTCCAGGGCGCCTCCCTGAATAGCGCCCCCTAAGTGATGCCGGGAAACTTGGGGACTACAGGCGGGATAAGACCGTGTTCCAGGGTGGCGCAGACGAGTTTGTCCATCGGCACATTTGGTTCGACGACGGCGATTTTGCGCTCTGGGTCAACGGATAGGACATGTTTGAGGCTGCTGGTGTCGAGCGTTTCACTTCGTTTGAACGTTTGGACTCGGGTGGAATTGGTGCTGCCGTGGTAGATCCTGAACGGTCTTTTTTGTCGGCAAAATTCCGCTACCTGCTCAGCGAGCACGGCGACGCGTTTTTGATGTTTTTCCATGGTGAGATTGTATCATGGGCGCTTGTGGCACCGCTTTTGTATGTTCGCTCGGTTTAACTAGCCGCAGGAAACATCGTAGTCGAGGTTGCCGGATATAAACTGGGTCAGTGCGATCTGCCCGGTTCCGGTGAGGGGGCGGTAGCGGGGGCTTGTGCAGGCGGCGACGGCTTTAGTTTTGGTCGTGGTGCCGAGAGCATACCATGTGTCACGGTGCATAAGGGGGCTATCAGCATCTACCGCATCGCCGACTATGGTGTCCCACTGCAGATTGGTTGAATACAGTCCGACGTTTTTCGCACCGACGTGGTCATAGTAGCTTGTCATGCCTTCGAGCGCAGCAACATTTTTTGCGAATCCGTCGAGCTCTATGCCACTTCGCCAAG
>CAZNLV010000026.1:0-12394 GCA_964574245.1 uncultured Candidatus Saccharibacteria bacterium
CTTGCCGAGATACTGTGGCCCGAGACACACGATTTACTACAAAAAGCCACTGGCTGGATGCTACGTGAAACCGGAAAATACGTCGATGAGCAGTTACTGAGAGATTTCCTCGATCATCACGCCCATGAAATGCCACGAACGTGCCTGCGCTACGCCATCGAAAAACTTGATACCCCACTAAAACAACACTACATGAAAGCAAAGGATGCGTATGAACGAACCCAAAAATAACAAAGCGCTCGAAACAGGCAGCGGGATCACCTGGCAGAACTGGCTGCAGTTTTTGCAGCCACATGCAGCCCTCAACCATACTGACATGGCGCGTCTCGTACACGCAGAGATGTGCGAGTCGGCAAAAGCAAAAGCCCCGAGTGGTGGGCGCAGAGCGTCACCGTCGCCTACGAACAGTACATTGGCCGGCGGGCACCTGGTCAAACCTGCGACGGCAATTTTTCGGTCACGATCACACGGACGGTGCCGGGCGATATGGACGCTTCGCCTCGCGCATGGACACAAGTCTGCGAACCCTTAACGAAGTAAAAATCACCTCTGAAAAACGCATCTCCCGGACGGAAAAATGGCGCTACTGGAGCTGCGAGCTTGAGGACGACAGCAAGGTAAGCGTCAATATCCAGACTAAGCCGGACGGCCAGAAATCCATGCTCGCTATCAACCACGACAAGCTGAGATCAGCAGATGCTGTCGAGCAGTGGCGCAGTTTCTGGAGGCAGTTTTATACCAACTAACCACCTATGTTCAATAGAAAGTCATAATCACACTTTTTTAAGCATTAACTCATAAAAGTCATCCGCACGCGGCAACCCCGACCAGCCAGACCCCAAAAACACGCAGTGCGAGCTAGATGTGGTCACGATTACGGCTTTTTTCACCTGAGTGTCGTATACTAAAGAAGCATCAGATAAACCGAGGAGGGTATATGCAGGTATCGCTACAGGCAGACACGATGAAAGTCAGTAAACGTGCAGCAGCTGACCTCAAAGGACCGAGCGTCAAAGGCAGGGCGGAGTTTACCGAATATGACGTGGACGGAGCGAAGTACGTACACATCTATCTCGATCTCGAGGGAGACTCAGCGACGCTTACACCCGGACTCCACGCCGTGCACATCCACGAAAAAGCAGCGTGCGACTGCGAGGGCTTCAAGTGCGCCGGTGGACACTTTGACCCAGGACCGAGCGGCAATACTGACCCAGACGCCAACCATGGCTACCACGCCGGCGATCTACCGAGTATCTTGATAGACGAAGAAGGCAAGGGCACGCTCGAAGCCATCACGACGCGCTTCACGCTCAGCGACGGACCGGTTTCGATACTCGGCAAAGACTCCGCGCCCGAGGGCACTTCCATCATGGTCCACGGCAATCCCGATCCATACACCCCCGGAGATTCTGGCAGCGGACACAGCGGCGGTCCACGCCTCGCCTGCGGCACTATTGCCTAAGCCCGCTCTTATCGCTCCCAGACTTTGATCCGGGATCCCATGGGTTGGAGGCCTGAGGATATGCAAGCGAGATCCTGAAATACATTCAGGATGACACGGTGTTTTGTCACTGCCAGGCTTGATCCGGAATCCATGCGTCTCGCCATACCGCACGTACTGGGCTTGGCACGGATCCTGAAACAAGTTCAGAATGACAGATTCACGCGGGTTCAGGATGGCATTAGTTTTTGTCACTGCCGGACTTGATCCGGAATCCATGCGTTTCGCTGTGACGTACCTACTCTGCAGGGCATGGATCCTGAAATAAATTCAGGATGACAGGTGCACGAAAGTCTGTGGTCAGCTTGAGAAATCCTGCGACAAACTCAACATGACTCAGTGAGCGAAACCCGCGCAAATGTCATGAGATCCTAAACAAAAATGCCGCTCTCAGTGCTTTACATCAGACGCACGATTGGTCAGAACGAGTTCTTTGGGGTACCATGGAGCTATGAGCTTCCAGTATTTTTCTTGTAACGGTGAGATACTCCCCGTGGATCGTGCGGTTGTACCGCTCGCAAGCATTGAATACAGCTATGGCTTTGGTGTTTACGAAACTATCCGTGTGTCGGGTGGCCAGCCAAGGTTTCTGGAGGACCACTGTGCGAGACTCCAAGCCTCCGCAGACGCGATCGGCCTAGAGCACAACTACCAACCAAGTGAAATTGGTCAGTACATAACAGATGTATCCCGTGCCAATGAGGTTGAAACTTGCAATGTCAAAGTGCTACTCATCGGCGGTAGGTCGGCTGCCGAGGCATCGCTGTACGTAGTGTGTCTCGCACCGTATTTCGTCGACCGCAAACTCTACAAAACAGGCTGTCACTGCACAACCTACAAGTACGAACGCATGTACCCCCACGCCAAAACACTCAATATGTTGCCCAGCTATCTCGCGTACCGCGATGCGCAAAAAGCCGGCGCGCATGACGCTCTGCTCATCAACCGTCGGGGCGAAATCACCGAAGGCACCCGCAGCAATTTTTATACCATACGCGAGAAGACACTCTATTCTCCGCCCGAGTCAGAAATCCTGCTCGGTGTCACGCGCAGTCATGTGCTCGCTCTGGCTCATCGCCAAGGTTTTACCGTCGTCGAAAAACCAATTCCGCTTGAGGGACTCGCGCAGTACGAAGCCGCTTTCTTAACGAGCACTTCCGCAAAAATCGTCCCAATCCGGTCCGTCGATTCGTTCCAGTATAGTTCTGGCCAACCAGAAATGCTCAAAAGCTTGATGCAAGCGTTTAACAAAACCTACTAGCCCTAGAGCGCAGCACGCTCCAGACTAGAAATACGCGATTTTGGCGGAGCTATGCGTTACACTAGTACTACATGAGAAACAGCCTAGCCAAACTCAGACGCTTACCCCTCCGCAGGAGCCTGGTCCTCGCTTGTATCCTACTGCTCGGTGTCTCGCTGCTGGCTTTTTGGCTGTCTCGGGGTAGCACGAGCAACAGCGCCCCTCATACGGTCGCCTCCTCTTCGCGCGCAAACGTCAAAAAACAAACATCCACCAGTCCCAAAGTCGACCAGTCCAGCCCAGCGCCAACAACACCGCCCGCCAGCCAGTCACCCGCGCAAACTCCGACTCAGCCAGCCCCAACTCCGGCTGCGCCACAGCTACCAGATGACGCATCGTATCATGTCGTCATCAACAAAAAGCACCCCATTTCTCCTATCGATTACGCACCCCCTGACCTGACACCGATCGGTTCTCAGCGTCTGCGAGCCGCTGCCGCGAGTGCCGTGCAAACCATGCAAAACGACTCTGGCTCAAACATCATCATCACTCCAGCAAGCGGCTATCGTTCGTACGCCACCCAAACCAGTGTGTACAACAATTACGTTTCGCAGTACGGTCAAGCGAGCGCCGATACGTTTAGCGCTCGTCCCGGCTACAGCGAGCATCAGTCCGGGCTGGCGATCGACTTCAGCCCTATTGATGTTTCATTTGCGAGCACCGCTCAGTTCACGTGGCTCACACACAATGCCTACCGTTACGGATTCGTTCTGCGCTATCCAGAAGGCAAGACATATATCACGGGTTATACTTACGAACCGTGGCACTGGCGGTATGTTGGCGTCACAACTGCTACAGATATGCACAACCGGGGCATCCCAACACTCGAAGACTATTACGGCATCGAGGGCGGCGATTACTGATCAGAGCTTAGGCTAGCTGAAAAGTGATAGTTTCAGGGCTGACGTATGATAACTTGATCGCGGCGGGGACCGACGCCGATGTACGTGACGGGTAGGCCAGTCCATTTTTCTATGGCAAGCACGTAGTTTTGAGCGGCCTGCGGCAAATCCGAGAAGGAACGTACCTCTGTAATATCTTCGTCCCAAGCGGAAAGCTCCTCATAGTTTGGCGTGCATTTTTCGAGCGCCCAAGCAGAGTCAGGTGCCATGGTGAGTGTTTCTCCGTTGTAGGTATAGGATGTGCAGATTTTGATGTTCGAGCCGTAACGAGGCACCCAGTCGAGCTTAGTCAGTGCTATTTCCGTCGTACCGTTGACCATGTTTGCCCGGCGTATACCCGTAATATCGAGGTAGCCGAGGCGACGGACACGGCCCGTCGTCGTGCCTGTCTCGGCGTCAACGAGCGACATATCACCGTGCAGAGTTTTGAGCAGCGCCTCGTCATGTATCTCGGTCACAAAGGGGCCACCGCCCACGTGCGACTGCACTGCTTTGACAACACCCACAGACCTATCGAGGGTTGCCGGGGCTATGCCCAGACCCGTTGCCACACCCCCCGCCGTCGTACTAGAAGAAGTCACGTACGGGTACATACCGTGGTCGACATCGAGTAGAAAGGCCTGGGCACCTTCGCCGAGCAGACTTGCCCCGTCGCTCAGACGGTCGTTAATATATACGGAAGTATCAGTGACAAACGGCTGCAGTTTCTCGATGGCCTCAGCATAGAGTTTCACTTCGTTTTCGATATCTACAGGGGATAAATCGTGCGTTTTTCGCTCCGTTTGAACAGACTCGATTCCGCTGCGCACCACCTCGAGCAACGACGTGTGGCTGCCGAGCACCCGCTCGACACGCACACCGGCACGCTGTGCTTTGGCGGCATACGTATCGGCGATACCGGCTTTGGTAGAACCCTGCGCACCACGTCCGAGTTCACGGATTTCCTCGAGCAATTTGTAGTGAGGGAGTACGAGATGAGCAGATGAACTGACTTTGAGATTTGCTGGAGTGACTGCTATGCCGAGCGCTTCGACGTCTGCGATTTCACTCGCGAAACGCACTGGGTCGACGATGGTGCCATTGCCAATCACATTGACCACATCTGGGTGAGCGATGCCCGAAGGGATGATATGGAGTGCGAGCTCACGGCCATCAGGAAGAACGACGGTGTGTCCAGCGTTACTCCCGCCATTGAAGCGCGCCACGATATCGCAGTCTCGCGCCAGCATGTCGACGATCCGGCCTTTGCCCTCGTCACCTCGCTGTTGTCCAAATACACCGCTTATTTTCACCTGTTTATGGTACTAAACCATCGGCTCGATTTCAATTCTAGAACTTTCAGCCCATCTGTGAGAAACTATAAGGTAATACCATTGCTGTCTATTACGGTCAACAGAAAGGAGTTATCCATGAAATCATTTGCAAAAACAACGCTATTACTCGGTTTGCTCACCGGACTATTTCTGGCGGTGGGCTACATGCTCGGCGGTCAAACTGGGGCCATTATGGCTCTGGTCATGGCCGTACTTATGAACTTTGGCATGTACTGGTTTAGTGGCAGCATGGTGCTCAAAATGCAAGGCGCAACTCCACTCGACACCGCTCAGTACCCCTACGTTGAAAAGGCTGTACGAGAGCTCACTACCAAAGATGGCTTACCCATGCCAAAGCTATATTTTGTCGATACGCCGGTTCCAAATGCGTTTGCCACCGGCCGCAACCCGTCGCACGCTGTCGTCGCGGTGACGCGCGGTATCACCGAGATACTGAACGAACGCGAGCTACGCGCTGTCATTGCTCACGAGCTCGGACACGTCAAAAACTACGACATGCTTGTCTCTACCATTGCTGCAGCTGTGGGTGGTGCAGTGTCTATACTTGCCCAGATGTCACTGTTTGCCGGCGGAGGCGACGAAGACAGTCCGAACCCCATAGCAGCCATGGCGATGTTCCTCCTAGCACCGCTCGCGGCTATGCTGATCCAAATGGCCGTCTCCCGCAGCCGCGAGTTTGGCGCCGATGAACATGGCGCACACCTAGTGGGACAGGGAAGCGACCTCGCAAGCGCCCTTCAAAAACTGGAAGATTTCAAGCCAAATATGGCGAGGTTGCAGCCTTCACCCAACCAAGAAGCGACCAATCACCTCATGTTCACAAACATGTTCAACATGCGAGGCCTCTCTAGCCTCTTTTCCACTCACCCGAGCACTGCCGCACGCATCGCCCGCCTGCAAAAGCTACGGTAAGGTACTAGAGAGAACCGAGATAGGTTCTCTGTTTTTGGCGATCTTGGGTTAAATACCAAATGCATAATTTGAGGTTAGAGGTTGTAGGTTGTAGGTTGTAGGTTGTAGGTTAGAGGCAGCTAATGACTGCTGTAGCAAGGGGTTACGACTGGTGTGCTGTCGGCTTTGGCAACTACCGACAGCTGGTGCGAGTTCTCGCTATCGGTTTTCAAAACAAACGACAAAGCTACCGAGAGCCGGGGATGGAAATGGGTGTCTATGTTTACACGGAGGAGACCCTGAAATAAATTCAGGATGACACTACGTGTCAGTTCAGGATGACGAGTGCATGAAAGTCTGTGGTCAAACGCGGGAGATTCTGAAACGATACTGAAACACGTTCAGGACATGGCTCAGGATGACGCAAGGTCTTGCTTGATTTGCTGGGCGAGGAGGGGGTTCCACATGGGGGCAGTCACGGCCTGTACGACGTCTGCGCCAGCGTCACGGTACTCGGCAAAGTCGGCTGGAGTCATCACGCCGCCCACACCGATAATCTTATACCTATACCCCTCGCGCTTCCGCAGCGCATCGAGCCGCAGCACCATCTCGAGCCCCGCCCACTTGATCCCGGCCCCGCACACACCGCTCTTCAGCCGTCCCGTGCCAGGCAGCGCTTGCTCACCATTTGCATCGACAATTGTACCTTGTAGCGTATTGATGGCACTAATAGCTGCCACGTACGGCGACACATCCCGGACGATTTCCTCAAGGGTGCTTTGCTGATCCGCGGTGAAATAACCGATCTTGATAATCAGCGGCGTCTCTCCTAGCGCCGCTTTGGTACGACGACAAATTTCGACCACCGCATCATGGCTATAGCAGATCACCCCCTCGCTCGCCACATTCGGACAGGAGAGGTTGATCTCCACTGCCTGCGCGCCAGCGTCTTTAGCAAGAGCCGCGGCCAGAGCAAAATCATCATAGTATTCTTCTGTTCCGAAGCCCTCCCGTATTGTCCCAACCACGCTCATGATAAGCAGCTGGCCCGTACCTGCACCCGCAATCGCAGCCGGCAAATCATCAGTCCAAACATCCGGGTCAGGCGACGGTACGCCAAATGAATTGGTGATGTTTAGTTTGGCGATGTCATCGGGATAGTCAGGCGCTACCACGAGTGGTTTTTGCAACTTTTCGAGTGTCAAATCACCGTCAACTTGGAGCGGCAGCACGTTGGGATACGGGTTGCACGGAAACTCATGCGCACGCTGCGTTTTGTACACAACCACGTCGTAGCCCAGCTGGAATGCTGCCGAGGTATGGCGCGAGGTGGGCAGAGAACCGGCGGCAATGCCAAATGGAAAATTGATAGGAAAACCAAGGAACGTGTAGTGGGGCTTTTCGTCCGGACTGCGATAATCTATTGCTTGAATGGCAAACGGGCCCTCGGCTACATTCTCCGTAAACGTCTTGCCTGGATCATACAACATCAGGCGTTCTGGAGCCTCACATAACCGCCGGCGTAGTCGGGGTGCTCTTTTTTGTAGTCAACTCCATGTCCCATGTCTTCGACGATTGGCACTCGTGCGGCACAGTGGGGGCAATCTGCCGGATCATGTGCGCCAAACGTCACTTCAGCAAGCGCGCTGAGTTCCGGTACGCCGAGCATGTCAGCCGTAACACCGCCGCGGTTACACACTACACTCACCCCCACAACGGTACCGCCCGCTTTTTCCACCTCGCGGCAGACTTTCTCGACCGAACCGCCGGTAGTCAGGAGGTCTTCGACAACGAGCACCCGTTTTCCGGCCACTTGTTGCGTAAACCCGGCTCGCTCAAACCAAAAGCCGCTCTCACCACCTTTATCTGCCCAAACCCCTCTAGTACCCGTCTCTCGAGCAGTCAATACGGCTAGCACAATTCCGCCAGTTGCCGGCGCAACGACAGTATCAAATTCCCCCTTGAACGGTGCAGCGAGTTCTGTACATAGTTCTGCAACGAGGGCAGTGTGCGGAAACATCATGTCCATATTTATATAACCGCTGCCGTGTTTGCCGCTGGTATAGACAAAATGTTTGTCGGTAAAAACCGCCCCGATTTTTTCGAGCTCAGATAGTACATTCACTTCATGTGGCCTTTCTGTAGGTGTTAATTTCGTCTCGGAGTGTTTCTGCCTTTGCCCGGGCGGCTGCTGCAAAGTCCCTGCCACTGCTGGCAAATATGATGCCACGCGAACTATTTATGAGCAGGCCAGTCCCACGACTGTTTTGAGCCGCTGTCATGATCTGCTCCACGCTGCCACCCTGGGCACCGATGCCGGGCATCAGGAACCACACGTCGTCGCCGACCATTTTACGCACTGCGAGCGCCTCCTCGGGGTAAGTCGCACCGACAACAAGCATGCAGTTGCCACTAGCGTTCCAGTCACTCGCAACCATCTTTGCGACGTGCTCAAACAGCTTGTGCCCGTCGATGTACTGGTCTTGGAATTCGCCTGCTCCGGGGTTTGATGTACGGCAGAGCACAATAGCACCTTTGTCTGCGCGTGATAGGAACGGTGCGAGCGCTTCGCCTCCAAGATAGGGGTGCAGGGTGATAGCATCGGCACCCAGATAGTCGTACGCAAACCGAATATATCCTTCGTTGGTATTGCCGATGTCGGCTCGTTTTGCGTCGAGGAGGATAAGCGCATCGGGGGCTTTGCTCCGGATGTAGTCGCAGGTGTCCTTGAGCGCCTGTATACCCTCGGCGCCGCGCGCTTCATAAAACGCCGTATTGGGTTTATACGCCGCCACGAGGTCATGCGTGGCATCGATGATGGCGCGGTTAAATGCCAGCTGGTCAACACCCGCGGGCAATTTGGCCACGTCGGAGTCTAGCCCCACGCACACCAGCGAGTCGTTTTTCACCGCAGCCGCTTCTAGCCTCTCTATAAACTTCACCTGAGCTACCTCCATGTACAGCTATAGTTTAAAGGAAGTTACATAACATTTCTAGGCTGCAGTGGCCTTTTCGTACGCCTCGACACCTAGCTCACTTGTCATTTGAGCGATGATGCGTTTTTTGCGCACTAAAACAAGTCGTTTTTTAGACACATGTGTTATCTCGGAGGCCATAAAACCATCCTCTGGCGTAACGCCAGGAGCGCCAAGGATTATCGCTTGCAGGCTCGGAATATTTCGCTCATACGTTTGCCGTTTGCGGTGCCACTTTTGCAGCTTCGCGTGATCCTCGATGGGCTTTTCTTTGGGATCGATCTTTAAGTTGTGTGTGATGTCGGCAAGTTTGACGAGAGCAGCATTGATACGACCTACAAAACGCTGCATATATAGTTCGTTCTCCATCCGGCCGTCTATACCAATCGTTTTGGTAAGTATGTAGCTATCTTCGGCGACTGTACCAGCAGTAGACTCATCGATACCATAGGACTCGAGTAGTCGTTTATGCAGTAGCGGGGTCGCAAGTAAGTTTGGGCTATTCAAAAATGATGACCCCAGTGTTTCTCGACCTGCGGGCAATAGGTCTTCCGTAGCATCGTGATTGAGCGCTAGGTACTGCCGAAGTCTCGTTTGGAGAACGCCAACCGTTTTGTGCCATCTACGAACAGAGCGAGTAGCGATAGATACCAGTGTCGCAGCTGAAACTGGGTGAGTGTAAAAATCAGTACCATTCAAGCGCTTTTGGCCTTTGTGTGCATTGGCGGCCACGATGGCACCCGCGATCAAAATATCGAGTCCCCCGGCTTCATTTCTTGCTCTGAGCTGGAGCATCCGTCTCTCGATGGCCGTTTTTTGTTTGACTGTCTCGACGGCTATACGTACACCGCGCACCGTTGACTGGACTCCAAACTCAGCAATAGTCAGCGCTTCATGTAGCTCATCCTCGCGCATCCCGAGCCCTGTCCATTCAGCAAGGTTGTCCGTACGAAGTAGAGTCATGTGAGCCAGCTCTACGGCCATCTGTTCTTTGACTGTCAAGCCGCGCTCACCTTGGGATGTTTGCGCCAAAACTTCTTGTCCATGACGGCGCTCGTAAAGCCAACCCAACACTTGAGTTTCATCGCCCCCAAAATAGCCATTAGGGTCGTAGTACTCATGAAATGCCTCAGGAAGCGGCTGCCTCTCAGCAGGTGACTGCTCAGTTTGCATAATGCATCAGATTATATCAGAATTTGTATATTTTACAACTATTTTTACCTTCGTACTCTGGGGGATTTTGGAACAGCAAAATAAATTGTACGGCCGTACAATTTATTTTATGCACCACGAGTGAAATATCGAAGCATGATAGTATAAGAAGGCACATACAACTAACCAGGGTGGCGTGCAATTCGCCAATCGGACGTGAAGGGCAGACAGATAGTGCCCGAAGTCGTCGACCAGACTTGTCTGGATGAGAGCGTGCAATTCGCTCACCGGCCGTATAGTCGGAAACTCGAGTGATCGAGTTGCTGCCGCGTAGGCAGTAGAAAGGAAAAACCAATGAAAAGATTTGCGCATGGGGGCGCGCTGGCGGTAGTGCTGGCGGCTCTGTTATGGAGTGTAGACGGACTGCTCAGACGACATCTGTACAGCCTACCACCATCGGTAATCGTGTTTTGGGAGCACTGTCTAGGGCTCGTCTTTTTGCTACCGTTTTTATGGAAAAGTCGCGAGAAATTCCGCGAGCTAACCAAAAAACAATGGTGGTCTATGAGTCTCGTGGCGCTCATGTCTGGCGCACTCGGTACCATCCTCTATACGGCGGCACTGGGGCGCATACAGTACATACCGTTTTCGGTCGTTGTGCTTCTGCAGCAGCTGAACCCCGTTTTTGCCATCGGTGCCGCTGCGCTGCTACTACGGGAACGGCTGACCGCGAAGTTCCTCGGCCTGTCATTGATCGCGCTCGCAGGTGCATACCTCGTGACATTTCCGCATCTCACTGTCAATCTCGCGACAGGTAAGGGAACAATCACGGCCGCACTGCTCGCTGTAGGAGCTGCAGCCTGCTGGGGTATCGGCACGGCATTTTCCAAGTATGCACTGAGGGGCACCTCGTACCCGCACGTTACTGCCATCCGTTTTGGCCTGACGGCAGTGATTTCACTTGGTTTTGTGTTCGGTTCTGGCTCGGCACACGCGGTCTCTAGCCTGACGCAGACGCAGTTCTTTTACTTGCTGGCTATCACCTGTAGCACCGGGCTGGTGGCGCTGCTGATCTACTATTACGGCCTGCAGCGCGTCGCCGCCTCACGTGCTGCCGTGCTCGAACTCGCGTGGCCGCTCAGCGCCGTCCTCGTCGGCTGGCTCTTCCTCCACCAAGGACTCACCCTCACGCAGGCGCTCGGCGCCGTAGTGCTCATAGGGACGACATACCTGCTGACACTGCAAACGACAGAGCAGTAGACACCATCGCTTATTTTTGCGACGACTTTACATAGCTTTCAAGTGCGGGTAGTATGGTATCGGCGATTTTTTTGGCAGCATCTGGGGTAGGGTGGACACCGTCTGACAAGTCGGTCCGGCCACCCGTTATCGCCGCATTTGCGTCGATAAAAGTGATGTTTTTGGCGCGGAACTCATCTTCGCCCCGCAGCTGCTTGAGACCTTTGTTGTACTCAGCGACCCTGTCGGGCCGATCAACTGAGCGGAGCATAGGTAGGATAGAGCAGATAAATAATTTGACATCCGGATTTAGTCGGTACGCTTCGCGGATGAGCCCCCGCATGTCCTCGAGAGAGGTTGCGGGGTCTTGGTTCATATTGTTTGTGCCCGCCATGACTACGGCGAAGTCAACCGTGGGATCCACACAATTTTTGAGGTTACTCGTGATCCATTTGGTGTTTTTGCCACCGTGACCGCAGTTTGGATAGCTTGGCTCACCGACGTTATTCCTATCGCCCACGAGACGAATATCATACCCGTCTTTTTGCAGCCGCTCCATCAGAAATGTCGGATAATACCCGTAGGTTATCGAATCACCGACCAGCGTGCCGACAATGGGAGCTTTTTGTCTTTCGCCGCCCGCGGACGATGACTCATAAGATGATGGAGCCGAGGATGGTGCGGTTTGACTCGCTTCTCCAGAAGGGGTCTGGCTGGGCGCAGTAGGAAGCGCGCCGGTAGGTCCGCCATTTGGTCGTTCTGGGGTGCCACTGTCAGATAAAACACCTTGTATAGCTGCGATTACCACATGTGCTTGCTCATCAGCCCAGCTGAGGGCCGCAAGGGTATCCCGACTGTCTCTCTTGGCTGCATCATATCCGACACCTCCCCCTAGGAAAAGAGAGCCGGTAAGGATGGCCGCAGATACTTTCTCGCCTCTCGTCGACATAACTATGTTACTATACAACTTGATTGTTTTATGTGCAATGTTATTTCACTTATCTACTATCAACCTCCCATACATCCTGCACACTTTCATTAAACTAGAGTTATAGGCAAAAACGTGGTGGTTTTGGGTCTTCCGTTCTTGTGTACAGGTA
>CAZNLV010000027.1:0-11924 GCA_964574245.1 uncultured Candidatus Saccharibacteria bacterium
CGGTTTGACAAAAAGCGGGTAACGTAAATCCTTGCACTCAGCCTGCGCGAGCTTTGGATCAGACACCACGGCGTCACGGTAAAACCAAACGTCCTTCGGGACGACTATGCCTGCGGCCTTGGCGACCTGTTTTGCGAGCACCTTATCCATAGCAACTGCACTCGCCGCCACCCCGCAACCGACATATGGCACCCCGCAGAGTTCAAAAACACCCATGAGCTCACCGTCCTCCCCGTGCGTGCCATGCATGGCCGGAAAGGCGATGTCAACCGAGATGACTTTGCGGCCGCCAATCCGTGTCGGCACCAGCAGTTTCATCCCATTTCCCATAACTACCCCTGTCGGCTTCACTTGGGCTACGAGGTCACGCAGGCCATTGCCTTGGTAGAGCGCCACCTGTTTTAACTTGTCACTGACGTACCACTGGCCGTCTTTGGCGATATAGACTGGTACAACGTGGTATTTTCTCGTCAGCTCAAGCGGCTTAATGATGCTCGTGAGTGCCGTAATGATAGATACATCGTGCTCGGTCGATTGCCCGCCGAAAAAAACTGCGACTGTTTGCATAGAGGATAGTATACAGATTTAAGAGATAAGAGTTAAGAGATGCGGGATAAGGAACGCGCAAATTCACCTGCGATGATGCCCCCGCCAAGTTAGACCACTCTTTCGCCAGCAGCGGCTGAGGCTCAATCGATACGGTCTATGGGGTAATACTTTGTGAAAGATGACAGATGACGAGTAGCACGTGACATGACGGTGACATGGCGATTAATCTAGCGGTAGTTGTCAGTCCAGTCGTTTTGCATGAGAACAACATCTCCAGCAGCGACGAAACTATCGAGATTTTGATAAAAACTCAGCGGATCCTCCTCGATCCTCACTTCGCCGCGGTATGCAGCATCGATCAGTCCGGCCTGTATCGAGTGGAGTGCGGAATTTTGCATCAGTACGACGACATCCGGCTTCGCAGCTGCAATATACGCCCCGACTTGTTGATGAACGACAGCAGTTTCTGCACCTTGGTCAACAAGACCGGGAGTGACGTAGACTTTGCGGGCTGCTTTGAGGCTTTTGAGCAGCTGCGTGCCGGCTTTTATGCCCTCGAGGTTGCCATTGTACGTATCGTCTACAATCCAAGCCCCGGCCAATTTGTAGGGCTGCATACGGTGCTCAAACGGTTTTGTCCTCAAGATACCCGCCATAACCTGCTTTTCGCTCAGACCGAGTGAGAGTGCAAATGCTGCCGCAAAAGCCAGCGGTCCGACATGGTGTAGACCGACAAGTTCACTGTGTAGCATGAGCCGACGCCGCCCTCGCACCAAATCAAAAGACGTCCCATCCAGACCCGTTGACGCTTTTTGAACTCGCCAGCCAAGAGCCCCCGTGTGCGAATACACCTGCCCGTCTTCCGGCAAAAAAGCGTGTGTTTCAGGAGAGTCGACATTGACATACAACTTGTCATGCGGGACTACGTCGGCGAGCAAGAAAATATCATGGCCAGCGGCCTGCAATGTTTTGTAGGCATCGAGATGTGCGGGTGCTAGCCCGGTAATCACTCCGTACTGCGGCCGCACAATGTCTGCAAACTTCGCCACATCACCCGGTTTTCCTTCGCCAAACTCCACGAGCACAATTTCTTCGTCACCTTGGAGCGAACGAGCGAAACGAGCATGCGAACTTATGACATTCATATTCGCCGGGGTGGCAGCAACCTTTTTCCCCTCCTGTAGTACTGTAGCAAGGAGCTCTTTCATACTAGTTTTGCCGTAACTCCCGGCGATAGCAATCCGTAGCCCAGCATGATTTTGAAACCTCGTGGCAGCGTCCGCCGCGTACTGTTTCTCTCGAGGTCCCACCACAAAAATTCGACCCATCCACACAACTAAAGCGACAATATGCACCCACACGACAGGATAGGCCAGTACGAGCGCCAGCCCGAACCATATCCCCCCCACAAAATGCCCGTGTATCTCCGCAACGATGCACGCCACCCCAAAAATGGCCTGTGACAGCATACCCCAGAATGTTCCTGCTCTCACGAGACGAGCGGCTTTAGTAGGATCAAGTGTCCGCCTGCGCATCACACGAGCAAAGTCCTCTGTACGCCAAAACCACTTCAGAAACGTCAGCGGCTGGTATTCGGTCGCCTGCAACATGTAGGTTATGAGCGTACTACTGCGCGGTATAAAATACAGTTCAGCCACGCTGCGGACAAATTTATGCACGCAAAAAATCCTCGACTAGTTTTTGTACTTGACCACTCGCATCGATGTGAACGAAATGCCCCACTCCATCCAAAACCCGAAGGGTGGAACCCTCTATCGCAGCGGCAAGTTCCTGCCCAATCACTAGAGGTGTCTGCGTGTCCGTGTCGCCATATACCAACAACGTAGGAGTGCTGATGTAGGCAGCATCGGTTCGTACGTCATCGCGCACGATCCGTTTGAATGTTTCTTGCATGTGTTCGGCGACGAGTAAATCAGACCCAGCTTTTGCGTACAAGCTTGCTCGCAACTTGTTACGGACTCTCATCGGCAGTGGTGAGGCGACAACTTTACCGACTTTTGCTATGACTCGGTAGCCATGATTCATGTGTGGACTCCGCACCCCTGCGCTGGCGAGCAGCACGAGCTTTTCGGTTTGGAAAAGTCCCTGACCGATCCCGCGTACGGCGATAGCCCCGCCATTTGAGTGACCGATCACAGCATACGGACGTACTGCAATTTTTTTGAGAAAATCCCGCACAAAAACGGCGTAGTTTGTCGCACTCCAAGCTTCTCTGGGCATTTCAGTACCGCCAAATCCAGGCAAATCAGGCACAACTACCTCATAGTGCTTGGCAAGCTCCGCTACAAAAGCACGCCAACCAGCACTCGAATCTCCCCAGCCATGTAAAATAAAGACCGGCTTGCCTTTTCCTACCCGAATGTAGTTTACGAGGAGTTCCTGTACGACGACTTGCATACTGCTTATAGTGTAGCAGCAATGTCGTCTTTTTCCTTGTGGGCGAGCCACCATGTACTTTGGCGAACAAGCCGGGATGCATCAGCTGGGTCGGCGAGCAAATATTTGACGACCTCTTCGGCAAACACACCGTTTTGCGAGCCTTTTGCAAGTATGACCGCGCCTGTTTGTATATGCTGCAGGATGTAGTGCGCACATTCACGGCGGCTCCCAAAGCTCACGACTGTGCAGCCATTTTTTTGTGCGGCTGGTGCCAGCCACTTTTGAGCGTCCGCGCCGAGCGTCACGACAAAAGCAAGTTTCTCTGCTTCGCAGTATGCTCCGACTGTTTCGTGCGCCTCCTGTGTGTACTCACCCAGTTCATTCATGCTACCGAGCACGGCGATTCTCTGAGACGCTGGAGCCGCGTAGAGAACATCGAGAGCTGCTTTGGTGGCAATCGGTGTCGCGTTGTAGGTATCGTCTATGATCGTACTCCCTTGTATGCCTGCAAGTACCTGCATCCGTCCGGCGAAAGGACGCAGGCTACGCAAAGCATCCGCAATATCATGGTGTGGCATCCCCAAAAGATCCGCAGCTGCCACGGCGGCCACCGTACAGAGTGCGCCTTGCACTCCCATGTATTGGACCGTCCCAGATATCATCCCAGACGGAGTGTGTATCTGTAAATCTTGGCCTCCGAGGTAAAAACGCTCGGTGGAGACGCAGTACGTTGCCCCTGATTGTGACTCCGTGCCGTACGACACAAACCTTTTACCCTGCAGATACGGAGCTGGCACGGTTTGCGTGTTGACGAGGACTTGTTTACTGAAGTTGAAAACAGTCAGCTCCTCTACTGCGACAGCATCGAGCGTTTTGAAATATTCCATATGCTCCGGCGTGATCGCCGTGAGGATAGTGATGTCAGGCCGCAGGTAAGCAAATTTCTGGAGCTGACCCGGCCCATCGGTGCCGAGCTCAACAACAACGACATCGTATGGGTATGGTCGCCGCGCCGCTATACTGCACCGCACGACGACACGCGCCCACGCAAAAACATTCCATATACTTGGTTGCGTATACCCAAAAAACACGAGCGGCACCGTAAGACGGTCATTATAGTTGCCGGCTTGGTACTGCACACGGTACGTGCTGCGCAACAACTCTGCGGTGGCCAGTTTGGTGGTCGTTTTACCGACCGAGCCAGCTACGGCGATGACCGCACAGCTGTTTCTGCGCCGTACAGCTCGGACCTGTCTTTCTAGCAACGAAGCGAGTAATTGTTTGCCAAGCTTTTTGATGTGCATCCGATCGAGCAAGCTCGTGATACTCAGAACCATACCTCAAACTCTCTCACTACCTACATCTGCCGAGTAGTAGATGCGGTGGGCTGGGTAGTTGCCGGCGTCGTCGCTCCGCTACCCATGAGAACGCTCGGATCAACGCCGAATTGCTGCAGGACTTGGGCCAGTGGCACGGCTCCGGTCGGTGCTTCAACTGAAAGCTTTTTGTTGCTCGGTGTCATCGTGCCGCTCATGCTGAACGACATACTCGCGTCAGAGTCGAGCTTGGCGCTGAAATTAACTTTGTCAGTTTTGGTGTCGACTGTCGCACCGAGGACCATGGCAATCTTGTTGCTGCCTGAGCCTTTAGCAGATATCTCAAACGGATATTTGTCACCACCAGTGTAGTTCTGTGCAATGGTAAATGTGCCTCCGTCACTCTTTTTATCAGTGAAAACAACACTCTGGATGAGTTTGGTACCTTGGTCTACATAGAGATCAAATGTTTCGTCACCTTTGGTTTTCTCTACGGTGTCTTCAAGGCTCGAAAGTTGGAATAGCGCACTCAAATTTTTGCCGTCAGCCTGTTTTTTGGACCAATCGTTGAGCTTGCTACTGTCGAGTGCCTTGCCAACTGCCTTGACGTACTCTTTGAGATGCGCCTTATCGTAACCAGTTTTGTAGTGGAAGGCAGCGCGGTTGTTTCTCGTGTCTTTACCAACATATTCCTTGTATTGGAGCACTGCCTTGTCTTTGTTCGTTGTAAAGAGATAATCTTTGTTGACCTGCTGCACTTTGGCCACTGCGTCATTCACTTGGTCTGCTGTCGGCATTTCTTTGATGCTGGCACCAGACTGTGCCTCAATCTGCTTTTGGTACGTATCGATGATCGTATGATCAATAGCGATCCATTTGCCATCGAGCTGCGCCAGCTTGGGATCCGCCGACATTTGCTGGAGAAACGGCGTAACACCCGTAAGCTTCAGGTATACATCGGGGTTTTCAGACTGCGCGGCATCGGCCACCCGGAGCTCAGCATTTATTTTCTGCCCGGTTATGTTGGCGTCTACAGTTGCGATACCTGCCGTCTCGCTCGATTCGCCTTTGATGGCCATGTCAAAACTACCACCAGCTTGCTTGACTGATGCTGTCGCATCGATGGAGCTAGAGGCGTATTTTTTGCGCTCTTTGGTGTAGTTTATCACCCGATCGGTGGCAATCCCGGTGAGTTTCATGCCGATCTTGTAGGCATTTTCCGGTCGATTTGGCAGATAGATGCCAAAGACATAACCCCCGGCTAGCAAGGCGATGAGCGTGCCAGCCGCTACGGGTATCAGCCATTTCTTTTTTGGCTTGGTGCCAACTACGGGGGCGGGCTCAACCGATCCGCTCGCTACGGGAGCGGCATCAGCAACTGGAGCCGAAGGGGTGTTTTCCGTCACTGGCTCATTTGGCTGCACGGAATTCGTCGGTGCCGCACTAGCAAACGGTGCGGGTTCGGTGGGCTGTGTAGTTGCCGTGCTCGCCGTCGCGCTTTCACCGACCCCGCTCGGCAGATCGGTAGCTTCCTGCGTGACAGATTCGCCTTCAGAAACGGGGATGGTTTTTGTCGTGTCATTTGATGCCTGAGACCCCGGTATCGTTGGGGCTCCGGAAGGGCGAACCATCATCGGGTCAACGACTGGCTGGGTAACCCCGTTCGCAGTTTGGTTTTTGTCTGTATTGTCTGTACCGCCTAGCTGAAACGGGCTTTTTGGCTCCATAGCGCACTCTCCATCTTAACGCTTATAGTAATGATGATCGTAGTATACGCTTTTTTCTCAGGGTCCGTAAAGAGAGTGCTCTCGCTTTTTGTTTTTACGTTTTTAGAGATTTTGCTTTATACATATTTTGCTATACACTATCCCTGTTGTTTGGATCTCGCACCAAGGCTTCCGTCTAGGGGCTATAGCTCAGTTGATTAGAGCGCAGCGCTGGCAGCGCTGAGGTCCGGGTGAGACCCGCTCGTCAGCGGGTCGCAAGGCAGCTTTCCGGTGCAGCTGTGCTGCTAACCGCGAAACTGCGGGCTCGCCGAAGGTGAGTTGAGTCCCAGACGCAAACCCCTTAACAATATGGGCCATGTAGTTGGGGCTATAGCTCAGTTGATTAGAGCGCAGCGCTGGCAGCGCTGAGGTCCGGGGTTTGAGTCCCCGTAGCTCCACCATCCAAAGAGTCCGCCGAACGGTGGGCTTTTTGGATGGTGCCCTCCGCGGGGGACAAAAACCCTCGGGTTTGGCGGCGTGCGCATGAGACGTAAATGCAGTCGTACTTACACTTCAGCAGCCTGTGACGCGTCAAAGTGGGGCTTACTCTTGTGCTTGGTACTTTCAAAGCCATGCAGTCGCTCAAAGTGAATGTGATTGACGACTGCACTCATCTTATGACCATCATAGCGATGTATGATGCTCCGTGCTCGGCTGATACCCTTGCGTTGATGGCGGCTCTTTTCTCGTAGTGACATGATTCCCCTCCTTGTACTTACATGAAAACCGGTGCGACCGACACTATTCGAGTACCGCGACCATGCGGCGAGGTAACTCAGCCGTAATATCCTGCACTGACTCGCGGTCAAAAAGCTCGCACAGCGCTTGCCATGCAGCTCGCAGGTAGTCCCTCGCCCGATGTTCATCTACATCATCAAGGTCCATAAATTGTTCAATAATATCGTCATCGATAGAGGTTGCCGTCGGCACCATCATTGCCGCTGTTTTGAGTTCGGCAGGGAGCTGCGCGGCAAAGCCCCGACGCGTTCGATCGGTGAGGTGTACTGCCACGTTTTCTACCACAAGTTCGAGTGCATCCTGCGATTCGTCATCTCGAGCTCCCACCAGATGATGAATTTTTTTTATGAGTGAATGATATTTCATTATGATATATCCCCTTTCCGTCACACACTATGCGCGCTAAAGCTGAGAAAATTCTATGAACTATCTCACAAAATAAGACACCCGGGAGTTTACGCTTCACGCAACCCGGGTGTCCTCCATAGCTGATATCAAGTATTACTAAGATTTTGGCGGGGCATATACTTTCTGGCCAGAAATCGTGACGTCGACCCCCTTATCGATAACGAGCGGATTATTGCCCGTCCCGTTATATTTTCCAAAATTGTATGGTAACTTGCCTACGACGAGCCCATTGATTACCGTCTGCTTCGTAACGCCATAGTTAAATGAAGGCAGCGGAGCGCTCGCATCAAACCACACATCAGTCTTCCCGTTATTTTGGGCCTCCCAAGCTGTCCCCATAGAGTACACCATACCCTGGACATGAATACCGTAGCGCCCATTTCCAGTTGCGCGAATATTGGTAAGGTTGATGCTGAAAACATTTCTGATCCAGAGACCATCGCCCTTATTGTCGTTGACTTGGATGCCGTTTGCTTGCGCTTCGGAATGATCAATAGTCATTCCATTTTCACAGTTCATGACTTTTATGTTTACATAGGACACCTTACGCGTACGCAGACCATTATATACCCCCCAGCCACCACAATCATGAACCGTCACATTGCTCCAAGTTTGTCGCTGGGTTGTGGCAGTACCTTTTGTTCCCCTGTGCTCAATACCATTTCCGGTCGTGTTCCTAACCTCAACGTTTTCAATCACCAGATCATCAACGGCCAACACATATACGCCTCTCGCTGCCGTTTTGTTGCCATCGATCGTGATGTCTCGAATTTTTACACCAGGATGATGCTTGCCCTCAGTGAGCGGGTCAAGAGAGCCGGACGTCTGCACAAGTGTTCCTTTGTAACCACTGGCAGCACGCAAGATCGTCTGACCTTCGCCAGCACCTACGAGGGCGCCTCCGTCTGGCACAATGATTGGCTTGGAAATTTCATACACCCCTTTTCCGTATGTCACGGTATCTGCGTATACTTTCTTATTTGATTGATACGCATACACTCCGGCGGTAAGGAGTGCGCCCGTTATACCAGCTATCGCAGCTACGAGGACGTGTTTCCTGTGTCGTTTAGAAAATTCATTCAAAGCATGTGGTTTCATTTTTTTCCTAGAATTTTTACATAATTTTTATTAGCGCTTTTACAATACCTACGGTAGTATACATCACAAAAAAAGTCAATGAGGATTATTCACTGCGATTCGTCATACGTTTTTTTGCGGGTGTTGACTGCAGCGAGACAGAACCCTTTGGTGGTTTCATAAATTTTTCTACAATACTGTACGACGCGGTTGTTTTAATAACTTTTTCAATATCGGCAATAGCATGATTTGGCAACACGATAAACCTTTTGTCGTTTGCGTGAGCAGCTTTATACGTCTGAGCCCGCAGAACAATACGCTCACGACAGTTCTCGTCAGCGCACTCGCAAAAAAAATGAAGCTTAGCCAAGCCAGGGTCGATCAGCTCTTCTTGCCCCTCGTCCTGAGCCAGAGCAACTAGATCATCGAGCCCCTTTTGAACGGCTCTATTCTTTCGTCGAAACACTACTTCATTTTTCAACATCCGCCGCTCGGCCTCTTTGCGCTTCATGCAGATAGCATAGCAGGTTTTGGAGGACTTCGGATAATGTACGACAAGTATTTCAGAATGCCGCCACACAAGAAACGGTTCGGCAGGAGTCGTTACGTGTGCGGCACGGCTTTATTCGGGCCTGCATCATCAAATGAAAAATGACTACCCAAAAGCCGTAAAAAATCAGAATATGGTGGAGCGGGCGGGTACACGTCAAGCTCCGTTTGCCTACTTTTAGCCACTAGCGGTTACGAGCTTGGCTCGATCGGAGCGTCTCCTCGAACTGCCACTAGCAGTTCTCACCCTCTCGGGACAGTGCCCGCATACTAACAATACTATCCATGCTATCAATAGAAAAAGCCCCACCCTTGTCGGTTGAGGCTTTTTCTATGGTGGAGCACCTCGAAAATAGTTCACCCCTCATCGTCAAAGAGATACGTCGCTGGTGTGATTTACTCTGGGACGACTATCTAGACTATAAATACCGTGAAAAACGGGCAACAGATACGCATAACCCCTTGGGGCTTTAGCCCCCTTAGTGCATTAAACAAATTTGTTTTTGAATATCTCAAGCAAAGGCTTGAATGCGTCAAATTCTGCTGCATCTAGTCTTGGCACTATGCTTTTGGCAAATCTGCTCTTGTTCCCTTGAAAGACAGGGATAGTACCTCCACCAGGCTGTGGTTCATTTCTTAAATTATTACTTGCACTTAATACAGTGTCGGTGAACAACATTTCTATTGTTAGCTTTGATTTGGCACCTAATGTTTTTGATGCGTAACTATCTCTGTAAGTAGGTACGGGCAACAGTAAGCATAGTATTTCTTTATTGTCATTTGGTCTTGTCCTGGTCAGGCATGTAGATTTAGTGCCTGTAATTTGGGAAAAGCCTGACCTCAAACCATTAAATGCACTGTAGGCTTCATCAAAGTCCATAACCCCAATTGTGTTACTGTCACTAAACTCTTCAACGGTTGTAGCGTCAATCTTATAGCGTACCTGATCGTAATTACCGCAAGCGATTGTCTTGAATGGCTGAGCCTCATTTGGATATATTTTTTTCCATGCGGTCTCTAGTATGGCTTTATCTGTGTCGCCCTCAACAAAAAGTATAGGTTTTCGAGATTGTTTGATTTCAAAATCTACTCGCTCTTGATTTTCTTCATTAGAAATTGCCACAAAACCACTAGCAAGCTCATCAAGGGCACTTTGCTTGGATGCAGGCAGAATTGTAACCTTGTTCGGGCTACCTGATGCCTTGACAGTAAATACATGGTCTTCCCTTGAAAGAGCCACTGTTGCTGGAGAGTGCGTAGTCATGATGACATTAGTGTTGTACTCATCCACGAAGATTTTATTTAATACCTCAATCAAGGTTTCCGTCATTGCTGGGTGCAATGGAGCGTCGGGTTCATCTAATAGAATCAGTTTTGGAAAAGTGGTGGCTCTTTTTTCTGCCTTATATCTTACCAATGCTAGGGCAAAAAGCACTCGTTCACCTGTAGATAATTGACTGAATTCAACTTCCGCACCTGAACTTTGCTTCTTAAGTTTTATGCGATAATCAAATTCTTCTGTATCCCAAAACTCTGGAGGCAATACTCTAAAATCGAATTTAGCTTCTCTTAATACACTGTTCACAAAATCCCAAGGCTTGTTGCTTTCCAGGGTACTCAAAGTCTGGTCATTAACTGCCGGAGCGTAATCATAGCCCTGTTCTTGCATGTACTTATAAAAGTGCTGCTTGATTAAACTAACTTGATACTCAGCAAAGAGCTTTGCAAAGTTCTGTTCGAAAAAATCAACTTCGTTAGTTGATGTTTCTGGGTCAAATATATTCTTCCAAAAGTGAAGTTTGGTCAGATTTTCAAGTGGAACATCTGATTCTTGTCGAAGTACGTAAGTTATAGCATTATAGGCTCGTTCAGTGTTAGGGTCATTGACGTTTCTGAATCGCTGAATATATACGGTAAAATCAATGCTTCGATCAATCTGCCTGTTAATCAATTCGTTATTGTATGAGTTTCGCCAGCCTGCAAATATTTCCCAAATTTGCTGACATGCTTGCTGTGCCATTTGAGATGAATATGTATCACCCCCCGTTACGTTCAGTCCATTAAACGACACATGCGAAACTTCAGCAGGTAACAAGCCCGTTCCATCAGATATAACGGTTAAAGCTCCTGACTTAATGGCGTTGAGTATATGAGTCTTACCTGATCCATTTTTACCAGTGAGTACAATAAGATTCGGTAACCCGCTAGGGCTCTCAAACTCTCGTATTGACTCACTTGGAAAGTTAAAATGAAAATCTATCATAACTGATTAAGTCCTCTGTCAAGATTATAACCCAACTTTCGAGTATTGTGGTGTCGCACAATAAAGATTGTACGCTCCATGCTAACAGGGGTAGCGTCTATTTTTCAACGACACAACCCAATGTCAAGAGCTTGGTATATTTCGCCCACCCCTGTTAAAAAACATACTATACAATAATGGGTAATTAGCGATTTTATACAAGATACTGCTTGAGATTTTCAATGATTTTATCGCCAAGCCTCTGCCTCGTCTCTTTTGTATGTCCGGCTACTATTTTTGGAAAAACGACATTTGGCAAATCCTTGTAGGCAGCATAGCTCTCATTACCAGCAGAGTAATCAAACATTGCAAAATTATTGTTTTCGGCGATCCATTTTATAAAAGCAGCTCTATCGAGACAGTTACCCATACTCGCTTGAACAAGAACACTGTTAGGCTTGATCAGTGAGAAATCGTTGCTGCCCAGAACCTGTAGGTTACTTGGACTGCTAATAATGACTACATCGCTACTTTGTAACAAGTTAGTCTTTTCTTTGTATTGCAACCCTTGCTCTTCCCAGTCAGGCTTACGAGTTCGGCTGTAATACAGTACGTTCATTTTGTACGCTATGGCTAAACGAGCAATAGCTTGCCCTAAGGCTCCAAGACCAATAATCCCAATCGTCTTACCCATAAGTTCGGTGGGGTACTCTTTCCACTGGTACTGTCCCATCCCTCTCGCCAGAGATTCTAGTTGCATAAATATAAACTCTGCCGCTGGTTCGTCTCCATAGTCAGAGACACTGGTTAAAATTATGCCTCGACTGGCTACCGCTTCTTGATCCACATTCTCTTTCGCCGTTCCGCAAATGCCAATGT
>CAZNLV010000028.1:0-11864 GCA_964574245.1 uncultured Candidatus Saccharibacteria bacterium
ATACTGCAACAAGTTCAGCACATGGTTCAGGACGACACTACGTGTCAATTGGGGAGTGACAGAGGCGGAAGTTGGGCTGGACCACAAGGAACTTCGAAGCCTGAAGCCCGACGGCCAATGCCCTTTGCTATACGCTACGAAGCTGATCGCCCGTGATAATAGCGCGCAAGCCATGCGTCACGGAACGCATAAAACGTGCCGTTTTCTATGCTCGCACGCATTTGATCGACGAGCCCCACAATAAACGTTTCGTTATGTATGGACATGAGTGTATTTGCCAAAAGTTCTTTGGCGCGGAACAAGTGTTGTAAGTACGCCCGGGTGTAATTTTGGCATGTATAACAGGGGCAGTCCGCAACCAATGGGGTGAAATCGTCACGTAGCGCTGCTACTCTGATATTTTTGCGACCTTCCGGTGTGTAGTACGCACCGTTGCGAGCAACCCGGGTCGGCGATACGCAGTCAAACGTATCGACTCCGTGCTCAACAGCCGCAAACATATCGTCTGGCTCGCTGATGCCGAGCATGTGTTTTGGACGGTTCTCGGGCAGGATTTCATTGCACCACTGCACGATATCACCAAGCCGCTGTTTTTCGATCGCTCCGCCGATGCCATACCCGTCAAACTCCCGCTCAGCCATCCATGTCGCTGTTTCACGTCGTAAATCTTCGTAGTTCGCCCCTTGCAGCACACCAAACACCGCCTGGTAGGGCCGCTCGGGGTGTAACTCACGGAGACGCTGCATCTCACTCAGCGACCGCTCTGCCCACGGCTGGGTACGTGTACGCATAGACGCTTCTTGGTACTCACGGTCGTCCATGAGCGAGGTCAATTCGTCAAATGCAAAGCATATGTCGGCACCGATCCCATGCTGTATCTGCATGGAATGCTCGGGGGTAAAACGGTGCATTGAGCCGTCGAGATACGATTTGAAATCCACGCCGTCTTGGTCCACCCAAGCCTGCCGCTCTTTGCGCGGTGCAGTCACATCGTCTGCCGAAACGCCTTCTACCTCCATGCTGAGCATCTTTTTGAACCCGCTTCCCAGAGACAACACCTGGAACCCGCCGCTATCGGTAAAGCTCGGGCCTTCCCAGTGCATGAACTGGCCAAGGCCGCCCGCTTGCTCTATCAGTTTTTGTCCCGGCTGCAAATACAGATGATAGGCATTGGCGAGCACTGCCTGAGCGCCCGTGCCTTTTACTTGCTCCGGAGTCATCGCTTTGACGCTCGCTTTGGTGCCCACCACGATAAATGCGGGAGTCTGTATATCTCCGTGTGGTGTGTGTATCACACCGGTTCGTGCGAGAGCAGATCCGAGCCGCGTGCCGACCTCAAAATACATTGGTTTAGACATTACTATATGAGCATTATACCGACATTTTTTATCCGAAGCCAAGTGGTCTACAAAAGTCGTGTATACTGTATACCAAATGTCCCCACAACCTAACTTACGCCCGCTGTTGGTGGAGCAGATGGGCATTGCCAAAAAGCAGGATCAAGCTGCACATGATGAACTCGCCAAGCCGATAAGCCAACCTGAGATTTCGAGAGCAGGCGGGCGCGTTTCGACTGCGTACGAGTACCTCAGAAATGCCGCGGAAAACTTTGAAAGCCATCTGCTACTGCAACGCGCTATCAAGCGATTTTTTAAACGCGAACTGTTTCTCACCGGGCAAAAGCCGTCTCACGTAGCCTCGGAGCTCCGGATCGAACTCGCCCAGTCCAGCTACATGCCGAGCGGCAGTATGAGTGATGCCGTCGTAGAAACTATCGCTGCCGATATCGCGTACGGTATGCACCTCTACGCTGAACTCCGCCACATGAACGTACCACGCGAAAAAGCTGCCGAATGGGTGCTCGCGCAGCTTTCGGTGGCAACGGAACGGCGTCTGCACCCGCAAAATACTCGCCTAGCTATGGCTAATTTTGCCTATGCATATTGCGGTGAGGCTATCCAGAAGTCATATTTCGAAACATGGCCTGATTTTGATGCGTACGACGCCTGCCTTTTCATCGCAGTCCATCAAGCACTTCTGAAATCTGACCTAGATATACTACGCCACGACCTCATCGTATTTAACCCAAATCAACCAATGAGTGCGAACGATTTCCAGCAAGCCAATCAAAGCGTCGAAAGGCTGTATCGCTCTGATCTAGCTGCCCATCTGCGGAGAACTGTCAACAAAGGTGGTGCGCCGCTGCGAATCCTGCAGCGGCTGGTGTATGACCACAAGAACATGGACGGCTTACTCTGGGACCGAGATCAGTTCAAAGAAGCATACGCCCTGCAGGTACGTAAAGAATACGTACGTGTCGAAGACCGCCTCAACCGCGGGCTCATAAAAAGCATCGTATTTCTATTTATCACCAAAGTCTTGATTGGCGTGGGGCTTGAGGTGCCGTTTGACATAGCCCTGCACGGTTCCGTAAAATGGCTACCGCTCATCACAAACCTCCTGTTTCCGCCGGTGTATATGGCACTGCTTCGTCTCGGTCTGCATACACCGTCGGCAAAAAATTCACAAGAACTCGCCTCCATCATGGACGCCGCCTTGTTTGATGACAAGATTGGGCCGATTATCCCTCCTAAGCGCAGACGGACACGTCATCTTAGACAGCTCGCGTATGTTGTGATGTTTGCGCTGCCCGTCGCTTGTGCTGTCGCTCTTTTGTATGCACTCGAGTTTAATGTGCTCCAAATGGCAATTTTCCTCGTCTTTTTCTCAACCGCCAGCTCGCTCGGCTTCCGACTCGGCGCTTTGGTGCGAGAGCTCGAAATTGTTCGTCGCCCAAACGGGTTTGTGACTTCTCTGTTTGATTTCTTTTACTGGCCCTTTGTCGTCGGCGGCCAGTGGCTGAGTAGCAAATATAGCCAGCTCAATGTCGTGGCGCGGTTCCTAGATATCATGATCGAGCTGCCGCTCAAAACTGTGCTCCGTCTCGTCAGGCAGTGGGCGCGGTTTCTGGATGAGCGGCGGGAGCAGTTGTATTAGTGTTTATTAGGAGGATCTAATCCTCCTCACCAGTTCGGAATACATCCTAACTGGCTCTCCTCCTGCTCTAAAGGGGCGCGCAGGATATACGGGATGTGCAGGATGTATGGGAGGTGCGGGGGGGTTGCGGAGTATGCGGTGTGATGCAGCGTGCTTTTTTTGTGGCGGACTAGGCTTTTACTGGGGTAGTTTTTGCTTGGGATTCTAGCTTTTTACGAACTCGTATGGAGGCAGCGATAGAGGCACCGATAATACCGAGGCCCGTAAGCCCGGGTACAACCTCAGGAATCTCCAGTAGAGCGCTGGCGAGCATCACAGCGGCAAGCACAAACACCGTATAGTGTGCACCGTGCTCGAGGTATGCATAGTGATTGAGCGTCCCTTTGCGTACCATATATACCGTCATAGACCGTACCCATATCGCCCCAATACCGAGACCCGCGGCTATCAAAACTATGTCGCTTGTGATGGCAAAGGCCCCGATCACGCCGTCAAAGCTAAAGCTCGCATCGAGTATCTGGAGGTAGACAAATGTCAGAAAGGCTGCCATACCGACCTGCTTGGCGGCGGGTGAGGAACCTTTTTTGCCGGTTCGGCGGTCTTGCAATCGTTCCATTCCACGTACCAGCAGTTGGATTCCCACATATGTGAGTGTACCGAGAGCCCCGGCAATGATAGTTTGCCGGGCATGAGTGTTCATGGGCAAAAGCGAAACAAATCCCATGATGATGCTGGTGACGGTCGGCGCCCATACCCAGTGACTGAGCAGCTGCATTTTGCGCTCAAGCCACTTGATCCACAGCACATCGCGCTCATCATCAAAGAAAAACTGAAACGCCAGCATCAGGAGAAAAGCCCCACCAAACGCCGATATCATGGGGTGGGCATCCTCGAGATGGTGCCCGTATTCCTTTGGATGATGCAGCGCCAGATCGATCACCTTTCCCCAAGATAAATCTGCGGTCAGAGAAACGATCAGTATCGGAAACAGCACCCGCATACCAAATATAGCGATCACTATACCGACGGTCAGAAACAACTGTTGCCAAAACGGATTAAGTTTTTCGAGTATTTTGGCGTTGATAATGGCATTGTCAAAACTAAACGTGATCTCAACGACCATCAAAATAAGCACGATATACAGCGGATGTAACCCCATTTCGATACCTATCCATAGTAACGTGGCGAGCGTCACAAACCCCGATACAGCAAAGATACGAAAAGGCGAGTGAGTGTGAAACAGCGATTTCATAGTTAGGAGCAGTATACCAGACCAGTGTCCTCGTGCCTAATGCTTGGTTGACATAAAATTGACTATTTTACTTTTTTGGTGTATAATATTTTTGTTTATCTGGAGTGTCTATATGATACGAAGCTACTACCGGCTGATTGCGAGAAGTCGTACGATGAGTGCGGCAGCATGGGAGCTGTCCCCTGCTAGAAAATCTCTCTATACGCTTGGAGTCATACTAGTGCTCTGCGCTGGTAGCATGCAGCTCCCAGAGACCGTGCTAGCCCGGTACTCTGCGCCCCGTTCTAGCTCTGCGCCCAGTATGGCTGGACGGGACGTAACGGTGGGGCCTCCCAAAGGTTCCGACCGTGATCCCAGTATCACAGCCAACGGGGGCGCCACGGCAGGCAGAGCAGCGGGGGTCAACACCACCACATCATGTACTGGCGCCCGTTATACCCAGCCGTCTGCCATGGCGCTCAGTACTGCCCCTGATGGGTACAGCGAAATCATCGAGTCGCCTGATTTTTATCGCATCTATGGCGATACTGTGCAGGATTTGCGCCAAGCTATTACCAGCTGCCCGCTCAGAAAGGCCGCTGGGGAGTTTCACGCCTATACATCGTATCAACTATCGTGGTCATATACATCGACGGTAACAAATGGTAGATGCTACCTACAAAAAGCTAAGGTTGGCTTGCATATCAGTCAGTATCTCCCCACGTTTACTGCCGGCGGGTCAGCACCTGCTCTTACCACTACCATTTGGGAAAATTATGCTCATAATCTATATGTTCACGAAGCAGGCCATGTGGCCATAGACCGGGAGTACGCTGGTAAGCTTTTGGTGGCGCTGCAAAAACCCCCGCCACCGACTGTGCAGCCCTCGACGATCATATACTGACTATCGCCGACATCTACACCACCATGCTGACAGCGGCAAACGAACTTTACGACAGTCAAACCGACCACGGCGCTACCCAAGGAGCGGTTTTATAGAACGGCAGAGGACCTAAATGGCCGCATCGAAACTACATAAATACGCATGCTCAACGCAGGTCATGTGCAATCTCACGAATATGAACGTGCGACGAGCGCTCTGAACAACACCCCAGAAAGCCCGGTTTCAATCGGATTTGAACTTGAAATACCCCGACTAGAACCATCGACCATTTTTACCACACCTGCAAAAGCGGCCAGTCGCATGTTGAACCTAGGATTTTATAGGGGTTTCGACGAGAAGTATGAAATTATCTCACCTCCCGCCTCACACCCTACAGCCTTGTCAGTGGCTACCGCGGGGCTGACACAGTGTCGCCTTGTTCCGCGACACACACGATCGGAAGTCCCCATGCATATTAGTGTAGGGCTTGCGAATGAAGACCGTTATACAACACCGTCTATGATCGAAAGATTGACGCGTATTATTCGCGCCGTAGAGCTGGCCGGGGCAGCCACACCCCGTAGGCTACTGTAGCCTTTGCAAGTGGCGAGACGACTACAAAGCAAAGATGCACAGACCGGCTGGAACGTGAAAGGCATCGGTGGAATTGTCTATGTACATCAACCTTTCGAGGATACCTGGATTGGCGACAGGTCACGAATAGAGTTTAGAACGCCTTGCTTTGTCAACCTACGCCAACAAGCGCTCGCACTCGACGCTTTGTACTATTTGAGCTGGTGTCATGCGAGCCATAGCGCCGCAGGCGAAACGATCATGAACAGATTCGCAGAGCAATTTGATGCGTATCTCAAGAGCAAGTCTGTCCCCCTGATGTGGCCAGCAAACGCATCGCCAGACAAACCTCAACACTTTTCGTTTGGCGCGAAACTTACAGCTCCTGTGTTTGAGACGTACATGCAGCCATATGCCGAACTTCTCCGGCACCCGGACGGAAAAGTGAAGGAGATAGTACGAACGGCCGTCTTAAACGCTAGAGATGAAGCCGGCATGCAAACGATTCCCACTATATTTGAGAATGGTCGCATTGTACGGTGAAACGAAACGACCATCTGGGGTGTTACGATCCTCAGTGGAATACTTATCGATTTCGTTTGCGTTTGTTGGGGTCGAGTTCGCGTTTGCGGAGTCGGAGAGATTTGGGCGTCACCTCCAGTAGCTCATCATTTTCGATGAAATCCAGACATTGTTCGAGGCTCAGTATCGTCGGCGGGGTCAGTTGAGTCACGCCGTCGCTAGATTTGCTGCGCATGTTCGTCAGGTGTTTTGCCTTGCAAACATTGATCTCGAGGTCGTCGCGTTTATTGGCGAGACCTATGATTTGTCCGGCATACACTTGTTCGGCCGGTCCAACAAAGAGCGCCCCACGTGCCTCGGCAGTCTCGAGGCTATACGGCATAGTCGTGCCAGTTTCCCATGCAATCAAAACGCCGTTTCTGAGCTGCTCCAGCGCCGTCCCTACAGGCGCATAGCCGGTCACTAGGCTGTTCATCACGACTGTGCCTTTGGTGTTGGTGAGCAAGATGTTGCGCATACCGATGAGGCTACGAGTGGGCATTTCATAGACGAGTTTTGTTACGCCCTTGGGACTGGCAAATTGCTCTTTGAGCGTTGCTCGGCGCGTACCGAGCTCCATTTGGACGGTGCCGACATGTTCGGCAGGCACTTCGATGATTACTTCCTCAACAGGCTCGACTTCTACCCCCTGCTCCTCATGAGTCACGACTTGTGGTCGTCCAACTTCAAATTCGTACCCTTCCCGGCGCATCGACTCTATGAGAACGCCGAGATGCAACTCTCCGCGGCCGGCCACCGTAAAGCCGATACCGTCTTCGTGGACCTGCAGGCCGACGTTGATTTCCAGTTCTTTTTGCAATCGCTCACTGATCTGGCGCGAGGTATTAAACTCGCCTTCACGACCTTTGAACGGGCTGGTATTTGGCCCCAGGTAAATCCTGAGCGTTGGCGCTTCGACCTCTATAGTCGGCAAGGCTTCTGGGTTGGCAGCATCGGCCAGTGTCTCCCCGATCTGCGCGTCAGATATGCCCGTCAACTGGACAATGTCACCGGCAACTCCTTCAGGAACTTCATATTTGCTCACTCCTCGGCTCATAAATACGAGCTCTACTTTTGCCTTCACCACTGTGCCGTCTTTTTTGCAGAGGGCTACTTGGTCGCCAGCTTGCACTCGACCGCGACTAATTCGACCGATGGCATATTTCCCCTTGTAGCTATCCCAGCTGAGTGCTGTGACCAGCATTTGGAACGACGCACCGAGCTCAACTGTAGGCGATGGGATTTTTTCGATAACCGCATCAAACAATGGGGTGAAGTCCGCATCTGTTGTACTGTCATCCGGGACGGAGCTCCAAGCCTTGCCCTCGCGGCCAATGGCATAGTACACCGGGTAGTGGAGTTGGTTTTCGTGCACGGCGAGCTCGAGAAACAGGTCAGCGAGTTCGTCTTCAACTTCGGCGATACGACTGCCCGACTTATCTATTTTATTGAGTACAACGATGGGCGTTAGGTCCGCCTCGAGCGCCTTTTCAAGCACAAACTTGGTCTGCGGCATAGGGCCTTCCTGAGCGTCTACGATCAGTAGGCAGCCATCAGCCATATTGAGTGTACGCTCAACTTCACCGCTGAAGTCGGCGTGGCCCGGGGTATCTATGATATTGATCCGGTAGTCACCGTGTTGGACTGCTGTCACTTTGGCAGTGATAGTTATGCCGCGTTCGCGTTCTTGATCACCGCTGTCCATGATGAGTTCTTGGCTCATTTCGGCTTGGTTTTCTCGAAAAGTATGCGACTGTTTGAGGAGCCCGTCTACGAGCGTGGTCTTGCCGTGGTCCACATGAGCAATAATCGCGATGTTACGGATTTTACTAGGATCTTGGGTACTAGACATCAATATATTAAGCGCTCAATCTGTCAGCGCCCTTTCTTAGTGACTATTTTACCACATACCGCCGTGGCAGACCAAAAGCACATTGCGACAGAGGTCAACATGGCGTATACTAGCAAAAGTCGTGGAAATAGTAGTTACTGCACTCGAAGTTATTGCTCTCGTCGGTATTGCCGCGGTATGCTCAGGTCTCAATGTTGCCTTCATGTCGCTCAATACGGCTGATTTGCGGCGCAAATCCAAGCTCGGGAACTCGTATGCAAAATGGCTACTCCCCCTCCGCAAAAATGCCCACCTGACGCTTGCCGCCATCCTGCTCACAAATGTTGCCGCCGCCTCGATCACCCCCCTTGTCATCGATTCGCATCTCAATGGCATCTGGGCTGTTATCATCAGTACCTTATCGCTCACAATTTTTGCAGAGATAATGCCCCAAGCCCTATTTGCCCAAAACGCCATACTCTGGTGCGGCCGGCTCCTCTGGCTGATCAGGTCGATGATATTTCTGACGTTCCCACTCGCAAAGCCGCTACAGCTCCTTCTCGATCGCATGTTTAAACACAGCAAACAACCTCTGCATACCCGCCATGAGCTCGGGCTGCTGGTAGCAGAACACTTAGGCGCCAAAGAAAGCGAACTTGATGAGGATGAAGTTGAGATCATTCGTGGTGCCCTACAGCTCAGCGAGAAAAAGGTCGGCGCTATCATGACACCGGTTCGCACCGTCTTTTCGCTACAGCCCCAAGTGATCATCGACGACCGCCTCATAGACGAAATAAAATCGACCGGGCACAGCCGTATACCTGTTTTCAACGCCGCAAAAACTATTTGCTTTGGCGTCATACTTGTCAAAGAACTCGTCGACGTAGACTTCGACGAAAACCCACCTCGGGTTGATGAGCTCCACCTGCACCCCGTACAAATGGTAGGAAGCGGAACAGCCCTCGACACCATGTTCCGCCGTTTTATTACCGCAAAAACGCATCTGATGCCGGTCGAAAAAGACGACCAGATAGTCGGGATCGTTACCATAGAGGATCTAATCGAGGAGATACTCGGACACGAAATCGAAGACGAGTCAGATCGAGCAGTAAGCATAGCGAGGCAGCTCCAAAAAAATCGCTAGACCTGAGCACATCCGCATATATAGACCCATACCCGCATGCGCACACGCTATATATAGAAAATCGTGGTCGTGTTGTGATATAAATCACAATTTGTTGTAAATAAAGTAACGCGAAAATTCCCTCTGTTTTTGTGGGTTTGAGCACGCATTTTGCTTGACTCCAAAATGCTTATGAACTAGCCTGTCTACTTACGTGCCCAAATGGTTATGTGGAGTTTGGCGCGGGTGAGTCCGGTATTCGTCTAGGCAACGAAAGCAATTAACTAGCACTTATTTGTTTGACACATAAATACTATTTAAACGCCCTAGAAGTACAACGAAGCCGTGACAGGAGGAACAATATAGCATGCGTAAAATCGCACTAACAGTAGTGCCTGTTTTTGTGGCGTTGGCCACATTAATTCCGGCGACTACTACATCAGCAGCATCTGCTGCAGCTACCAAAAAATCGAACGCAAAAGTCGTAGCACAGGCTACCGAACAAGCAACTGCAGAAAAAAAGACTGAGGAAACTCAAAAGCAACCCGTCATGGTGACGGTCGCTGAGGGCGACAGCCTGAGCTCAATCGCCGAGGCCCGTGGTACGACTTGGGTACGGCTCTACAACGCAAATGAGTCAGTCGTAAACCCGGATATCATTAACCCCGGTCAGCAACTGCGCGTGCCGGAGGCAAGTGAGGAGCTCGCCGACCGACCACTGCCTCAGCCAGTGATAGCCGCAGCTCCCGTGCAAACAAACTATCAGACGACATACCGTGCACCAAGCACCTCATATCGTTCAACCGCGAGCGCAGCAGCGTCATATCCAACCGACTCGAACGCCGCCAAGGCTTTCATTTACAGCCGTGAGAGTGGCAACAACCCAAATGCCACCAACCCGAATGGTTGTTATGGCATCGGCCAAGATTGTAATGGTGTGGTACGCGGCAGTTGTGGCGCAGACTATGCATGCCAAGATGCGTACTTTACCAACTACGCTATGAACCGTTACGGCAGCTGGGAAGCCGCCCAAAGCTTCTGGAACACCAACGGCTGGTGGTAAATAGTTTCTAGGCCATAGCTGTAATACGTCTATATCCGAAACGTCAAAGGAGCCTGACACTACTCACCCTGTCAGGCTCCTTGGAGTTTGTGCTGCTTGGACGATACGCAGCAGGATAACGAAAATTCCGTTTTGAACTGCACCGTCCATGCAGTAAGAATTATGTATGCGGAAACAGTATCACTCTATTCAATTTGGTCGCTATGTGAAGAAAAAACCTCTTATCCCAATCTCAGCTCGGCACTAGTATTAAGCAATTAGCCAAGCAGCTCTAGCAGCTCTAGTGATGAGGAGTCGAGGCGACTGTCCTACTTCTACTCTCGTCGTGCCACGAAAATATGACCGTCTGGTAGCTGACCCGGATTTGCCAGCGATATGTCCGGAGCTACACCTCCCGGCCAGTCAACGCCGCCACGAACTAGTCGGGCCGCTTCAGTAAGAGCCTGTGCACCACCCGGATTCTGGGCTGCCCAGCGAAGTATCTCGAGAATACTGCCGCCGTCATGTGGTCTGCCAAAGGGTTGATTGGGCGGATTGGGCGAACTTTCTACCCCTTTTGACTTGTGTATCGGTTTACCTCTAGGTCCCTTTGAAGTAGGACACTCAGCCAGTAAGGTCAGGTGTCATGAAGAGGTATAAAAGGAGATCCAAGACTACAATAAATGCTATGGGTCAGAAGTATACTCATTTAAGCTATGAAGATAGAGTTAAGATTGAGCACTGGCATAAGAACGGCAAGAGTATCCGTTACATAGCTCGTGAGCTGGGGCGAAGCCCCAACACCATTAGCTATGAATTGAAGCATCTGACGGTCTCGGGCCAGTATGTTGCTAAGAAAGCTAGTGTCAAAGCCTACCAAAAGCGCTACTACGCTAGGGTCTGTAGTAACAAGGTAGCTAGGGATAAAGACTTGCGTGAGTTGGTTGACGTAGGACTGGACAAAGGCTGGTCACCAGGCGAGATTGCCGGCAGTAATGACTGTCCTGTTTCAAAACGGACAATCTACCGCTACGTCACACTGTATGCCCTTCAGCACAAGCTCTACTTCAAAGGCAAGCCAAAACGGCGGAAAGCTATGTACCGACGTAGTCTTATTGGTGAGCGTCGTTGGATTGAGGAACGTATCCTTAGAGATGAAGTCGGCCACTGGCAACTAGACTTCATTGTGAGCCCCAGCAAGAGTGGCAGCAAAGCAGTGCTTCTCGTAGCCGTCGACACCTGGAGCAAGAAAACTATGATCCAGTTGCTACCGAACAGGACAAAGCGGGAGCTTAGCAAGGCCCTGAGGACGATGTTCAAAGACATCGTCGTTAAAACTATTCTCACTGACAATGACATCGCTTTTACGCACTGGGAGTATTTTGAGAATCTGTTAGGTGCGCCCTTCTACTTCACGCACCCGTACCATTCATGGGAGAAAGGACTTGTTGAGAATACCAACAAATGGATACGACACTTCATTCCAAAGAAGACGGATCTGGCAACAGTCACTAGCGATACGATTGCCAAGGTACTCGTGTACCTAAACGAACGCCCAAGACAAGTCTTGGGCTACAAAACTGCAAACGCAGTATACTTAGAGAGATTAACAACGTAAGGCCT